>JAGAJN010000002.1 GCA_017828975.1 Oscillospiraceae bacterium | reverse complement strand
TTCAATGACCTTTGGTACAAATTCACCGTTGCGGTCACGGGGGACAGATATTTCACATTCGCCGTAATCGCTGGTAATAGTTTTCTTGCCGTAGCCGTTTCTGCTGTTGCCGGAGTTGTTGCCGAGGACAGAATTTTTCTCATAACCGAGATGCTCGTCCATCTCAGCTTCAAGCATCTGCTCAATCGTTCCGGCGAATAACCGTTTTAATTTTGCCTGAATATCTCCTGTGCTTTCACAATCTGCCATAAGAAGCTTTACAAGCTCCATTTCCTTTTCGCTTAAACCGTGATTTCTGTTTTTCATACTTAATACCTCCAAATTTCTTTGTGGGTATTATTGGCATTTACACAGTTGGATATTCAGCTTCAAAGACATCTATGATCATCACCTCAAACAAGGGCTTTGATGAATGGGTTGATTTCCTTGGCGATGCCACAATAACTACCGCTATTCTTGACAGGCTTATTCATCACTGCGAAATTATTTCCATGTCAGGCGATTCTTACCGTCTCTCTCACAGAAAATCTATCACTCGTTGACTTGTACATTTTGTGGCGAATATTTTTTGTACACTTTATGGCGAATTGTTGTATGTTTTACTTGACTTTTTACAAAAGGAAATGGCAGAATGTCGCAAGTGCAGAAAAAGTACATCTTTTTCCCGATCGGCTCCGCAGTCGCCTTGTTAGGGGCTGTCTGCCCCTAACACCCGTAAATGATATTTTTGAAAAATATGAAAATATAGAACTTTTCAGAATGCTGATAGCTGCAAGCATAATGCCTAAATACCGCTTTCCAAACAAAAAAATGTACAGTTTTTCTTCGCTTGCGAGTGTTTCCGAAAAGATACGTATCTTTTCCACGCTTGCGAGCTTTCAGCCCAAAAGTCATAGGGTTTAGTTTTATTGTGCATTTTAAAATTTCAGCAGATTATGACAATGCATATTTATGGCAATCCCGACACAACAAGAGGAACTTACGAGAAAAGGGCGATTTTACATTGTTTGGGTAGAACAGCATCACAAAATTATGTGGTGCTGTTCTGCTTTCTTATGCTAATACTAATTCTTAATCAATGTTTAGAAAAAAATCTGCACAAAAACCATATATGCAAGTTTTTTCTTGATTTTTTGTACGCATTTAGATTAAAAATTTGTATAAACACCTTTTAAATCAAGGAGAAGAAATCGGCATAAAAAAACAAGCGTATATGTTTTTTACCGAGAGATTTCCGGATTTTTTCTAAATTCGGACGAAAAAGTTCAAGAACAATTAACATCAGATTGTTGAAAAAATCACGCATATTCACATATAATGTATTCTGATAGATTATATCCTCACGGAGAGTCAATTAATACTGTGCAGAAGGACGTACTCCCAACCCGTTTTGCTTCGGGAGATCCCAAACATTCCCGGAGAGAAAAATCCGTCCGATCTGCATAGAGCAGATACAAAGAGAATGAGTTGGAGGTATAGTTCATGCCAAAACCAAAATGGAACCTGAATACCATTTACATATCCGAGCGGCTGCAAGAGAGTATGCGACCCATCTCTCGCTGCGCCCTGACCACAGTGGTGGCACCTATGGGTTATGGCAAAACAACGGCGGTGAACTGGTATTTGGAGCAGCAAGCAAAGGTGCATTCTCTGCGAATTGTTCGCATCAGCGTATATTCTGACAATCTTGCAATATTTTGGAAAAGCGTGCAGGATGCCTTTGCCCGGGCAGGTTTTGACTTCCTGCGGGACTATACTTGCCCCACGGATGTTGCCGGAGGGGGGCTGCTGGCGGACGAACTCTGCCATGAACTGGCAGGAGAAATTGCCTGCTATATCTTTATTGACGACTTTCACCTGTTGATGGACAGTCGCATTTCCGATTTTCTCTGCACCCTTGCAAATCGTATGCCGGCTAATGTACACCTGATCGTTGCCAGCCGGGACCGTTTTCTTCCCACCGCTGAAACAGTTCGGTTGGGAGGCAAGGTTTATCAAATCGGCACGGAGCAGCTGCGATTGAACTACACGGAACTTGCCATTTATGCTCATCGATGCGGTACCGAGCTTTCCGATGCGCAGGTAGAAGCCCTGCTCTATTCCAGCGAGGGTTGGTTTTCCGCCGTATATCTGAACCTGCTGACATTCAGCGAACGTGGAGCACTGCCCGACCACGATTCCGACATCTATACCATGTTCACCGCCGCTATGATTGAGCCGCTCCCCGAGAAGCAACAGGAGTTTCTGGCGGTCATGGGGCTTGCCGATGAGTTTACCGTGGAAATGGCACACTTCGTCACAGGGGACGACAATGCAGAAAAGCTGCTTGCCGTATTGACTGAGCAAAACGCATTTGTCAAATGTCTGACGGACGGTGTGACTTTCCGCTTTCATCACATGATGAAGGATTGTGCCGAGCGCAGATTCCGAATGCTGGAAAGAGAAAAGCAGTCGTTCTATCTGGAACGTTTCGGAGCGTGGTACGAAAACTGCGGACAGTATCTGCACGCCATAACATTTTACCGACAGAGCGGAAATTACGACTCTCTGCTGCGCGTCATACAAAAAGACGCAGGGATCCTGCTTTCCTCGCTTGATCCACAGACGGTGCTTGACGACATTGCGGCGTGTCCCGTTTCCACCCTGAAAGCGCATCTTCCGGCGCTCCTTGTGCTGATGCGCCGTATGTTCACATGGCGGCAGATCCCGAAGATGCTGGAGCTGAAATCTCTCCTGTTGACTTCCATTGAGGAGCATCCGAAAATGTCGGCAGAGGAATGCGACAATCTGCTGGGTGAATGCGACCTCATTGAGAGTTTTCTTTACTACAATGACATCAGCGCCATGAGCCGACTGCACCGCAGTGCCAGCAGTAAGATGTCCCGCCCCGCCATCAGCATTCAAAACAGCGGCGGCTGGACCTTCGGTTCGCCGTCCGTTCTGATGATGTTCTATCGTGCGGCGGGAGAGCTGCAAAGCGAGCTTGCCGAGATGGGTGAGTGTATGCCGCATTACTATAAGGTCACGGGAAACCACGGACAGGGTGCGGAAACCATCATGCGGGCAGAGGCGGATTATATGCAGGGCAGCTTTACGGATGCGTATATTACATTGGAACGTGCCTATGCGCAGATCGAGGGAAACGGGCAGGCGAATATGGTGCTTTGCTGCGACTTCCTCGCATGGCGTCTTTCCCTGTATACAGATGTAGAGCAGCGATATTCTTTTGAGGAACGGCTTGCGGAGCTGCTGCGGCAGCACAACACGATAGAGGTGAATATCTGGAGTGCCGCCTGTGCCTACTACCACGCCCTGCTGGGTGAGACGGAACAGATCCCTCCCGTTTTTGCCGAGCATCAGCTTTCCACGATCAACTTCCTTGCACCGGGCAAGCCAATGATGGAGATGATCGAAAATCAAGTGTACCTTGTCCAGGGCGCTTATGCGAAGGTGATCGGGCGCAGCACGGGTCAGCTTGCCGTGTGCGAAGCAATGCACTATGCGCTTGTGGCACTTCATATCCGCATTCAGACCGCTGTGGCATATGAGATGCTGGGAAAATCCGAGGAAGCGAATGAGTGGCTAAGAAGGGCAATTTCCGATGCCGAACCTGACAGACTTGTGATGCCGTTTGTGGAAAACTATGACTATCTGAATCCCATGCTGGCACGGCAAATTCAAAGTGACTTTATCGTGAAGATCATGGAGCCGGGCGAAGCGGCAGTATCACGAAAAGCGGCAGCCACCCGCCCTGCTGTGTTCGATGTGCTGACACAGCGGGAATTTGAGATCGTAAAGCTGATGACACAGCGGCTCACTAACCGTGAGATAGCGGAAAGGCTGTTTCTTTCTGAGGGCAGCGTTAAGCAGTATGTGAATCGGATCTATTCTAAGCTTCATATTGAGGGTGACACCCGAAACAAGAGAAAGCAGCTTGCCGAGCTTATCTTACAAAAGAACTAGGAAATCGCTGATTAGATCGACATTAGTGACGTATCTTGGTGGGAAAACACCAATTATTCTGTATTTTCCTAACCTTTGGTTAATGTTTTTTTCTTAAGATCCACTGTACAATATTGTATAGTGGATTTTTTTGCTTTTTAGGGATTGAAAAACGTGAAACGAACACAAAATAGGGGCAATAGCGTTCCGGGAATTTTCTGATTCCGATAATAAGAATGAGTCTTTCCGCTTGCAGCATCGGAAACAACACTGAGAATATTGTCACTGCCTCGGGATAACCGATGAGCATTCCGAAACAGACTCTGCCGACACGCAGACTACGCACGAAAAGTACACAACTATGTAGCGTGTAAGGTAACATAGCAGAATCTATCCAATACATAAATGGAACGGCATACGGTTGGTGAGGAGGAAAAATTGTGGAACGAAAATATATTTCAGCGGTCAGACCGCTGGACGATTTTATACTGCAGGTCGATTTTGTGTCAGGCAGCCGTCTGCTTCTAGATATGAATCCGTATCTTGACAAGATACGTTTTCGGTCGCTTGCAGATGCGAAGGTGTGGAACAGCGCAGTGACAAACGGTATCTTTGTCCGCTTCGGCAATGTGGAACTGAGCCACGATGAAATACTGTCCATGGCGGAGCAGGAGTATTGTTTTTTTTCTGAACAGGAGAATTACAATGAGTAAAAAACTTAATACAGCTTCTTTGGCATTCATATACAAAACCTTTGCATTTAACGGGTGGTTTTAATTATTATGAAAAATCGAAAAATGGTGTTAATCGACAATTCTTTTTTGTATTTTATGTTAAATTTTGTTTGAATGTGTGCTAAAATGGTAGAGTGGATAAGTGAAAAAACATTTTGATGAGCATATGACCGAGTAATTATGAAGCAGCGGGAGATGTTGAAGTATGAACAGCCGTAACCTTTCCTTCGGAAAAAGATTTCTTATAATGGTAATATGTATTGCACTCAATTTTGGCGGAAAATTCCTTGCCGAGTCACTTGTGCTGCCGTTGTGGCTGGATACGATAGGCACTTTTGCCGCCGCTTACTTTTTCGGTATAGGCGGAGCTGTTATTGCAGGGGTGTGCAACAATCTGATTTACGCTATATTTGAAATTGAGGCGTTGCCCTATATGCTGTCAAGTTCGGGAATAGGCATTTTCCTTGCGTTGTGCATGAAAAAGCGAAACTTTGAAAGCTTCACAAAGGCTATGCTTGTGGGCTTCTGGACAGGTGTTATATCCGTTGTTGTTTCCGTTCCCGTAAACATGATATTTTCCGAGGGAAAAAGTGGAAATGAGTGGGGAGACATTTTTTTCAGTATGCTTGAGTGGTACGGTACGCCACGGGTAATATGCTCGATAGGCGACGAGCTTATTGTGGACATAATTGATAAAATGGTCACAGCTGCCATTGCTTATGCGGTAATAAAAATTACGGTCAAGATCATTGACGGTAAAAAAATGCGTGCTTCAAAGGCATCCGCCGCAGTGTTGGCGCTGGCAATTGCAGGCGGAACGCTTTTCATGTGTCCCTTTGATGTTTCGGCAGAAAGCAACAGCGATAAATACATCAGCACCGTATACAACAACAAAAACGGGCTTTGCTCCTCGGAAGCAAACGAAATTGCCCAGACGGAGGACGGCTACATCTGGATAGGCGGATACGCAGGTCTTACTCGCTTTAACGGCAAAAGTTTTGAGTTCATAACAGAAGGCGGTATAACAAGCGTTACGGCTATGTTTACCGACAGCAGGGGACGCTTGTGGATCGGCACTAACGACAGCGGCGTGGCGCTTTACGAAAGCGGAAGCTTTTCGTTTTACAACATAAAAAGCGGTCTTGCCGCAAACTCGGTGCGCTGCTTTGCAGAAGCCGATGACGGAACGGTTTATATCGGCACGACCGACCGTATCTGCAAGGTGCTTTCGGACAACAGCGTAAGCGTCATTGACACGGACGTTACATACATCATCTCAATGGTTTATTATGGCGGCAAGCTGGTGTGCGTTAACAATTCGGGCAAGCTTTTTGTTATCGAAAACGACAGCGTTGTAACCGAGTACACCTCAGAGACCGAGGGCGTGTATTATACCTGCGTGGGAGCGGTATCCGACGGGATCATGGCAGGAACTTCCTCATCATACATAGAAAAGATCAGCGTTTCGCAAAGCGGTGTGAGAATTACCGGAAAAAGAATTTTGGAGACCCTTTCCGGTGTCCAATGCATGAAAAGCGACAGCCGAAGCAGGCTGTGGCTTTGCTGCGGCAACGGTATCGGCTATCTGTGCAACGGCACTGTGAAGGAGTTTTTCTACGACGGCTTTGACAGCGGCATAGAAAACGTGTTGGAGGATTATCAGGGCAATATCTGGTTTGCTTCCTCCCGATACGGTATAATGAAGCTTTCGGATAATACCTTCGGTGATCTTTTCGAGGAATCGGGTGCAGCAAGTACAGTTACAAACTCTGTCTGCCTTTATAACGGAGATTTTTACTGCGGAACAGACAGCGGTCTTGTGATAATCGATAAAAAAAGCAGGGCGACAAAATCAAACGCCCTTACGGAAATGCTTGAGGGCGCAAGAATTCGCTGCGTCAAAGCGGATTCTCAAAACCGTTTGTGGATATGCACATACAGCGATTATGGTCTTGTGAGGTATGAAGCTGACGGAACGATAAAGACGTTTACCGAAAAAGAAAACGGGACGACCTCCGACAGATTCAGATGCATTATCGAGCTTCCTGACGGAACGGTCGCAGCAGGCACGAACAGCGGTCTGAACTTTATCAAGGACGATACGGTCACGGGAACGATAAGACAGGCTGACGGTCTTGAAAATTCGCAGATACTCTGCCTTGCCACGGACAGCGGCGGCAATCTCTACGCAGGAAGCGACGGCGCAGGAATATACATTATCAGGGACGGCAGGATCATTGGCCATATCGGCGAGACGGAGGGTATGCCCTCACAGATCGTTATGAAAATGACCCCTTACGGCGGCGGTTTTTTCCTTGTTATGAGCAACTCCCTCGGCTATATGAAGGACGGCACAGTAACTTCGCTGAAAAAGTTTCCTTACTACAACAACTATGACGCAGTCGTAATGGACGAAAAGCTTTGTGTGATCTCAAGCGCAGGAATTTACATTACCGATACCCAAGAGCTTTTGAGCGGAAACGATATAAGCTACAAGCTGTATAATTACTACGACGGTCTTTCCGACGGTCTTGTAGCAAACTCGTGGAATTACCTCGACGAAGACGGAATGTTATATTTCGGCACTAACCGAGGCGTAAATTATTTCAAGCCCGATTACCAAAAACGTAATGAAGCCGAATATAAATTCGGACTTTCGGAGGTAAGCTGCGATAAAAACAAGGCGGAAATAAATGATGATGTTATTGTTATTCCTGCTGATACCAAGCTTATTACTCTTGAAGCTTCCGTGAGAAACTACCTTGCGTCAAATGTCAAGCTCAGATTTTTTATCAAGGAGCTTAACGACAATCCTCCCGTTATTACTCACAGGGAGCTTGAATCAATTCAGATCTCCAATCTTGAACACGGCACATACACCGTCTGCATACAGATAATGAGCGATGACGAATCTGCTGTTTTGCAGGAAAAATGCTACTGCCTCGTAAAGGAAGCTCATGCTTGGGAAAACGACTTGTTTAGGTCATATCTTATTATAGCAATAGTATGGATAGGCTCTGCAATAGTGTGGGTCATCGTTACAACAAGCATGATGATAAAGCACGAAAACGAGATAGCCCGTCTTAAATATCAGGCAAAAAGCGAGTTCCTTGCAAATATGTCCCATGAGTTCAGAACACCTGTAAATACTATTCTCGGCATGAACGAGATAATTTTGCAGGATAACCCGGGGGACAGGATAACGGAATGCTCCGAAAATATTAAGGCAGCAAGCAACAGCCTTTTGACGCTGATAAACGACGTACTGGATTTTTCCGCAATAGAGTCGGGCACGCTGGAGCTTGTCAGCGAGAGCTATGACCTTGACAGACTTTTGAATGAGGAGATAGCTGCCCTTAATTATGCGGCAGGTAAAAAGGGCATCGAGACGGTTCTCGTTGTCGACGACAATCTTCCGGCACAGCTGGAGGGCGATTTCCACAGAGTAAAGCAGATAATTGACAATCTCATATCCAATGCAGTAAAGTTTACGGATAACGGGCAGATAACATTTTTTGCCGGCGGCGAAATCAATGCCGGCAGTGATTTTAGCCTTATCATAACCCTTTCCGATACAGGCTCGGGCATATCTGAGGAGGATAAGGAAAAGCTTTTCGACAGCTTTGACAGACTCAGACACAACAAGAACCGCACCGTTGGAGGTACGGGTCTTGGACTATCGATCACAAAGGCTCTGGTGGAAATGATGAACGGTACGATTTCGGTAAAGAGCGTTGTAGGCTCGGGGTCTGTATTTACGGTAAAGCTTCCCCAGAAGATATCCGGAAACAGCATTATAGAATCGTTCAGCTGTGACTCCTGCATTAAGCACGATACAGCGGCAAGGCACTTTACAATTCCCGACGCGCGTATCCTTGCGGTGGACGACAACCGCATGAATTTAAGCGTTCTCGGCGGTCTGCTGAAAAGATACGGCATTGCTCCCGATATTGCAACGGGCGGCAATGAATGTATGGAGCTTTGCTTGAAAAACAAGTACGACCTTATTATTATGGACCATATGATGCCTTCGCCCGACGGTATAGAAACAATGCACGCGATACGCAACGATGAGGATAATCCCAACAGGGAAAGCTCGATAGTGGTGCTTACGGCAAATGCGGTGGCAGGAGCAAAGCAGAGATACATTGACGAGGGCTTTGACGATTATCTCAGCAAGCCTGTGGATATAGCTGCTTTGGAGCGTGTACTGCTTACATATATTCCCGAAGGTATGGTTTGCGAGGACGAGCCTGTTCCTAACGCTCCTGCGAATGCGGAGCCTGCCTTGAATGAAACTGCTCCCAATGAGTATGATCCGTACATTGATCGTAGGGTGGGAATGAAGTACTGCGGCAATGATGAGGGGCTTTACAGCGAGATAATTGAAAGCTACTGCGAAGAGGGAAAAAAGTACCGCAGGCAGCTCAAGGAATACTTTGATAAGGCAGACTGGAAGAATTATGCGGTAATTGCACACACTTTGAAAAGCACATCCCTCAACATAGGCGCCCGGGGGCTTTCCGAGCTTGCTGAGGTACATGAATTTGCTGCAAAGGCGGAAGATGCGGAAGCTGTTGCGGAATCCTTCGACAGGTTTACAGAGCTGCTTGAAACGGTTCTTGACGCTGCGGAGAAGATGATATACCGTAAAGAAAGGACGGTGCTTGAGGAAGTAACCGCAGGAGAATATACTGCCATGCTGGGCAGGCTCCTTGAAAATGTGAACAACTACGAAATGACGGAAGCAATTGACTGCATAGAGAAGATGAGAGGCTGCACCACTGCCGACGGACTTTCCGAACGGGCAGGAGAAATGCTCTCAAAGGTGCAGCAGCTTGTTGACGATTTTGATTACATCACAGCGTCAGAGCTTATTGAAAGCTTTGTTTCAGAAAAACTCAAATAATTCCTTGCGTATAGCATCGAGAAAGGAGGACATTTTCCATAATACTAATTCCTCACCAACCTATAGACAGATACGGCAGCTATAATTTCGTCACTCGTCGTCAAGTTCCCTTGCCGGGCGGCAAGCCCGCCTGCGGTCGCTTTCCTAGATTGACGAAATTCTATCTACCGTCCTTATCTATAGAACGGTGTGGAATTAGTATAAGAGGAAAATGGTCATAAAATGAAAAAAACTGTTTTAGTTGTTGATGACGACAAATCAAATCTTATTATTGCACAAAAGCTGCTTTCCGATGAATACAGAGTTGCCGCAGTAAATTCGGGAGAGAAGGCTCTTGAATACCTTGAAAAAAACGAGCCGAGTCTTATTCTGCTTGATATCAGTATGCCTGATATGGACGGCTTTGAGGTAATGGAAAAGCTTCGCAGCGATGAAAGGCACTGCAAGGTACCCGTTATTTTCCTTACCGCAGACCGCAGCAGCGAAACAGAGGAGAAATGCTTTGACATGGGTGCGGTGGACTACATCGCAAAGCCCTTTGTACTGTCGATAATGCACAAGCGCGTGAACCGCACCATTGAGCTTGAGGAATATCGCAAGAGCCTTGAAAAAATGGTTGCGGAGCAGCTTGCGCAGATAACCAAGATGCAGCATGATGTTATCATAACAATGGCGAACGTGATCGAAAGCCGTGACGGTACAACGGGCGAACACGTCAAAAGGACAAGCACTTACACAATGATGCTGGCGGAAAAAATGCGTGAAAAGGGCATTTATGCGGATAAGCTTGACGCTGAATTTATGGAGAATATGCGTAACGCTGCGCCGCTTCACGATATCGGAAAGATAACCGTTCCCGATGCTGTTCTTTCGAAACCCGGCAAGCTTACAAACGAGGAATACGACCTTATCAAATCCCACTCAAGTGCGGGTGCGGAAATGCTTAGGAAGAATATGCCCGGAATGGTTGACCCCGACTTTTTGCAGGTAGCCTGCGATATGGCGTGCTATCATCACGAAAAATGGAACGGCAAGGGCTACCCCGAGGGTCTGAAGGGGCAGGAAATACCTCTTTCCGCAAGAATACTTGCAGTTGCCGATGTTTATGACGCACTTGTGTCAAAGCGTCAGTACAAGGAGGGCATGACGACTGAGCAGGCGTTTGAGATAATGGCAAAGGACAGAGGAGAGGGCTTTGAGGCTGATATCCTCGACACATTCTTTGAGATAAAGTCCGAGCTTGAAAGTCTGCTTGAAAACGAATAAGGAGCGACTGTATGGAAATGTTTGGAGATCTTGGCGGATACATTAGATACCTTAAAGAAAAACGGAACAGCTTTAACCATAATGCCCTGAAACTGGTTTATATATTGGCAGGGATATACTTTATTGTTATGGCTGTAATAAACATGGTTGAAGATGATATGAGAATGACTGTTATAAATTCGGCAGCAAGCGTATGGTGCCTGGCGAGTCTTATCATTTCCGACCGCATTAAAAGCAATAGTGCAGACGCCGTAAATTTAATAGTTTTCTTTACTGTCATAATGTCGTACTTTATTGTGAGCGGCGGTGCAGAGGGCTTCACTATCGTGTGGTTATTCATTATACCTGCGGCGGCGATGTATTTTCTGTCACTTTACTACGGAAGCCTGTTGAGTATAATTATAGGTGCGGTTTTGTCATTATATATGTGGACTCCCCTTAATGAGCTGGGCTTTCAATATTCGCCGGTATATCTTACGAGATTTCCGATAGTTTATTGGGCAAATGTTCTGATGTGCATTTGTATTTTTGTAAGGGTAGAACGCTACGAGGGCAGACAGCAGGAGCTGCTGGCTTATGCAAATGCCGCAAACACCGCAAAAAGCGACTTCCTTGCAAATATGTCCCACGAAATAAGAACGCCCATGAACGCTATTATGGGTATGTGCGAGCTTACGCTTGAGGCGGATATCTCCGAGGAGGTAAGGGATAACTGCGAGAACATTCACGTTGCGGGAAGAAATCTTCTGGGCATAATAAACGACCTGCTGGACTTCTCAAAGATCGAATCGGGAAAGATGGAGCTTATCTGTGAGAAATACAGCCTGTCATCGCTGCTCAACGATGTTATCAACATGGCAATGGCGAGGAAAGGCTCAAAGCCCATTGAATTTATGGTAAATGTTGACCCGAACATACCCGACGTTCTTTACGGCGATGAAATCCGTATAAAGCAGATCGTAATAAATCTTCTTACCAACGCAATAAAATTTACAAGTAAGGGCGGCGTTTTGCTTAGCGTTTCCGCAAGAAAGGAATCCTACGGCATCAACCTTATTATCTCGGTAAAGGACAGCGGAATTGGTATCAAAGAGGACTCTGTCGATAAGATATTCAACAGCTTCAGCAGGGTAGATACCAAGAAAAACCATGCAGTTGAGGGTACGGGGCTCGGTCTGCCGATATCAAAGCGCCTTGTCAAAATGATGGACGGCGTTATAACCGTCAACAGCGAATACGGAAAGGGAACGGAGTTCAGGGTGGTGATCCCCCAGAAGGTCATTGACCCGAAGCCTATAATCACCGTACATGAGCCCAAAAAGGTAAATGTTATATATTACCTGGATACAAAAAAATTCACTGCTGATTTTGTTAAAAAGACCTATGTAGAAATAATAGAGCTTATGCACAAACGCTTTGCGGTAAGAGCAAAGCATTTTATAAAGGTTGAGGATCTAAAAAGGGAGATAAGCAGCGGCAGCTATACTCACCTGTTTATGGGAAGAGATGAGTATCTGAAGGACAGGGCTTATTTTGATAGTATAGCCGATAAAATTGAAATTGCGGTGGTGCAGGAAAGAACAGGTTATGTGCCGGTTGGAAAGAATATACATAATCTCTACAAGCCGCTGTATTCTCTTTCGGCAGGCAATGTGATAAATAAGGAGAAGATATCCTTCAACACCACTTCTGCAACTCCCTCCAATGAGGTTGAGTTTACTGCACCCGAGGCGCTGGTGCTTATCGTTGACGACAACGAAATGAACCTCAAAGTGGCAAAGGGTCTGCTCATACCCTACAAGGTCAAAACGGTGACCGCTTCAAGCGGCAAGGATGTCCTTGAGCTGATAAAACGTCAGAAATTCGACATGATATACATGGATCACATGATGCCCGATATGGACGGTATCGAGACGGTATCCCATATTCGCAAGTCGGACGACGAGTATAACAGAAATATCCCCATTGTGGCGCTCACGGCAAATGCGGTAAGCGGTGTAAAGGAAATGTTCTTGAAGGCAGGCTTTCAGGATTTTGTTTCAAAGCCTATTGAGAACGCAGCATTGCAGCGTTCTCTGAAAAAATGGCTGCCCAAAGAAAAAATACAGAAAGAGCAGGGAAATGACGATGAATAGAGTTATTGTATCCACCGATTGCGTGTGTGACCTCCCTAAAAAGCTTATCGACAAATATTCCATTCCCGTTATGTATTACTATATGCAGATGGAGAATGCGCGCTTTCAGGACATAAACGAGATAAATTCCGACAGCATACTTGAGTACATTGAAAAGGACAAAAAGATGGCTGCCAGCATGAATGCGTCGGCAGAAGAGTACAAGGATTTCTTTCTGAAACAGACGGAAGGCGGAAAAAGAAAGCTTATCCATATTTGCCTTGCAAAGAACACAGGCGGCGGCTTCGATGCTGCAACAGAGGCGGCAAAGGATATCGACAATGTTTATGTTGTTGACTCTGGGAAGCTTTCGGGGGGCATGGGTCTGCTTGTGCTTGTGGCAGCCGATCTTGCAAGAAAAGGCGCAACCGCCGAGATAATTTTGCAGGAGCTTGAGCGGGTACGGGAAAAGGTCGACTGCTCTTTTACTGTTAAGTCCACACAATGCCTTGCTTATAACAAGCGCTTTAACCAAAAGCTTTCAAACCTGCTTGACTCGTTATCAATTCATCCGATAATTACCATGAAAAACAGCAAGATGGTTTTGGGAGGAGTATGCTTCGGAAACATGAGACAGTATGTCCGCAGCTATATCCAAAAGACGCTTCGCAAAAAGGAAAGCATATCCGATGACGTTGTGATAATAAACACGGCAGGCTGCCCCTATGAGATGCAGCATCTGATACTTGAGGAAGCACAGAAGCACATTCAATGGAAGCACATCTTCGTGGAAAGTGCCTCCGCCACAGTTTCCTGCAACTGCGGCTCGGGAAGCTTCGGACTGCTGTTTTTCAGAAAATAGTGCTACATCTCAAATAGTGCATAAAAAAGTTGCAGGAACGGCACAGCAATAAAGGTATGCAAATGGAGAGCGTCAGAAAATGTAGCTTTTTTATGTACATAACCGCTCGTTCCTGTCGGATATAAAGACTTTATTCATACTAAACACCATTTAAAATTTGGAAAAAATCAAGTCGAAAATAGGGACGTTCAGAATATCCTGTTACATTTCAATGTATTTGTCGGGTCTGAAGTCTGTGCCGCCCACAGCAAGGTTAAATACAAATAGGCAGCATTAGTCGTTAATCATTACTTGCAGTTATAACAGCCTATTTATATCTGTACGATTTTGTTCCCACAAAATCAATGCTTGCTAAAATCATGCGTAATTCTCCCGAGTTGAACACCCTTGCAATTCTCTCCAGTTGAAAAAATATTCTCCCAAGTTGAAAACCAAATAAATACGTCATTACAACCGAATATCCGCAAAAAAGAAGCTCTGAAGGCTGTTTGCAGCCTTCAGAGCTTCTTTTTTTATGCCCATATATAAAAAGTGACAGCATTTTTATTGAAATGACACCACCCGTTAATATAAGTGACGTCATAAAAGCCTGTTTTGACATCATAAATGCAGGCGGAAATCACGCTTCAAACGTAAAATGACATCAAAATCCGAAAAATGACACCCGCAGGACGTCAATTTCCTGTCAAAAAGACGTCAATCAGAGAATTTTTCTTTGTGATAGAATTGAAATCAGGATAAGGGAAGTCATTTCCGATAAAAATGACACCCTTATCCGCAAGATGCTCATTTTCGGCCGAATATGACTCTTAAAGAATACAATATGATATTGTCAATATCCCTTGACACATTTTCTACCCAAAATCCAAAATTGCTTTGGAATCAGCTCTCCGAAATGGAACAAATATCCATGGAGCGTAGCGAAATGGATATTTGTTCCATTTCGGGCGTCGCCCGGTCAGGC
>JAGAJN010000039.1 GCA_017828975.1 Oscillospiraceae bacterium | reverse complement strand
TAGACGGCGAATAGAGTCGCCCCTTGCGTGGGGGCGTGAATTGAAACAAAGAAATGGATAAAACAGATATGATATTTTTAATTGTCGCCCCTTGCGTGGGGGCGTGAATTGAAACATAATAATAACAAGATAAGGGACAGGGAAAAGCGTCGCCCCTTGCGTGGGGGCGTGAATTGAAACATATTCGATCTCGATGTGCAAACTACATCTGCAGTCGCCCCTTGCGTGGGGGCGTGAATTGAAACCTTAATCTTAAAAATGTCGTAGTTGCGTTAGCAGGTCGCCCCTTGCGTGGGGGCGTGAATTGAAACATGATATTATTGTCAAGCGTATTTTTTACGCTTATGTCGCCCCTTGCGTGGGGGCGTGAATTGAAACTCTCTTGTCTGAACACGGTAGGGAAACCGCCGAAGGTCGCCCCTTGCGTGGGGGCGTGAATTGAAACCCTATTTTGCGCAACTATACTTTTGATGGCACAGGTCGCCCCTTGCGTGGGGGCGTGGATTTAAACGTGCAATCCGTCCCTATTTATTGTTGTTTATATAAAGGAGGTTCAAACATGGAAGAAGACAATTTTATCCCGATTTCTTATATCTCACAGTATAACTACTGCAAAAGGCGGGCAGGACTGCTGTTGCTGGAGCAGCAATGGAATGACAGTTCAGATACTGTTAAAGGCTCTTTGGAACACAAAAATGTTCATACTGCTTCTATTACTTCCCGAAACAGTATAATCACTGTTACCGACATGAGCGTTGTATCACATAAACTGAATCTTATGGGGAAATGTGATGCGGTGGAGGCTGTATTATCCGATAACGGAACTGCTTTACCATGGATAGGCAGCGAAAAATATGAATTGTTTCCCATAGAATACAAGCATGGAAGTATTCGAACAGAACCCGAATATGAATATCAGCTTTGCGCACAGGCAATGTGCATGGAGGAAATGTTCGGGTGCAGTATACGTTCGGGAGCAATTTTCTTCATAAGCTCACATAGAAATCATGAAGTGATATTCACCAAAGAACACAGAGAAGCCGTTGAAAAAACCGCATTCGAATTATCACAGATGCTTGAAAACAAGCTCATACCCAAGGCAGATTACAGCCCTAAATGTTTAAAATGTTCTCTGAAGGATATTTGTTTGCCAAAAGCCTCGGATTCGATTTCAGACTATTTGAAGTCTGTAAAACAGGAGAATGAGAAAGGAGATAAGAATTGAAAAAGCTGGGAAATGTTCTGTATATTATGACAGAAGGAAGCTATCTGCACTGCGAAAACAAATCCATATGTGTTATGGTGGGAGGGATGGAGAAAACAAGGATTCCCGCACATACTATTGAAGCGATAGTATGCCTGTGCAATATGAGTGTTTCGACTCCGTTTATGGGATTCTGCGGTGATAACGGCATATCACTTTCCTTTCATTCGGATAACGGAAGATTCTACGGAAGAGTTTACGGACAGGTCAGCGGAAATGTACTTCTCAGAAGAAAACAATATCAGCTGATAGATTCCTGTGAATCAGTGGAAATTGTCCGAAATATTATTCTTGGAAAAATAATCAACAGCAGAAATGTGCTTATGAAAGCGTCAAGAAATACAACGGAAGAAAAATCACTTATTCTAAAAGAGCAGTCGGAAAAGCTGCTTGAACAGGAAAAATTACTTGGATCCGCTCAAAATATTGACAGCATAAGAGGTATTGAAGGTGCGGCTGCTTCTATATATTTCAGAGCTTTTGATTCTATGCTTAAAACTGATGAATCGGAAATGCTGTTTGAAATACGAAGCCGAAGGCCTCCCGAAAATCGTGTAAATGCTCTGCTTTCGTTTACTTATATGCTTTTGAAAAATGATATGCAGTCCGCATTGGAATCTGTAGGTATTGACCCTGCGGCAGGATATCTTCATACATTAAGACCCGGCAGACCTTCTATGGCACTTGATCTTATGGAGGAGCTTCGCTCACCGTTATGCGACAGATTTGTTATTTCTCTGATAAATTTAAAACAGATAACAGCTTCGGATTTCGATACGGAAGGGATAGAATTAACACTAAAGGATAAGGCAAGAAGAAAGGTCATACAGGAGTGGCAGCTGAGGAAGAAAGAAACAATCATGCACCCTTATCTGAAAGAAAAAATACCCATAGGCTTGATACCTTATTGTCAGGCGATGCTTCTGGCACGTCATTTCAGAGGAGATATTGACGGATATCCCCCGTTTATTTGGAGGTGACAGATAAATGATGATCATTGTTGCATATGATGTAGATTTCACTGACCCGAAAGGTGCAAAACGGCTGCGAAAGGTGGCAAAGCTGTGCGAACAATATGGTGTTCGTGTTCAAAATTCGGTTTTTGAAATAATGATGGACACATCTCAGCTGGTTTGTTTTAAAGCAAGGCTTTCGGAAATTATCGACAAGAAATCAGACTCTGTAAGATTTTATCGATTGGGAAACAAATGGGAAAGTAAGATAGATTTTTTAGGTGTCCAAAAAGGCTTTTCACAGGATCAGCCTTTAATTTTGTAAAAAATAGTGATTTGAAAAAAAGGAACTATTGAAGCGAAAGATGTGTTATGTATTCTTCTCAACCGTCCTATCCATCGCAATAACCAGCACCTCCGACTGTAACAATGTGTTCAGAGATGGGTCGCCCTCACGAATACGCATAGTTCTGCGTATTTCCTTTGGAATAACGACTCTGCCGAGGTCGTCGATACGTCTGACAATGCCTGTAGCCTTCATTTTTATATCCTCCAATTAAATTTATGCCGTTATGAGCGGCTTATTTGCAATAATTCTGTAAGCATAGTTTTTGCATTGGAGGCAGGATTATACTTTTGTTTTTGTGAAATTTCGAGGAAAAATTTGCTTGTCACAGTGCTTGAAATGCTGACCGGCTGCCGTTAGTTTTATACTAAGAATGATAATTTCGTCAATCAGTGTGCCCTCAAGCTTCTTGCAGTACCGTTCCTCCCTGTTTGGGGCAATGTCCAAAGCCCTGTATATCATATCCTGATTATAGCAATTCACAAAATTATCCCAACGCGCCAGCAGAGTTGAACCACCCATAGCAATCTTCTTTTGTAATGAGCGAAAAAGCAAATTTAATAGCAGCAGGAAGTTCGGTAGAAACACGGATTTTAAGCCTTCGCAAAACAGCTTTGACTTTTGACCACATTTGCTCAATAGGATTAAGATCCGGGCTATATGGAGGCAAATAAAGCAGAGTCATATCTGCATCTTCAATATGTTATTCCTTCATTTATTATTATTTTGTTAATATCAAAAGCATTAATTTCCGCAGCAAAAGAAGCACTATACGAAAAGTCCCACATTGACCCTGTACCGTACAAATATAGATTATCATCTAAATACTCCCAATCCTCCGCAAATACTTCATCACTTATAATTCCATTATACCCCCGCACCATGCCGAACGAAAACATCATAACGAGAGCCACAGCCACCGTCTTAATATCATCGACAAAACCCGAAAAGCCCAGAATGACCGCCAGCAAAATAACGCATGGCAGCCAAAGCAAAGGATTTTTCTCGGCAGTCCTGTCAAGCCACCGTACAAATCAGCAATGTTCTTCTCTATTGTACCTCATATTGAACCCCTCCAAAATGATAATAATCCATTATCACCATTTTATCATAATACAGACAATAAATTAATATATTTTGTGATCGATTTTACTGAACTATTGTGCAAAATTTATAGGTAAACACTATCACCTCTATTCTTATCAAATGCCTTGTCT
Organism: Oscillospiraceae bacterium; assembly: GCA_017828975.1. GTDB lineage: Bacteria > Bacillota > Clostridia > Oscillospirales > Ruminococcaceae > UMGS1889. The sequence goes on along the minus strand of JAGAJN010000039.1, from coordinate 84,093 downwards.
ATCGAATAAAAGGCACCTCCGACTGTATCAATGTGTTCGATCAATTTCATCGGCTTCTGGTTCCGCAGAACATGATACTATCCGCCTGTTCCTTTGTGATATACCCCGCATCTGCCATATTTTCAATAACTATCTCCGTACGCTCCCCTGCAAGCTCGGGCGATGTATCGGGCGAATATGCGCTTGGGGCATTGGGCAGCCCTGCCAGCATAGCACATTCATACTCGGAAAGCTCGGAAATATCCTTCCCGAAATACCCATTCGCCGCAGCGTCAAGACCGTAATATCCGCTGCCGAAATAAATGCTGTTTGCGTAAAGCGCAAAAATATCCTCCTTGGAAAGCTCTTTTTCTATTTCAAACGCCATGAACACTTCCGCAAACTTTCTCTCCAGCCGTTTTTCCTGAGAAAAGTATTCGTTTTTGGCAAGCTGCTGTGTAATGGTACTGCCGCCCTGTTCGGGTGCGCCGACCTTGATGTCGTGCAAAACCGCCCTGCATACGGCAATAACATCAATGCCTTTATGCGCGAAAAATTTTCTGTCCTCCACGGAAATGACCGCATTTGCATAAAACTCGGGAAGTTCGCCGTATTCAATGAAACGGCAGCGGCTTTTTATGTCCGCCGCCATTTTCGAAACGCTCTTTTCCCTGATGGCGCTGCTGTACATTCCATATCCGAGATAGGCGTAATATCCCGTTACCGATAATATTCCGAGAAGCAGTATGACTGCGGTCACAAGAACTGCTTTTTTTATTCCCCTGCACTTTTTCTTTTCCATTTGTTCCTCCGCTTAAAAATTCCGAGTAAATTATCCCAAACATCGAATATGAACCCGACCGCCGAGATAATTATTGCCGCAGGTATCATCAGCGCCGCTAACAGTCCAAGCCCGACAAAGCCAAAAAGCTTTTCCATAGCCTATTCCCTTGAGCTTACTATCTTGTAATAGCTGCCCGACGTTATCAGATAGACCGCCGTGTATACCGCTCCGAACATCAAAAAGCAGCACAGCGTGACTGCCGCAAAAAGCCCCGTGTCCGTCAGACCGAACAGCATAAGCAGCCTTGAAACTATCCCGAACGCAAACGCCATATGAACGCCCGCTGCCGCAAGGGGCGCAAAGAACACGGTCAGCACCTGCGAATTTATGCTCTTCCTTATCTCGCCCTTTGTCATTCCGACTTTTTGGAGTATACCGAATTTCGCCTTGTCCTCAAAGCCCTCGGAGATCTGCTTGTAGTACATTATCAAAACGGCTGCGGCAATAAACACCGTTCCAAACAGTATGCCAAGGAAAAACAGTCCGCCGTACAAAGCATAAAATTCCGCCCTGTCATTTGCGGCGCAGTCAAAGGATACGCCCTTCCAATTTTCACCCTGTTCCGATTTGACAGCCATAATTTTTTCAAGTATTTCCGAACCTATCTCAGCCTGCCTGTCCTCATCACAGTCAAGGTCAAAGCCGTAATAATCGTGCATACGGGAATGATATTCGCCCGGTATTCCAAGCTGCTGCTCGGACAGTTCAGCTATCACTGCTTCGTCCTTTACAAAAATATACACCGACTCAACAGCATTTACCATTGCCGAAGCCGACCCGACAAAATCCTCCGCCTTCGATTTCACGGAAAATGTTTTATATCCGTCAAACGCAATTGTGTCAAACCCAAAATCGCCGTTTACCGTGCAGATGATGACCTCGTCCTCCGACAGGACCTCCGCCTTGTCCATTAACCTGTTGTAGTCCGAGATAGACACGAAAAACATCTGACGAATATCGTAATTTACCGTGTTTGATATTTCCTTGACCTTTTCGGCATCGCATATGACCTTGTTTCCCTCAAAGGCTGCCGTGATATTGTAATAGCTGTAATGAAGAACATTTTCGGGCGTTTCGCCGTACTTTTCAAGAACATCATCAGCCGCCTTATGGATAAGAGAGGTCACAGCCTCCTCCGCCGAATATGTGTCGATGATAATATTTCTCGGGTAACGGTTTCTCAGCATATCCTCCTCGCCGATAAACAGGCAGATAGTTGAGGACAGCGTCACCAATACCATTGTGGATAAAATGCAGATAGATGCCAGTCCCGCACCGTTTCTCTTCATTCTGTAAGCCATCTGCGAAACGGAAATGAAATGATTTGTCCGATAGTAATACCTTTTGTTTTTCTGCAGCACTCTGCAAACCGCCACCGAGCCTGAAATAAACAGCAGATATGTCGCTCCGATGACCATTATCACCGCAACAAAAAATGCCATAAGCGCACTTAGCGGCTCCTTTATATATACCGCCATAAAGTATGCCGCTGCGAGAATAAGCGCACCCATAACTGCTAAAACATAATTTGCCTTAGGCGGCTTTTCTCCCGAATTTTCGCTTTTCATAAGCTCGATAGGATTTGCAAGATGAATCTGCCGAAGAGAATTTATCAGTATCAGCAGGAAAATAACGGCATAGTAAACAAGGGCGTGAAGGATAGATTTCGGCTCTGCATTAAAGGCATATGAAGCCCCGCCGCCCAGCATTTTTGTAAGGACAAGCTCCGCCAGCTTTGAAAAAAGAATTCCGCAGGAAATTCCGACAACCATAGAAATAACAAATATCATCAGGTTTTCCCACAAAAGTATTCTCGAAATATTCCGCTTATCCATTCCGAGAATATTGTAAAGCCCGAACTCCGTCTTTCTGCGTCGTATAATAAAGGAATTGGTGTAAAAGAGAAAAACAGCGGAAAAAACTATCATTACGCCGCAGCCCATAAAGAGAAGCTGCTGCATTATCTCCCCGCCCTTCATCTCCCTTACAAACCTGCTGACGGTGAGAAATGATGTGATATAGTACATCATTATCATTCCCGAACAGGTCAGGATATAGGGCAGATAGATGCGGCGGTTTTTGTTGATGCCGTTGACCGCAAGCCTTGGATATAACAGCATAGCGTTCATCAGACCGCACCTCCCGACGCAATAAGTGTGAGGGTGTCGGAGATCTTCTTGTAAAGCTCCTCATTTCCGCAGCCGCCTCGGTAAATCTGATGGAACACCTCGCCGTCCTTGATGAAAAGCACCCTGTTTGCATGACTTGCCGCCTTTACGGAGTGTGTTACCATAAGAATGGTCTGTCCCTCTGCATTAAGCTTTGAGAAGATAGCCAGCAGCTCGTCGGAGGCTTTGGAGTCCAGCGCACCTGTCGGTTCGTCCGCAAGGAGCAGCTTTGGCTCGGTTATCATTGCCCTTGCTGCGGCTGTGCGCTGCTTTTGTCCGCCGGAGATCTCATAGGGATATTTGTCCAGAAGCTCGGAAATGCCAAGCTTTTCGGCAGCGGGCAGGAGCTTTTTTTCCATTTCGGGATAACTCATTCCCATAAGCACCAGCGGCAGAAGAATATTATCTCTAACGGTAAATGTGTCAAGGAGATTGAATTCCTGAAAAACAAATCCCAGATTGTCCCGCCTGAACTTAGCCGTTTCCTTCTCCTTTACCTTTGAAAGCTCTGCGCCGTCAAGCAGCACCCTGCCCCCTGTGGGCTTGTCAAGAGCCGCAAGAATGTTCAGCAGCGTGGTCTTTCCCAAACCGCTTTCTCCCATTATTGCAATGTATTCTCCCTTTTCGGCGGTAAAGGTCACGTTTTTCAGAGCCTCCACCTTTGCCGCTCCGATACGTGCGGTGTATGTCTTTTTTACGTTTGTAACTTCAAGTATTGGCATTTTCATCATTCCTTTCTGATAATAATTTTATCAGAAAGAGAAAATATCCGCCATTGATTCGGCTTACATTTTCCCGAAAAATCTTACAGTTTTGTAAGGTCACTCAATTTCCGGCTTTTTTGCTTCAAGGAATATCTTTATTATTGTGCCGCTGCCGTCGCTTTCCGCACATATCCTATGCCCAAGCTTTCCGCAGATACGTCTGCACAGATACAGCCCGATGCCGCTTGCTTTTTTGTCAAGCCTGCCGTTGCAGCCCGTGTAGCCCCTTTCAAAGACACGGGGGAGGTCCTCGGGAGCAATGCCGATTCCCGTATCCCGTATGCACAGGGTCAGCGGCTCTTCGCAGTATATTTGTATCTCCCCCGACGGGGTGTATTTTATCGCATTGGAAATTACCTGCTCGACAACAAAAAGCAGCCATTTTTCATCGGTGAGAACGGTTTTCTCGATAGGCTCGTAAACAAGCCTTAGCCGTCTGCGGATAAACTGCGAGGAAAATTTCCGTACAGCCTGACGAACGATACCGTCAAGGTCATATTCACGGATAACAAGGTCGGTACTGTCGCTGTCAAGCCGAAGATAGCAAAGCACCATATCCGCATACTGCTCGATCCTTTGCAGATTTTCTGAAAGCTCGCTGTATTCGGGACTGTCCCCGTCCTGCAAAATAAGTCCCATAGCGGCAATGGGCGTCTTTATCTGATGCACCCACATCGTATAGTAATCGGTCATATCCGAAATTTTTTCGGCGGACTTGTTTTCCGAAGCTTTCAGCGCATCGAAAAGGATATGGATAAGCCTTGTATATTCCTCCTCGATACCGTTTTCCGCCGTCGGGATATTGTCTGCCGAAAGGGTGATCTCCTCCGCAAGCCTTTGCAGGATAATTCGTCTGCGGCGATAGGAAATATAGTCAATGATCGTAAAAATCAGCCCGAAAAATCCGCTCAGCAACGCCCCGTAAAGCACGGGAGTAAGGGGCAGCCCGTACAGCGAAAACACAAGTGCAAACAGTCCGCAGACAATTGCCCACACAATAATATTTTTCCTGTGAGCCTTTACATAATCACCAAACATTTTCACTCACTCCACAATATAGCCCATACCCGATCTGGTTTCGATAAAATCGGAAAGCCCCGCCTTTTCCAGCTTTTTTCTCAGCCGTGATATGTTGACCGTCAGGGTGTTTTCGTCAACATAGCTGTCCGTTTCCCACAGCTTGTTCATAAGCAGATCTCTGCTGACGACCTTGCCCTTGTTTTCCAGCAGGGTCAGCAGGATACGGTACTCGTTTTTTGTAAGGTCGATTTTTTCGCCGTTAAAGGTGAGAGTTGCGTCGGAGATATTGAGCATTGCGCCCTTGTGGGTGATAACGCTTGTTTCCGAGCCGAAATCGTATGTGCGCCTGAGTATCGCCTGAATCTTCGCCATAAGAACGGTCAGGTCAAAGGGCTTTGCAATAAAATCATCTCCGCCCATATTCATCGCCATTACAATATTCATATTGTCCGAAGCCGACGAAAGAAACACCACGGGCACCTTTGAAACCTTGCGTATCTCCGAGCAATGGTAAAAGCCGTTGTAAAAGGGCAGCCCTATATCCATAAGCACAAGATGAGGCGAATACTCGAAAAATCCGCTCATTATGTCCTTGAAATTTTCGGCGCATTTAGCTTCAAAGCCCCATTTTTCAAGATGATTTTTTACGGCATTGGCAATGGTTCGGTCGTCCTCGATTATAAATATCCGGTACATTGTCGATCTCCTTTTTATGTATTGAATTTATTATAACACAAATGAATAGAGAACACAAGAAAAAAGGAGCCGCCGAAGCAGCCCCGATAATTATTTTACCATCGCAAGTATCTGTGATTTCGGCTTTGCGCCAACGGATTGTTCAACGACCTTTCCGCCCTTGATGACGAAAAGGCTCGGAATACTCATTACGCCGAATTTCTGCGCAAGCTCCTGCTCCTCGTCAACATTTATCTTCCCAACCTTAATATCGGGATTTTCGTCGGCGATCTCGTCCATTATGGGTCCGACCATACGGCAGGGACCGCACCAGGGTGCCCAGAAATCCAGTATAACAGGCTTGTCACATTCCATAACTTCGGTTTTGAAATTGTTCAAATCGATCTTTACAGCAGACATTTTCGTGTCCTCCTTTACCATTTATGTATTTATTATAACCGATTTTTACGGAGCCTATCCGATGCTTCGTTTATCGTATTATAGCACATAAATTGATATTTTTCGTGACATAGGAGATAATTTTTTACTTGAATGGAACATAGGAAATGCTTTCATATTCGGCGGCAAGGGGCAGCTTGCTGTCGTCAAAGGCGTTCAGCCAGCCGTCAACGCCCGTTCCGCACCATGCGTTCATCATGATCATGCTTTCGGTAACGGGGATATTCTTGTCGGCGGTGTAGACCTCAACTCCGTCCACGAACCACACTATTTTGTCCTTGTGCCACTCAAAGGCATAGGTGTGGAAATTCTCCGAAGCGTCAAAGCCCAGATCATGCATATACTCGTGATTTCCGACGCCGTTCGTGAAATAGTTGAACTGCACCTTAGTGGTGTCCTTGCCGAGTATCTCAATGTCTATCTCGTCCCACGGATTTCCGTCGGAGGGACCTGTGTAGGTGAAAAACGAGGACACAACGCCGTCGTTTTTGATAGCCTTCATTCTGACCTCATAACGTCCATAGCCGTAAAATTCCTTTGAACGGTATTCGCCGCCCGAATAGGGAACGGTCAGCGGAGTTTTGTCCTTGTCGATGATAAGCTGCATTTTGCCGTCGCTGAATGTGCAGTTGTCCTTTCTCCATGTGACATTGAACATACTTCCGTTGCACCACCCGTCGGCAGGCTCGAAAAGCTCGGACGCACCGTTTGCGAAATTCACCGAGGAAATGTCCGCAGCAGCTTCGGTAACAGCAGAAGCTTCAGCGGCATTTATGTCCGCATTTGCGCTGCTTGTGCAGGAACAGAACAGCACCGCACAAGCAAGCAGCCCTGTCATGGACTTAATAATAACACTCTTTTTCATAACGAAATACTCCCTTTGCATTGTTTTTTCTGTATTATACATTTTTGTTCGCAAAAAATATATCACTTTTTTGTCGTAAATAACACTATTTTATCCCCAATTGGAACGGTAATACTTTTTGCGGAATTCATTGGGCGTCATTCCCGTGTACTTTTTGAACACACTTATAAAATGACTGTGAGAGGTAAACGCCAGATAATTTGCAATGTCCAGCGACGGAAAATCGGAGTATTTCAGCATATTCTGCGCCGTTTCCACACGCTTTACGGAAATATACGTGCTGATAGTCACCCCCACCTCCTTTTTAAACAGCCGGGAAAGATAGGACGTACTCAGGGAAACATATTCCGCAATATCCTCCTCGGAGATCTTTGTATGCAGATGGTCGTAAACATAGTCCATGGTCATGATAACAGGCTTTGAATAGATGAATCCTCTCGAAACCTTTTTCATCTGCCTTGTAAAATCCAGCACAGCCTCGGAATGAAGCTCGTGTATTTCCTCCGCCCTTGTACACTTATCTGCCTTCATTATATACAGGTCGCTGAGGGTGTACGCAGCTTCCATCTCCAGCCCGCCCTCAACACAAAATCGTGTTATAAGTGCGATGGTGACAATAAAATGGTATTTCAGATTCCGCACGGGATCTTCGGACAAGATGCCCGTTCCGCTGCTGCCGAGAGGTGTCATAACCCGCTTCACTCCCTCGGTATCGCCGTTTTTTACACAGTCGTAGAATTCAAATTCCTTTTCAAATGGCGAATGGGCAAAGGAGTATTCACGGTTCATAAAAGCCTTATAGGTAAGCTCTTTTTCCGATTTTGACATATGCGTCACCGTCCTTTCTGTTAAATGTTCCGAATATATTATAAACCGAATCCGCCGAAAAAGCAACAAAAATCCGCAACTTTAATCAAAATTATGATATTATTTCCCCAGTATCCGTGTTATATTTAATACAACGAAAACGGTAACGCAAATCTAAAACAACTTTGATGAAGGAGAATTTTTATGAAAAACGCAAAAAGAACCTTAGCCCTTGTTTCGGCGATCGCACTTGCAGGCTCACTGACAGCCTGCGGTTCAAACGGCAGCACTCAGGACACAACCGCAGCCACCACCGAAGCAACCACAACCACCGCCCCCAAGGAGCTTGACGAGGAAGATAAGGCAGCTGTCGAGGAAGTAGACATCGGCGAGGACGAGAACCAAAACGTCGGCAAGATCAAGTGGCTCTCCACCTACGACATCAACCCCGACAACGGCAAGCCCAAGCTGTTCGCTCTGGAGCTGTTCGAGTCCAAGTACGGCGGAAGCGTTGAGTGGATAGCTACCACATGGGAAAACCGCTACACCGACCTTGCAAATCTGGTTCTGGCAGGCGACTCCCCCGACCTGTTCCCCGCACAGGAATTTGATACCTTCCCCATCGGCGCAGTTGAAGGAATGTTCCAGCCCTTTGACGATTATCTGGATTTTGACAGTGACCTCTGGACAGAGGGTACAAAGAAGCTTGCAGACGTTCACGTTATTAACGGCAAGCACTACGTTGCACCCGTTGCGACCGACTCCAAGTGCCTGATGATCTACAACAAGCGCACCATCGAGGAAAACGGTCTGGACGATCCCAAGGAGCTGTTTGAATCGGGCAACTGGACATGGGATACCTTCAAGCAGATGTGCTTTGACTATTGCAGCAGAGAGGACGACAAGTTCGCTTACGACAGCTGGTATTTTGAAACTCAGTTCGTACTTACAACAGGTACAGCTCCCATAAGCATGGAAAACGGTCTTGTTAAGAGCAACCTCACAAGCGAAGCTGTTGAACGTGCCGAGAATTTCATGTACGACCTGAAGAAGAACGACCTTCCCCTGCCCAAGCCCGAATTTGACTGGACCGAGCAGCCGCACCGTATCAGCGAAGGCAAGACGCTCTTCTGGCCCTGCGCAACATGGGCTCTGTGGGAAGCCGACCTCTCCAAGTTCGGTAAGCCCGATGAGATAATGTTCGTTCCCATGCCCAAGGATCCCGAGGCGGACAAGTACTATCTCCCCGCAAATATGGACGCATACGCTCTCTGCAAGGGCGCACCTAACCCCGAAGGCGCAGCTGCATTCATCAAGTGCAAGCTTATTGCCGAAAAGGACGAAAAGTCCCTCGCTATCACCGAAAAGCAGTACCGTGAGGATTACGGCTGGACCGATGAGATGTTCGAGATGTGGTATAAGGTAAGAGAGCTTACCGACGCAAATCCCGTTGTCAGCCTCCACATGGGTATCCCCAAGGACTACGCAAACATCGTTGACGACAGCATCAAGCAGGCTTCCTTCAACGGTAAGGACTGGGCAACAACAAGAGAAGAGATCAGCAGTGCAGTTCAGTCCTCTATCGACGAGCTGAACAAGAAGATCGAAGCTATGTCTTAACCAAGAATTATTCAATTTCTTGAAATACTCCTGAATCATTGAGATCCCGCCCTTGCTGCAAACCGCAGTGAGGGCGGGATCGCTTTTATGGAAATTTGTTAATTATGATCTCCCGACGGTTGACAATACGATAATTCGGCTGTATAATAAGTGATGAAAACCCCTTTTTGCGGCAAAAAATAAAAATTTTTCCTCCATTGTCCGTACTTTGGGACATTGGAGATGATACAATAGAATTATCAAGCATAATGATCTGGAGGGGATCGTATTGACTGACGGAACAAGAACGGGAAATCAGAAGCTGACACTTTTATACATCTACAAAATACTGTTTGAGGGTACCGACGAAGAGCATGCCATGACCTCTGCGGACATTGCCGAAAAACTGGAAGCATACGGCGTATCCGCAAGCAGAAAGACCATCTATGACGACGTGAACGTGCTCCGTGAAGCGGGCGTTGAGATACTTTCGGGGCGGGGCAGCAATTCGGGGTACCGCCTTGTGGGACGTGAATTTCAGCTGGCAGAGCTGAGCCTTCTTGCAAATGCCGTATCATCGGCGAAATTTCTCACCGAAAAGAAGTCTGCGGAGCTTCTTAAGGAGCTTCTTAAAAAGATAAGCCGTCTGACCGGCAGATATGAGGGCAGGCAGCTGCAAAGAGAGGTATATATCGCAAACCGTCCCAAATCTATGAACGAAAAGATCTACTATAACGTGGACACCATTCACAAGGCGATCGCAGAAAAGAAGAAAATATCCTTTATGATGTTCGACTATGACCTGCGCAAAAGAATGATTTTCCGTGAAGGCGTCCGCATCTGTTCGCCCTATGCCCTTTGCTGGAACGAGGAAAAATACTATTTGGTGGCATATTACGAAAAGTACGGCAGGATCACAAACTTCCGTGTTGACCGCATGACGGATATACATATACTTAATGAGCCTGCGGAAAAGCAGCCGAGGGATTTTTCCCTTTCCGAGTACCTTAGCTCCACCTTTTCAATGTTCAGCGGCAATTCGGAGGACGTCCGCCTAAGGTTTGACAATGACCTTATCAACGCAGTTATCGACCGATTCGGCAAGAAAGTTCCCATTTATCCCCACGGCGACGATCAGTTTGAAACCGTCGTTAAGGTAAAGACGGAGCAGCCGCAGCCGTTTTTCGGGTGGATATTCAAGTTCGGCACAAAAGCAAGGATAATCGAACCTGCTCATCTGATAGACGAATACCAAAAGATGCTAAAGGAAGCTGCGGACGCTGCGGAAGGCTCCGACTGACAGTGGCAGAAACATATACGGCATTTGCGGAATATGATTTTAAATACTTTATCCTTAAAAAATTAACTTTATTTATCTTAAAAAATTTCACACTGACCTTGACAAGCCCGATAACATATGATATATTAATAGAGTACCGTTATTACAATGGAGAGCAATATGAAAATAATTCTGCTAAACGACAAACAGCGCAAAGCAATAATCAATATGGTGAAGCCCTCGGCAAAAGATCACTTCTCCTACCAGAACTTAAACCTGCTGACGGCAGTCTATGATGAAGAAAAGAAGGTCTGCCTTACAGTGACTCGTTTTATGTCATCGGCAATAACGAGAATGGACAGCCATTTTGATGAATACTCCTATGCCCTTCTTACGCCTTTGGGCTGCTTTTCGCTAAGCTGTACGGAATCCGCAGGGAAATATTCAAACATTTTCAGCCCGCTGCCTTTATTTATTTCGGGCAAAAGAATAGCGGAAATGATAGCATTTTACAATAACAGCTTTTCGGAAAGGCGTGCATTGGAAAAGGAAGCGGTAAAGGATATTGATACGGGCAATTCGGGCTTTACGGAATGGTATCTTGAAAATCGGAGGGACTAAAATGCTTACACACATCGGAACAAACACCATCGAAACAGAAAGGCTGACACTTCGCAGATTTCGGTACACAGACGATGACGCCATGCTGAAATACTGGATAGCCGATGAAAAAATTCAGTCAATGTACTCAGAACCTGTCTACACAACAAAAGAAGCCGTAAAGGAGCTGCTTGACAAATACATCGGCTCCTACGAAAAGCCCGATTACTACCGCTGGGCGGTCATCGAAAAGGCTTCGGGAGAATGTATCGGACAGATAGCCTATTTCCTTGTAGACAGCAAAAACCAATTTGCGGAAATAGAGTACTGCATCGGCTCGAAATTCCAATGCAAGGGCTATGCCACCGAAGCGACCAAGGCAGTTATCAAATACGGGTTTGATAAAATTGATCTGCACAAGGTACAGATATGCACAAAGGACATTAACAAGCCGTCAAAGCGTGTCATAGAAAAGTGCGGATTTACCTATGAAGGTACTCTGCGGGATTATTTCTTCTTTAACGGCGATTACGTCGGAAGGCTGTATTTTTCCATGCTGAGAAGCGAATATGAAGCTCAAAAATGACATCTCGGTAAAAGCAAAGTGCGCTCCCCTATTCAAGCGGGGAAGCGCACTTTTTATTATATCAGCCCTTCGGCTTCATTTTTCGTCAATCGGGAGCCTTTGCCGTAAAGGTAACGGAAATAGTATTGACACGAGTTTTTTCTCCCAGCGGCATTATCTGAGCGGTACAGCCCTCCAGATCGCCGTCTGCCGTTCTTGCCTCACCCGGGAGCTTTTTCACCCAGCCGTTATAGAGATTGACACGGCTGCATTTTCCGTCGTCGGAGCATGTATAGCTCTTGCCCGCCATCTCAAAGACCTCACCGTTTATAAGAATCTCGTCAATTGTGTAGGTATAACCGGGGAAAAGCTCTTCGCCGTTGGATATTCCCAGCGCCGAGAATGCCGTACCCTTTGCCGTGCCGCATTCGGAGAAATCAAGGCTTACGGTGTATGTTCCCTCGCCTGTTATCTGAACATTCTGCGCCTTAACGCCCGTTGTGCAGCCTGTGGGGTCGTACACATCGCCGACGCTGTATGTAATGCCGTAATCTGCCGAATTGTACATTATCCAGGCAATAGCCATATCGTCGGACGGCATAAGCTCAATGCCCTCCATCTGTTCCTCGACAGCTTTTGCGCTTAATTCTTCTATTCTCGCCTTTGCTTCGGACTTTACGGTTTCGATGTCCTTGTCCTTCTCGTTTTCATACTTGCGTTCCGAAAACAGCTTTGCAAGAGCCTCGTTGGAAGTGGTGTTGGACGATCTCTTATAGAAATTGCTGCAGTCCCAGAGAACGGGGCAGAAATCGTAAAGGTCGCAGTTGTCAAGGAGATTTGCGTAGAATTTGTCCGTATCGGGCTTGATAGTACCGTCCTTTTTCATTACCGCATATTCGCCGATAACAACGCCGTAGCCCTGTTCGGAGAACTTGCTCAGCTGCTTGAACAGTCCGTTCTGTTCTTCAATGTCTGTGGGAGAGCCCCAATGGTCAACGCTGTCCGTACCGCAGTAGTCCCAGGGAGTGTAATAATGCACCGACAGAAGCAGCTTGCTGTCCGCAGAATCCTCGGGCATTTTGAAACGGTCGTCGCAGGTATTGGAAATATCCGTGTTATATCCCGCAATAAGCAGGAAACGGTCTGCATTGTTTCCGCCCTGGGAACGGATAAGCTTTACAAACTCGCTGTTTATCATATTTGCGGTTTCGTAGCACTCATTTTTGTTCAAAACGCCCTCGGAACCCGTCACGTCCTTATCGTTCAGACGGTCGCCAAGCTCTTCATTTGCGGACTCGAAAATAAGCTTGTAAGAATAATCCTTGAAATTCTCGCCTATCTGGGTCCACATAGACTTGTACATTTCCAGGGCCTTATCTCTGGTTTCCGTATCCTCGGCACCGAACATTCCCCACCAGCCGCCGTCCCAGTGGTCGTTTACGATAACGTACATATCCGCATCAAGGGCATAGTTTACGACCGTTTCCACACGGTTCATCAAACGCTCGTCGATGGTGTAATCGCCCGTTTCAAAGTTCATGCCGTTTGTCCACGCAACGGGCAGCCTTATGGTGTCAAAGCCTGCGTCCTTCATGCCCTGTATCATTTCGGCGGTGGTATAAGGCTGTCCCCAGACAGTTTCAAAGCCGTCGGGATCAGCGCCGCCAACATAGCTGCTGTGATTGTAGGCTTCAAGGGTGTTTCCGAGGTTGATGCCGTTTCCCATTGCCCTTATCATATCAAGCGACGTCATTTTCCTGATAGCCTCCTCATCGTCGGGGACGGCATTTTCCGAAGGAGCAGCTTCGGTTTCCGATACGCTCTGCTCGGCTGCCGATGTTTCTGTCGGTTTTTCCGTACTGCCGCTGTTCCCGCAGCCTGCCGGTATTAATGCGGCAAGAAGCAGAGCAGTAACAGATGATAACGTTTTCATTTTCATACAGTTTCCTCCATAGCTGATTTTTGGCGGTTTTATCAATGAATAAAGTGTACCATATTTCCGACAAAAATTCAAGTGCTTTTTTATGCTCTGTTATGCGTTATCCTGCATTATTATGCTTCTTATACTAAGGAGCTGCTGATTAAATTGACAATTATATATTTCTTGTTACCTGAGTGACGTATCTAGGCAGGGGAACAACCATTGATCAGTATTCACCAAACAAAAAACCGACCCGCACGATAATCATTCGCACAGGTCGGCAAAAGCTCAATTAAAATCAGTCGTTAACATAGGGGAGCAGAGCGATGTGTCTTGCTCTCTTGATAGCAACTGTCAGCTCTCTCTGATGGAAAGCGCAAGTGCCTGTAACACGTCTGGGCAGGATCTTAGCTCTGTCAGTCATGCACTTCTTGAGTCTGTTGATGTCCTTATAATCAATCCTGTCGATTCTGTCATCGCAGAACAGGCAGACTTTTCTACGGGTTCTCTTAGCGCCGTTTCTGGGAGTTCTTTTTTCCTCCATTGTCTTTTCCTCCTTACAAAATAATAGTTGTTTCGGTCATATCAGAAAGGAAGCTCGCCGTCACTTACGACCTCTTCAAAATCTCCGAGATCTCCGAAGGACATAGAAGCGGGAGCTGCCGACTCAGCCTGTGCTCTCGAAGGAGCGGACTGCTGAGGCTGTCTGAAAACCTCAGGCGGCGGGGGCGGAGCATAATCGTTGTAGCCGCTGTTATTCTGTGCGGGCTTGTCGCCTGCAAAGTTGATGTTATCCGCATAAACCTCGGTAACATAATGCTTTACCTCGGGGTGACGCGAATCGGGATAATTTCTTGTTCTGAGGGTGCCCTCGACAAGTATCATACGTCCCTTGGCAAAATACTTGCTGACAAACTCAGCCGTCTGACGCCATGCAACAACACTGATAAAATCAGCCTGCCTGTCCTGTCCCTGTGCAGCATAGTTTCTGTCACAAGCAACAGTGAATGAGCATACGCTTACACCCTGAGGTGTCTGCTTCAGCTCGGGGTCTGCGGTAAGTCTGCCCTGTAAAATCACCTTATTCAGCATAATCGATTACTCCTTTCCGAAAAATCACATTGTTGTTGATTACTTAACTGTGATCAGAGAACGCAGAACGCCGTCGGTGATCTTGAACACACGGTCAAGCTCTGCGGGGAAACCGGGTTCGCAGGTGTAAGTGTAGAGAACGTAGTAGCCCTCTGCCTCATCGTTGATGGGGTATGCAAGCTTTCTCTTGCCCCACTCGTCAACAGATTCAACTGTGCCTGCGGCTGCGATCATGCCCTTGAACTTCTCGACGAGAGCCTTAACAGCGTCCTCACCGTTAGTCATGCTGAAAACAACCATTGTTTCGTAAGTTCCGTTTACCTTAGCCATTTAAAATGCACCTCCTCTTGGATTACGCCCACACTCTTACGGTGTGAACGAGGATAACATTAGAATTATATCACTTTTTGGCGGGCTTGTCAAGTGTTTTTTCAAATATTTTCACTTTCCGCTCTTCTCGACCGCTGCCCTGATGAAGTCTGCAAACAGCTTCTGAGGCTTGTTGGGTCTGGACTTAAACTCGGGGTGGAACTGCACGCCCACGAACCATGGGTGATCCTTCACCTCGACGATCTCCACAAGACGCTCGTCGGGGGACATACCGGCAATGGACAGTCCCGCTTCGGTCAGCTGCTTTCTGAACGCATTGTTGTATTCCCAGCGGTGACGGTGACGCTCGTAAATAAGGTCCTCGCCGTAAATTTTCCTCGACAGCGAACCCTCGGTCAGCTTGCAGGGGTAAAGTCCCAGACGCATCGTTCCGCCCTTTTCGGTAACGGACTTCTGATCCTCCATAATGTCGATAACGGGATATTCGTTTGCGCCGAACTCGGTAGAATTTGCGCCCGTCATTCCGCAGACATTTCTTGCAAATTCCGCAACAGCCATCTGCATACCAAGGCAGATACCGAACAGCGGCACCTTGTTCTCTCTTGCGTATCTGATGGACTCTATCATGCCCTCGATACCTCTGTCGCCAAATCCGCCGGGAACGATGATGCCATCGCACATATTCAGCATTTCATCGGCAGTTTCGGGGGTGATCTCCTCGGAATTTATCCACTTGATGTCAACAACAGCGTCATTTACGATACCGCCGTGACGCAGTGCCTCGGCAACCGACAGATAAGCATCGGGCAGAGCCACATATTTTCCGACAAGACCGATAGTTACACGCTTTTCGGCATTCTTCTGACGGTTCACCATATCTACCCATTCGGTCAGATCGGGCTTCTTGTTCTCCAGTCCCAGATGGTGGCAAACGCTGTCTGCAAGACCTTCATTTTCCAGCCAGAGAGGAACTTCATAAAGCGAAGGCGCAGTCAGGTTCTGGATAACGTCCTCGGGACGGATATTGCAGAAAAGCGCGATCTTTTTGCGCATATCCTCGGGAATTTCACGCTCGCTGCGGCATACTATTACATTGGGCTGGATTCCGAGGGAAAGCAGCTCCTTTGCGGAATGCTGTGTAGGCTTGGATTTCAGCTCCTCGGAGCCTGCAATATAAGGCACAAGAGTAACGTGGATATACATAGCGTTCTCTCTGCCCACCTCGGTAACTACCTGCCTGATAGCTTCCAGGAACGGCGTAGACTCAATGTCACCGACGGTACCGCCGATCTCGGTGATAACAATGTCCGTCTGAGTTTCCTTGCCGACCTTGTAAACTCTTTCCTTTATCTCGTTGGTGATATGAGGAATTACCTGAACGGTACCGCCCAGATAATCGCCCCGTCTTTCCTTATTAAGTACCGTCCAGTAGATCTTGCCTGTGGTGACGTTGGAATTTACGGACAGATTTTCGTCGATAAAACGCTCGTAGTGACCGAGGTCCAGGTCGGTCTCTGCACCGTCATCGGTAACGAACACCTCGCCGTGCTGATAGGGTGACATAGTACCGGGGTCAACATTGATATAGGGGTCAAACTTCTGAATGGTAACTCTGTAACCCCTTGCTTTCAGCAGTCTGCCGAGGGAAGCGGCTGTAATACCCTTTCCGAGTCCCGAAACAACGCCGCCCGTTACAAAAATATACTTTACCGGCATTTTATTTTCCTCCTTGATTGTGATAAAAACAACATTTAAATCATTATATCACACTTTTCATGTTTATGCAAGGATTTTTTTATTAACAAATGGGTAATGGGTCAGACTGCATATTCATTAACAGTCAATGTTCCTCCGCAATGCTCTTTCTTACCGAACGCAGATAGCGGCATTTTTTCTTTCCGTCCATAAAATTCACCTCCAAAAATCGTCTGTAATTATGATACCACACCCCTTTCCCAAAAGTCAACCGCAAAACCGTCCAATGTGCAGAAATCTACACATTCAAACGCAAATTTATAAAATTGCAGTCCTTAACAAAAAACTGTATATATGCGGAACGGGAAAACCGTCCCCTACGGTTTTTCGTTAGCTGCACATTAAATTCAACTTTCAACTCTCAACATTCAACACTAACATTGTGCTTGACTTGCATCTAAAAATGCGCTATAATAAAGGTAACTGCAAATTTCGATATTTTTCGATGATAGGAGCGTTAAAATGAATAGGATAAAGGTAACCATCTGCGGCAAGGAATATTCCCTGAAAACCGCCGAAAATGCAAGCTATGTGCTGAATCTGGCAGCGGAGCTTGAAAGCAAAATAAACAATATGGTCAACTCGGGGAACGGCGTTTCTATCCAGACCGCCGCTATACTCATCGCCCTGTCCGCTATGGACGATGCAAACAAGGCAAACCAGAGCGTTGACAATATCCGCACACAGATAAAGCAGTACGTTGACGAAGCCGCCAAGGCAATGCTGGAGCGTGACGAAGCCATCAAGGACAAGGAATCCCTTAAATCCAAGCTTTCCGGTCTGGAAAACGACCTGAAAATTCAGAAGATAGCAGGCGACGTTTCCCGAAAAGCCGATGAATACCTTAACAAGAAAAGCTGATGCAGTCTGTTGAGATATTAGCCCCCGCAGGCTCTCCCGAAAGCCTTGAAGCGGCGCTGCGATGCGGTGCGGACGCTGTTTACATCGGCTCGAAACGGTTCTCCGCAAGAGCGTCTGCGAAAAATTTCGACGAGGACGAGCTGCTTGCGGCGGCAAAGCTATGCCGGCTCCACAACGCAAAGCTGTATCAGGCGATAAACACGGTCATCTCCGACAGTCAGCTGCCCGAACTGCTGGACGAACTTCGCATTGCCGCAGAAGCGGGCGTTGACGGATTTATCGTGCAGGACCTAGGCGCAGCGGCGATAATGCGCAAAGCTGTCCCCGAGATACCCATTCACGGATCAACGCAGATGACTATCCACACTCCCGAGGGCGCACGGCTTGCTAAGGAGCTGGGCTTTACACGAATTGTCGCAGCCCGTGAGCTGTCCAAGCGGGAGATAGAACGGCTCTGCAAAGAGGACATTGAGGTGGAGGTTTTCGTCCACGGGGCGCACTGTATGTCCGTGTCGGGGCAGTGCTATATGTCCGCACTTATCGGCTCAAGAAGTGCCAACCGAGGGGGCTGCGCACAGGCTTGCCGACTGCCCTTTTCCGCAAAGGGGAAGCCCGTCGGGAACGACCCCGAATGTGCCCTGTCCCTGAAAGATATGTGCCTTATCCCCTATCTGAACGAGCTTCGGGAAATGGGCGTTTCCTCCCTGAAAATCGAGGGACGAATGAAGCGTGCCGAATATGTCGGTGCCGCTGTGACCGCCTGTAAAACCGCTTTGGACGGCGGTTCTCCCGACCTTGATACTCTCCGTGCGGTGTTCTCCCGAAGCGGATTTACCGACGGATATTACAAAGAAAAGCTTTCGGCGGATATGTTCGGAACACGCCGAAAGGAGGACGTTACCGCTGCCGAAGCCGTTCTTCCGCAGCTTCGGGAATTGTACCGAAAGGAATGCAAATGCTCCTCGGTGTCCTTTTCGCTGGACGTCCGAAAAGACAAGCCCTGCCGTCTGACAGCGTCTGCGGACGGGTATTCTGCCGAAATCACAGGAAATATCCCCCAAACGGCTGAAAATCGTCCCATTTCGTCGGATTTCGCCGAAAAACAACTTTCAAAGCTTGGGGGAACTGTCTACGATTTCGGAGAACTTGATTTTTCCGCAGATGACGGACTTGCCGTTTCCGCAGCCGAACTGAACGCTATGCGCCGAACCGCTGTCGAACAGCTGGACAGTCTGCGCTCCGAGGGGAAAAGCTGCGGATTTAACAGCGTCCCCCTTGAATTTACGGGAATTTCCCAGAGAAGAAGCCCGAAAAAGCTGCGTTTTATGGCGTATAAGGCGGAGGAATTTCTGAAATTATCGGCTGAAACCCTGTCCGCTGCCGAAATGCTTATACTGCCCGTTCGGGAGATGGAAAGGCTGTCCCCCGATGAGATGTCGAAGCTGTCGGAAAGCACCGTTCTGTGCGCCGCTCCGCCGAGATTTATCGCCGATGAAAGCAAGACCGCAGAAGCCCTGAAACGGCTGAAAGCTGCGGGAATAAGCCACATTCACTGCTCAAATCTTGCCCATATCCAAACGGCAAAAGCCCTTGGAATGACCATTCACGGCGGCGCAGAGCTGAACATCTTCAACTCCGCCGCCGCAGCCGAATTGTCGGAGCTGGGAGCGTCGGATATTACCCTGTCCTTTGAACTAAAGCTGACGCAGATAGAACGGCTGAGATCTCCCATACCTACGGGCATTTACGCATACGGCAGACTGCCCCTGATGCTTTGCAGAAGCTGCCCCGTGAAAGCGTCCTGCGGCGGCTGCAAAAGCTGTACGGGACGGCTCACCGACCGCACGGGAAGAAGCTTCCCCGCTGTATGCGACGGAGCGTCCACGGAAATTTTGAACAGCGACATTCTCTGCCTGTCCGACCGCTTGGGAGATGTGAAAAACGTGTCCTTCCTCACCCTGAGATTTACGGACGAAACCGGCACGGATATTTCCCGCATCACCGAAGCCTATCTCACGGGCGAAAAATACCATATCCCCGAAAAGCTCGGCAAGCCCACAAACGGGCTGTATTACAGGGGAATTTTATAAACACCGAAAGGAGCTGCTCAGATGAACAGCGGTTTCAAGAAAACCATTGCATTTATATTTTTCCTGCTGGCGGGAGTCATCACAGGCTCACTTATCGCCCATATCTGCTCGGGTGTGCCCTATCTGTCATGGCTGGCGTTTGAAAAGACGGTGGGACTGTCCACCTCCTCGCCGCTCATACTGGACTTGGTTGTCTGCAAGCTGGCATTCGGCTTTACATTTACGGCAAATGTGGCGCAGATAATCTGCGTGATACTGTCATTTATCCTGTATAACAAGACGTGTAAAGGGCTGTGACCTTACGAAAAATGTCGGTTTCTGTTAGTTTTCACAAAAAATCGCAAAAATATTTATCAATGATTTTTTCCGAAAACTCTTTACAAGTTGTAAGATTTGTTATATAATTTACAATATGTTGACCTATGCTTTTCGGGAGGTGACGAAGTGAACAAAGACTTTCCGAGGGTGATAACACTCCTCAGAAAAGAACGGAATATCAGCCAGAAAAAGGCTGCACAGGACTTGGGAGTTTCACAGGCTCTGCTGTCCCATTACGAAAAAGGAATAAGAGAATGCGGCCTTGATTTTATCGTCCGTGCCGCTGATTATTACGGAGTTTCCTGTGATTACCTTCTGGGACGCTCCCCCGAGCCTGCGGGAAAGACCATATCCTTTGACGACATTGAGGAACAGGACCCCATGGCAAAGGAGCATCAGGACGCAGGCGGAATGATGGCTTCATTCAACAAAAAGCTTATAGTAAATTCGGTAAATGTGCTTTTTTCACTTGTCCGCAAAACCGAAAGCAGCTCGCTTATGAAAGAGGTTTCAAGCTTTCTTATGCTTGCGGTGTACAGAATGTTCCGCAAGGTGTATTCCTCAAATCCCAAGAATGACCAGAATTTCTTCACGGTAAATGAGGTCATGGCGGACAGTGCGGCTTCGGCGGCTATGTCGTTATGTGCGGCAAATGCGGAGGCGGCTGCAAAGGGCGTTAAGGTCGGCGGCGGCGATACTGCTGCTGTCAGCGATGAGACCGTTATTACGTCAACAACGCTTTCGGAGAAATATCCCGCTTTGTCCTCGTCAATTCTGAACATCATCAAGAATAGTGAGGCTAAAATTCGTGATCTTAACGGCGGCGGGGAATAATTTTTGAATATTACGGCGAACGGCTAATGTGCTGTTCGCTGTTTTTTTGCAAGAAAAAAAGCCTTGATACGAACACCGATCAAGGCTCTTTTGTTTACATTGATAATCCTGTTTTGGCTTCAAACTCAGGAACGCTCATATTTGCTTCTTCCGCTGCCTGAGCAACGGTAAGAATTCCCTTTTTAACAAGACCCGCAAGGGTGCTGAGCATACCCTCTCTGCGGGCATGACCTAATGCAGTAGCTTCATCGTGAAGACGTTTCTCCCGATAATAGGCTTCCTGCCGCACCTTCTCATCAGCACTGAGCTGACGGAGCATAACTATCGTATCCTTGACTTCGGGAATTGTCGTTGTCTGCTGTATTGCCATAAGATCACCCTCCGTTTCTGCATTGATAAGGTTCAGCCAATCTTCAATTAACAGGCTTTATTATATCACTTATACGCCCGACTGTCAACACTAACCCTTTGCGACACACGGAAATCATTTTTTACATCGTAAGCACGAATAATACTTTCATACCTTAGATTTTGACAAAAACATAAACAAGTTGCTGTATGGGCGGAAAATATGCACCTTGATTGTCCTGCTTTATTTCTCTACACAGCCTTTGTGACCGCTGTCGGCTTGTGGCTCTCCCGCAAAGGGGACAACCTTATAGGGGCGGGGGACAGAAAAAACCCAACAAAGCGAGGACTTTCCCCCGCCCCTAACGGTTTTCCCCTTTGCAATCCCCTTTCCCTTTCACCCCACCCTCTTTTCCTCGCTTTGCATTTTGATGGGATTTGTTAAGATAGTGTTCTTCGGAGAGTTTGAGCCTGCTTTTGGGTGTTTATCCTTACTATTATTAGAATTTGGTTCTTTGGGAGAATTTGAAAATTGATTCCCATGTTTACGGCAGCACCGCAATAATTTATTTTGCTTTGGCATCTATTTTAGTAAAAAAATCCGTTGATTTGCTTCGAAAAACGTGCTATAATTATTTCAAATGACATTTTCAGAAAAAGGAGAAATCATATATGAAAACCCTTGAGGAAGTAAGAAAGGAATTTGAATCCGACCGCTATGCCACCGAGAACGGCGCAATTGTGGAATCCTTCGGCGAAAAGACCGCCGTATGTGCCCTGACCCTGACATCACGCCACCGCAACGCTATGGGAAATGTTATGGGTGCAGTCTATTTCACTCTGGCAGATTTTGCCTTTGCCGTTGCCACGAATAACGAGAAAATGTCCACCGTTTCCCTGACTTCGGAGATAAGCTTTTTCGGACAGCCCAAGGACGACCGCCTGACCGCAGAAGCCGTCTGCGTAAAGGACGGCAGAAGCACCTGCTATTACCGTGTTGACGTCAAGGACGGTACCGGAAGAATGTGCGCAGCCGTTTCCATAACAGGGTTTCATCTCGGCTAAATTACAACAAAAATTCACCGAAAGGAGGCGTTCTGCTTGTTCAAAAAAATAATCTCGGCAATACGTGCCTGGTTTTTCATAATCGTAACTTTGGCGGCTCTGGGACTGTGCGCAGTCCGTCTGATGAAGCTGCAGATAGTTATGGGCGAGGACTACCTCAATCAGTCCAAAACAAGCAGCTACGGCAATCAGCCTATCAGCGCCGCCCGAGGTGAGATAGTGGATTCCTCGGGAAATCTTATCGTCAAGAACAAGGTGGGCTTCAATATCGTGCTGGAAAAGGCGTTTTTCCCCACCTCCAACGACGAACAGAACCGCATTATCCACCGTGTAGCCTCCCTCCTTGCCCGTGACGGCGAGGACTGGATAGACAATCTCCCCATAAGCTCGGCGCAGCCCTTTGTTTTCCTGCCCGACCAAGAAACGGCAGTCGCAAAGGTGCAGAAAAATCTCAATCTCCAGAGCTATTCCACCGCCGAGGACTGCATTATGGAAATGCGTGACCGCTACGGCATCTCCACCGAATACACCGTGGAGGAAGCCCGTATTATCGCAGGTATCCGCTACGAAATGGCACAGAAAAACTTCTCCGTTTCCAACCGCTACACCCTCGCCGAGGACGTGCTGATGGACACGGTAATCAAGATAAAGGAGCTTACCTACGAGCTTCCCGGCGTTGACGTTATCGAGGACGCTGTGCGCACCTACGAGGTCGGGGACATTCTCCCCCACGCAATCGGCACCGTCGGGGCAATAGATGCGGACGAATATGCCGTTCTGAAGGACAGGGGCTACGGTCTGAACGATGTGGTCGGAAAAAGCGGCATTGAAAAGGCTATGGAGGACTATCTTCGAGGAAGGGACGGCGTCCGTCAGCTGGAAATGGTTGACGGAAAGGTGGTTTCCGACACCGTTACCGAGGAGGCTGTCCCCGGGAATACCGTTCAGCTTACGGTAGACTCGGATTTCCAGCGGCAGCTTCAGGCAATTCTCGAAAGGCACATTGTCTATCTGCAAAATCAGACCGAACCCGACGCCAAGGGACTTACCGCCAATGCAGGCGCTATCGTCGTTCAGGACGTGAAAACAGGCGCTGTTCTGGGCATGGCGACCTATCCCACCTACGACATCAACGACTATCTGGACAATTACCAAGAAGTCGTAAGCAGAGAAAATTCGCCCCTGACAAACCGTGCCGTCAACGGGCTTTACCGTCCCGGCTCCACCTTTAAGACGGTCACGGCAACGGCTGCACTGAACGAAGGCATAATTACCGAAAATTCAACCATATTTTGCGGACATAAGTACACCTATTACCCTGACTGGCAGCCTCCCCCGGGCTGTCTGGGCTGGCACGGAAACATAAATGTTGTAACCGCCCTTGAAAAATCCTGCAACATTTTCTTCTATGACGCAGGACGGCAGATGGGCATTGACACCCTTGCAAGATACGCTTCCATGTTCGGTCTGGGCGAGCCTACGGGTCTGGAAATAGGCGGTGCTACGGGATATGTGGCATCTCCCGCTACCTTTGAGCGGTTCGGCTGGGAATGGAACACGGGTAATGTTATCCAGGCGGCTATCGGACAGTCCGAAACAAATATCACACCTCTCCAGATGTGCGGTCAGGCACTTACCATTGCCAATAAGGGTGTGCGCTACCGTCCCTATATCGTGGACAGTATACATACCTATAATATGGAAGAACTTGTCAAAAAGACACAGCCCGTAACGGCGGCAGTTGTCCCCGACAACACGGGGATCACCTTTGATACAGTAATAAAGGGCATGATAGCGGCGTCCAAGACCGTCCGTGCCCATAACAGCAAGGTGCCCTTTGAGGTTTCCCTGTCAAATCTGCCCTTTGAGGTGGCTATCAAGACGGGTTCGCCCCAGAAAACCGCCACCGTCAGCAGCTCGGCAGTCATCGGCTTTGCCCCCGCAGACGACCCGCAGATCGCCTTTGCCTGCTACGTTGAGGAGGGCGAGTACGCAAAATATATGGTTCGCTCCATTATCGACGTGTATTTCGGCACGGGCGACGGCAAGCCCATCACCGCAGACAGCATCGTCACCACCGCCCCCGCCGAGGAACCGACTCCCGAAACACTCTCCGACACCGCAGAAACGACGGTCACCACCGTTCCCGAAGAATAAACCCGAAAGGAAAATTATCCCAATGGTAAAGCTTATCGCCACCGATATGGACGGCACTCTTCTAAACTCAAAAAAGGAGCTTCCCCCCGATTTCCTGGAAACTCTCGATATGCTGGACAGCAAAAACGTCCGCTTCTGCATTGCCAGCGGACGTTCATTTACAACACTAAAGATAAATTTCGACGGATATACGGACAGAATGAATTTTATCTGCGACAACGGCGCATTCATCGTCATTGACGGAAAGCCCGTCAGCGTCAGCATTATCCCCAAGGAAACCGTTTCCGAGCTGATAAAAATATGCCGCTCCCTGGAAGGCGTGACGCCCGTTCTCTGCGGCATGAACGGCACATATTTCGACGACTGCACCTCCGAGCTTTATGAGGAGGTCAGCCGTTTTTATCTGAATTTCACCCGTGTGGACGACATCGCCAAGGTGGAGGACGACATTTTCAAGGTGGCACTGTGCGATTCGGGAAATCCCATGAAGCATTCCCTGCCCATTTTCCGTGAGAGATTCGGGGACAGCCTCTCCCTTGCCGCCTCGGGACCGCTCTGGATGGACGCTATGAACCAAGGTGTAAACAAGGGCGAGGCGCTGAAAATTATTCAGAAGCATCTGGGCGTTTCCCGTGAGGAAACTATGGCGTTCGGCGACTATTTTAATGATACGGAGCTTTTGCAGAACGCCGAATTCAGCTATGCAATGGCAAATTCCCACCCCGATATGTTCAAGATCGCAAAATACCGCACCGATACCAACGAAAACTGTGGTGTTACAAAGGCTATCAATGAATTTTTTCGACGCTGACATTGCATATATTCGTGAATTTTTGCATAAATCAGACCGGCAGTCAGACTTTATTAACAAAACCGTTTAATTTCAGTTTTTAGAAGGAAAATTATGTAAGGTGGTTAATCCCAAGTGAAATGCGAATTAATTTTTTAGTATAGTAATGTAAAAAATACTTGACTTTACGGCAAAAACATTGTATAATATTACTATCTAGAGTTAATCTTCGTACTTTACAGCAAAGGACGTATATAAATGAATGATTCAAATAAATTGGGGTTGAACTATAAACCGCTTCTCCTGCTGACCGGTATCCAGCCGGCTGCTGCGGTGACTTGCCTTATTGGGGCATTTTTTGCCGACGGCTGCGCAAAGCTTATACTTATCGGCGCAGCAGCGGTGTTTCTGCTGCTCCTTATTCCCATTTTTAAGCAGATAGGTGCTATAAAGCAGGCAAATAAGCTGATCGCAGCACTTGAAGAGAATATCCCCGACCTGAGGTATCTGGTGTTCAACGCCTCGACGGACACCGCTGTCGTTCCCGAGGAATTCTGCGATATTGCAAACATCACCCGCAGCCCCGAAAACGCTTCGGGCAAAATGGTATATACCGAGAGGGACAGATACGTGAAGCTGCTTTCCCTCCTTACCGCCGACCCCTCGGACGAGTTCCGGAACGTTTACCGCTCTCCCCTCAACAGCGAAAGATGGTACAGCGTTGTCACCTTTGATGCGGGCTATTGCAGCTATACAATAGTTACCGACGCTACCGACAAGGTCCATTCACGGGATATGATACGTGACCTGCGCAGCTATGACTCCGTAACAAAGCTTCTGAGCTATGAGGCATTTACCGAAGCGCTTGCCGCCGTGACCGCAAAGGGTCTGGGCTGCTGCGTGGTTCAGTTCCACATAAACGGTCTGGAAAGAATTACCTCCGTACTCGACTATGCAGCCGCAGAAAGGGTGCTAATCTCCATCTCCGACTGCCTGAAAAGCTTCGTTTCCAGCGAGATAGTCGCAGGAATACGAAACAGCAACGAGTTCGTTATGCTCATAAACGGCCCCGACCACGATTCTGTCAAGAATATGGTGTCGGAGATATGCTCAAGAGTCAACAAAAATGCCGCTCAATGCTCCGACGAGCTGAAGCTGCCCGTCTACACCTACTGCGGCTACTGCCTATGCCCCGAACAGGCTTCGGAGCTGAATTCCATACTGTCCGCCGCCGACTTTGCCGCATTTGAAGCGGAAAGTGCAGGCTCCTCTATCCCACAGAAATTCAACCCCGTTTCCTTTGAAAAAAGGCAGGAGGATTACCGCCGAATTCAGGTATTCGACGACCTTATTTCGGGAAACGAGATCGATTACTGGTTCCAGCCTATCGTTGATGCACGCACAGGCGAGATACACGGCTATGAATCCCTTATGCGCCCCAGAACTATCGAGGGCGTGAGATTTACGCCGTTTGATGTGCTGACGCTGGCGCAGGAGCAGAATATGCTTGACGAGATCGAGCGTCTGACCTTCTTCAACACCATCACCAAGGTCTACGAAAATCAGGACCTCTTCAAGGACAGAAAGGTGTTCCTGAACTCTATCCCCAGCTGCTGTCTTTCCGATAACGACTACAACTATCTGCTGGAAAATTACGTTGCCCTGTTCGACTACCTCGTTATCGAGATAACCGAAAGCAGCGAAATGTCCCTGAAAACCATCGAAAAGCTGAGAGAACGCTTTGTTTCCCACAAGTCCCTTATTGCGCTGGACGATTACGGCACGGGCTATTCAAACGAGTCAAACCTGCTGAAATCCCAGCCTAACTACATAAAGATCGACCGTTCACTCCTGACGGGCATCGACTCCAACGCCCAGAAGCAGCACCTCGTTTCCAATATGATAAACTTCGCTTCAAAGCACGGCATCAAGGTCATTGCCGAGGGCATCGAAACTGCCGAGGAGCTGGAAACGGTCATCTATCTGGACGTTGACCTTATCCAGGGCTTCTTCACCTGCCGTCCCCAGGCGGTTATTCTCCGTGAGATCTCCGCAGATGTCAAGGAGCTTATCGCAGAGATAAATCTCAGGAAAAAAAGAGGAGAAAGAAAGGTCTACGAGGTTGCGGACAATGAAACCGTTGACTGCACAAAGACCGCTCTTTCGGGCTTTACCGACATTCTCATCACAGGCAGAAGGGCGACTATCTCAAGCAAGAGCAGCCGCTGCGTCCCCATCAGCATCACAATTCCCAAGGGGCTTAACTGCGACATTATCTTTGATAATATTTTCATCGAGGGACTGGACAGACCCGCTGTTATGGTGGAGGAGGGCGCTGTGGCAAATATCGGTGTCACGGGCAAAAACCATATCAAGGGCGAGGGCATCAGAGTTCCCAAGGGAGCAAGGCTGCTGCTTATCGGCGACGGCGAGCTGGAAATGGAATGTGACATAAACGGCAAGGCTTGTATCGGCGGCGGTTCTTCGGAGGACTTCGGCGAGATCGTCATGAATATGACGGGAGTTCTTAACGTTTCTGCAAACTGCGATGCCAGCGTCGGTATCGGCGGCGGTGTGGCTGACGAATCGATGATAAAGCTGGTACAGGGCAATGTGAAAATCAGGACCACAGGCGAAAAAACCGTCGGAATGGGCTTCTACAAGGGAAACGGTATCATCTCCCTTATCAAGGGAAATCTGGACATCGAATCCTGCGGCGCAACTGCGGTAGGTCTTGGCGTTATGAAGGGAAATATCAGCCTGGAAAGCTGCGCCGACCTGCATGTGGTATGCTCGGGCGACAGCTGCTCCTGCGTTGGTGCGCATAGCGGAAGTACGGGTACTGTCCAGATCAATTCGGGCAATGTGGCGATCGATGTCAAATCTAAGGAAGCCACGGGCATCGGCGGAGTTGGTGCCGACCTTAAAACGATCATACATTCCGGTTCTGTCAGCGTCCATGGCGAGGGCGGTATGCTTTACGGCCTAGGCGACAGCTCGGGCGAGGGCACGCTTACCATCGAAAGCGGATATGTCAACCTGTTTATCCTTTCTGCAAACGGAAAAGCGGCAGGCGTCGCAAACGGAAAAACCGTTATTTTCGGCGGAAATATCGTCAGCAATACCATTGATGATATTGATGCGGTGGATCCGTTTGGCAGCAGCCTTAAAATGCAGAAGATAAAATGGAACGGTCCGTTCAACAAGGAGATAAAGACCTCCAAGGGCACTTACAGCTATGTTGCCGAAAATGACGAGGGTCTGGAGGAGCTGTGCGTTTATCTTCCCGACGATGCAAAAATTGTCTGACCTTACGGAAAATAATTATCATAGGTGTTCCCCCAATTTTACGGGAGGACACCTATTATTATTCGTGCAAGATGAAAGTCTTGTGAAAATCCGCCAAAACAAATGCGGCGTTATTGACAAATGTGCAAAATCAGTGTAAAATTAAAAGGTAAGTTTCCCCACTGCTTCATTTTTCAATTATACGTCATTATTTAAGGAGCTGTACAAATGAGAAAGATATCGAAATGGTTTTCTGCGGCAGCTGCCATAATTACGGCATTCATAATGTCCGCAGTGACCGCAGCCGCAGCAGACGATGACATATGCCTGTTTGAGGGCGAGGGCAGATCAAACGGAAAATGGGGACAGGCGTATTCCCTCAATATCCGTGCAAATGACAAATACGCTCAGCTTATGACGATGCTTAATGAAAACAGCAAGATATATGTGGATTTCAGCCTTGAAGGCACACCTTCGCCGAACACTCAGGGCATTGAATTTATCCTCCAGAAATGGGAAAAGCAAGGGGGAGATTCTGTCTGGGCGCAGACACCTCCCATAGATGTAACGGACGGCGTTGCCACATTTGATTATGCTTCACTTGTGAAAACCTTCGGCAGCGATGATCTTTCCGGCGTTGACCAGATATATATCGGCGATACACATGCTGTTATCAAGGTGACAAGAGTGGTATTCGACATATACGGCGACGGCATCAACGGTGATACCGCAGATGTCCCCGAAGTGGGCGCAGTCTTAGCCCCGCCGGAAACCACAGCAGAGGAAACCTCCGCAGCTGACCTTGACGACAAGCCTGAGGAAACCACAGCAGCCGCCGACGAAAAAATCACCGAGGAGTCCGCAACTCCCAAAGCTTCCGAGCAGACCGAAGAAACCACCGCCGTCAGCGAAGAAAAAAACGGCTCGCTCACCACAGAAGCAGTCGTAGTTATCGTTATCATTTCCGTTACATTTGTTGCAGCTGTTATAATTGTTATCATAGACAGGACACGTAAGAAATATTACTGATGTTGTTTCATGATCAGGGTATCTCTCCCTAAATATTATAATTAAAGGAGTTTTTAACATGAGAAAATTTTCCAAATGGCTTTCTGCGGCAGCCGTGATGCTTCTGGCAGTCATAATGTCCGCAGTGACCGCAGCCGCAGCAGACGATGACATCTGCCTGTTTGAGGGCGAGGGCAAATCAAACGGAAGCTGGGGACAGGCTTATAACCTCAATATCCGTTCAGACGAAAAATACGCTCAGCTTATCCTTATGCTGAACGAAAGCAGCAAGGTGTATGTGGATTTTGAACTGGAAGGCACGCCTGCTGCAAATACTCAGGGACTTACCTTTATCCTCCAGAAATGGGAAAAGGAAGGCGGCGACCAGATATGGGCACAGACGCCGCCCACAGACATCACAGACGGTGTGGCGGCCTTCGATTACGCTTCCATGGTCGATACATACGGCTCCGACGATCTCTCCACCGTTGACCAGATATATGTCGGCGACACGGGTGCTGTACTTAAGGTAACAAAGGTCGTATTCGACATCAACGGCGACGGTATCAACGGCGACACAGTAGAAATTCCCGAAATCAAAAGCGAGGACAAAGCAGAGGAAACCTCTGCTCCTGATGATGACAAGGAAGAGGAAACCACTTCCCAAAAGGCTGACGACAAGGACAAAGCCGAGGAGAACGAGGAAGAAAGCAGCTCTGGCGGCATCAATGTCGTGCTTATCGTTGTTATCGCAGTTGTGGTCATAGCGGCTGTTGTAGTCGTTCTTGTTCTGAAGAACCGCAAGAAATATTATTGATGTTCTCTCCGCTTCCGTTTTCGGGGGCGGGGATTTTTTGCGCCAATGTTCCCCATTGTCATGAAGTATAAAAAATGAAAATCTTGTGAAAAATCACCATATCATTATTGACAATTATGCAAAATTGATGTAAAATAAAAATAAAGCTGCTTTATCTTTTTGCAGTAATATTACGTCATAATTAAAGGAGCTGTTGATATGCGCAAAATTTCCAAATGGCTTTCTGCGGCAGCCGTGACAATGCTTGCAGTCATAATGTCCGCCGTGACAGCATTTGCCGCAGATGATGACATCTGCCTGTTTGAAGGCGAATGCAGATCTCCCAGAAGCTGGGGACAGGCTTTTGCCTATAACTTTAACGGAGAAGAAAGCATACCCTTCTCCCTTTCGGATATGAACGAAAACACCAAGCTTTATGTTGAATTTGTACTTGAAAGTGAACCGCCCGAGGAATATGTCGGTCTGGAATTTATCCTGTACAGGCGGAAAACCGAAGATGTGGAATCCATATGGGCAAGAGTCGCTCCCGCAGATATTAAGGACGGCGTTGCTGTTTTCGATTATCCATCTATGATAGAAGCGGTGGGACACGACGATCTGTCGGATATTGATTCGATTTATGTGGGCGATACCGATAATGAGCTTCTGGTGAAAAAAGTTACCTTCGATATTGACGGCGATGGTATCGGAGATGCTCCCGCTGAGGAGGAAAAATCCGACGATAAGGACAAATCGGAGCAAACCGCCGCTGCCGACAGCGAGGAAGAAAGCGAATCGGGCGGCATCAATGTCGTACTTATCGTTGTTATCGCAGTTGTGGTGATAGCTGCTGTTGTAGTTGTTCTCGTACTTAAAAACCGCAAGAGATACTATTGATATTCTCTCCGTTCCCGTTTTTGGGGGCGGAGATTTTTTTCCTTAGAAAAACTTTATACTTTTCACAGGCTTTCTTAAGGTTTTTGCTTTATAATGACATTATAGAATGACAAATCTCAATGAAAGGATAGAACAATATGGATTACGTCCTCCGAACCTTTGGTTTATCAAAGGCATATAAAAAGAAAAACGTGCTGGAAAACGTAAATATCAACGTCCGCAAGGGCGATATCTACGGCTTTATCGGCAGAAACGGCGCAGGAAAGACCACGCTTATCAAGCTTGTTTCGGGAATTGCCGCTCCCACGGGCGGTTCAATAGAACTGTTCGGCAGCAATGACCTTAATCTGCAAAGGAAGCGTATAGGCACTATAATCGAATATCCCTCGGTTTATCCCAACCTGAGCGCGCGGCAGAACCTTGAGGTCTACCGCCGTCTTTACGGTATCCCCGATGTAAACGCCATTGACAGGATACTCGATGCAGTAGGTCTGGGCGATGTAGGCAAAAAGCCCGCAAAGGCGTTTTCCCTGGGTATGAAGCAGCGTCTGGGAATTGCCGCCGCACTCCTCGGAAATCCCGATTTTCTCCTGCTGGACGAACCCACCAACGGTCTTGACCCCGAGGGCATCACCGAGATCCGTGACCTGCTCATACGCCTGAACACCGAGAACAACATCACCATGCTAATTTCCAGCCACATTCTGGGCGAGCTTTCCAAAATTGCCACCTGCTACGGCATTATCAAGGACGGTCAGCTTATGGAGGAAATAACTGCCGACGAGCTTTCCGTCCGCTGCAAGCGCTGCCTGAAAATTACCGTGGACGACACCGCAAAAACAGCGTCCATTCTCGAAAACGCCCTTCACACGCAGAATTACGACGTTCTCCCCGATAACGTAGTGCGAATTTTCGATTTCCTTGACGATGCGGGACGGATAAACTCCGAGCTTGTGAAAAACGGCGTGAACGTCAAGTCCCTGACCTCGGCAGGTGCAGATCTGGAAGAATATTTCATTGAGAAGATGGGAGGTTTCAAGAAATGATAAATATGCTCCGTTCGGATATGTATAAAATGTTCCGCTCCGTAAGCTTTCGTGTGCTGCTGATAACGGCTGCGGTAATATGCGTTTTTTCGGTATTTTTCGTAAATTTCTCCGTAAAAACTACGCTTGAATATCAGGAACAGAAGCGTATCGAAGCCGAAAGCGGAGAAACCGCCCCAAAAGACCCCATCGCAGCTGCCGCCGAGGACAGCTTTATGGAAGGCATGCGCCTTGGCTTTCAGAGCGGAATGGAGGCAAGCATAAACGCCAGCGAGCAGCAGACGGGACAGGATTTCCTTGAAATGGAGTTCGACTACCCCACCGTTTTCGAGGGTATGCTTGACCCGCTCTACGGAAACAGCCTTATTACCATGCTCACAGCCATATTTACGTCCATTTTCATATCGGGCGAATTTATCCACGGAACTATCAAAAACTCCGCCGCAAGGGGCGTTTCCCGAATCCAGCTGTACATTTCAAAGCTGCTGACCTGTATGGCATTTTCCGTTATCATACTTGCGGCGGAAATGCTTGCCCTGCTGCTGACCGAGCTTATTATCTGGGAACCGGGCGTATTTGATGCGGATAAAATGGTAAAATCCATAATCGGGCTGCTGCTGGGAATGTTCCCCTACCTTGCGTTCATAAGCATTTTCACGGCGATCTCTTTTTGCGTAAGAACAGGCGGCTCAACGGCTGTCAACATCATTATTGTAATGTTCGGCGGACTGATCTTTCAGCTTGCGTCCTCCGCAACAAGCCTTGATATGACCTTTGCATGGCCGGGGACCGCTATGAATCTCACGGCGAAATATTACGACAACACCTGGCTTGCGGCGGCGGCTGTCATTGCGTCGGCGGCGTATATCGTCCTGTCAAGCCTTGTGGGAATAACCGTTTTTTCGAGAAAGGATATATAAAATGGAGCTTGTGCTTATTATCCTGCTCATTATCTCGGTAATTGTCATTGGTATTCTGGGAATTGCGCTTTTTGCCGTCAGGAGTGAGATACGTTCCCTGTCCGAGCAGATAGAATTCATCTCCGAAAATGACACAAATATGGAGGTCACCACAGGCTCAAAGAGCAAAAGCGTCAGGAGGCTGTCCCTGCAGATAAACACGCTTCTGAAACACTACAAGTCGGCGGGCAGCGAGATAATGCGTCAGAACAAGAACTTCCGCGAGAACATCACCTCCATCTCCCACGACCTGAGAACTCCCCTCACAGCCGCCAGCGGTTACATTCAGATGCTTTGTGGGGATATTTCCGACGAAAAACGGCGGGAATATGTAGGGGTAATATCCCAGAAAATAAGCGCCGTACAGAAAATGCTGGAGCAGCTTTTTGAATTTTCGAGAATAGAGGCGGACGAGCTTACCTTTGAATGTGAACGCCTGAATGTGAACAATCTCCTGCGTGACGTTATCATTCTCTTTTTTGACAGATTTCAGCAAAAAGGCATCGAACCGGACATCAGTATTCCCGAAACGCCCTGCTATATCAGCGGAAATGCCGATATGCTGGAGCGCACCGTGTCAAATATCGTCAGCAACGCACTTATCCACGGCGGGGACGATTTCTCCTTGAAAAGCGAGGAGATAAACGGCGTCTGCCGAATTACCTTCAAAAACCGCACCGATACCGTTTCCGAGCAGGATATTTCTCAGGTTTTCGAGAGATTTTACACCACCGACAAATCCCGCAACAAGAAAACCACGGGGCTTGGATTGTCCATCGCAAAGAAATTTGTCACGAAAATGGGCGGAAAAATCTCTGCGTCGCTGGATAACGGATTTTTCTGCATTACTATTGAATTCCCCGCATTGAAGCCGCAGATACCTATTGACGGGGGAACGTCGGTGAGATACAGAAAAAGATAGGGTTGAAAAGTTCCCAAAATCGTGGTATAATAAAGCAAAGGAGGGCGATGGCAATGGCAAGAGAAGTGGTATCCGCAAAGCTTGACGTTATCTTCAAAAAGTTTTTCTCCGAAAACCTCGATCTGCTTAAAGATTTTCTTTCGGAGATACTGGAAATTCCCATAGACAGAATAAATAGTGTTGTACCGACAAACCCCGAGCTTACTCCCGAAGATATTGACGGAAAATTCAGCAGGCTTGACCTTAATCTAATTGTTGACGACAAGCTTGTAAATGTTGAGATACAGGTGAATAACGACCCTAATTATCGTGACAGAGCAATGTTTTATTGGTCGAAGCTGTTCTCTTCGGAGCTTGAAAAGGGAGAAAATTACAGCGAGCTGAAGCAGACAATAACCATTAATATTCTGGATTTTATTCTTTTCCCCGACAGAACGGACTATCATGCGGAAGCGGTGACAGTGTTCAAGGACACAAATGAGCTGTTTTACGACAAATTCCATATCCACTTTTTTGAACTGCGTAAGCTGGGGAAAAAATTTAACAGCAACAACCGCCGTGAAATGTGGCTGCAATTTATCAGGGCGGACAGCAAGGAGGAATTTGATATGATCGCAGGAACAGGCGACCCGGCAATGAAAAAAGCCGTAAATATTATCTACGATATGAGCGACAATGCCAAGCTTAGAGAAATAGCGAGAATAAGAGAAAAAGCCCTCCATGATGAAGCATCGCAGATGAAAGCGGCGAGAGATGAGGGTATTTCCATAGGTATTGCACAAGGTATTGAACAAGGCATTTCACAAGGCATGGAAAAAGGCAGAATCGAAAGGGAAACCGAAATAATATCCAAGCTCCGCGCAAAAGGCATGAGCGAAAGCGAGATAAAAGCACTTTTGTCATGACCTTCCATTATCACCCAAAGGGAGAAATTGAATTTGCTTACAGAAACGGGTGAAAAAGCCGAAAATGTTATACGATATGAGCGACAATGCCAAGCTTAGAGAAATAGCGAGAATAAGAGAAAAAGCCCTCCATGATGAAGCATCACAGATGAAAGCAGCGAGAGATGAGGGTATTGCACAAGGCAAAGCAGAAATAATATCCAAGCTCCGCGCAAAAGGCATGAGCGAAAGCGAGATAAAGGCACTTTTGTCCTGACCCTCACCTATCTCCCAAAGGAGAAAATAAAATGGACTACATTCTAACAAGAAGCCGCCGAAAAACACTTTCCATAACGGTTAGGTCGGACGGAACCGTGGAGGTCAAAGCCCCGCTGAACTGTTCAAAGGAGCGCATTGAAAAGTTTCTGACCGAAAAGTCCGATTGGATAGAAAAATATGTCACCGAAAACAAAGCAAAAGCCGAGCAGTACAGGTTTTCGGGGACTATCCCGTTTATGGGGAAACAGCTGCCCGTCACCGAGGGGGACTGCTTTATGTTTTCGGCGGAAACGGGTTTTACAATACCGAAAGGCAGAAGCATAAAGGAATGTCTGCCGCAGCTGGAATATGTTTACCGTAAGGCGGCGGCAGAACATCTCCCGAAGCGTGTCCGATATTTTTCTGAGATAATGGGTGTTTCACCGTCTTGCGTGAAGATAAACGGGGCGGAAAAACGCTGGGGCAGCTGTTCGGGACGAGGGACGATAAATTTCTCATGGCGGCTGATGGCTGCATCTCCCGAGTCCATAGATTACGTGGTCGTCCACGAGCTGGCACATCTTACGGAGCTTAATCACAGCCCGAGATTCTGGAAAATAGTGGCGGACACTCTCCCCGATTACAAGGAGCGTCAGGCGGCGCTTACCGAAATTACTCTGAAGCTTAACGGTATCTTCCGATGAATATGGCATTTTTTCCGAAAAAACTATTGCATTTTACACGGAAATGTAGTATAATATATTTGAATGAGTGTTCGGCTGCGGTCGGGCATCATAAAATGCTTGGAGGTATAAAATTATGTTAGTTTCTGCTAAGGATATGTTAAACAAGGCTCGTGACGGCAAGTACGCTGTTGGTCAGTTCAACATCAACAATCTCGAATGGACAAAGGCTATCCTTCTCACTGCTGAGGAGATGAAGTCCCCCGTTATCCTCGGTGTTTCCGAGGGCGCAGGCAAGTATATGTGCGGCTACAAGACCATCGTTGGCATGGTAAACGGTATGCTGGACAGCCTGAACATCACCGTTCCCGTTGCTCTTCACCTTGACCACGGAACATTTGAAGGCGCAAAGGCTTGCATCAACGCAGGCTTCTCTTCCATCATGTTTGACGGTTCTCACTATCCCATTGAGGAAAACATCGCTAAGACAACCGCTCTGGTAAACACCTGTGACGTTCTCGGTCTTTCTCTGGAGGCTGAGGTTGGTTCCATCGGCGGCGAAGAGGACGGCGTTGTTGGTATGGGCGAGTGCGCTGACCCCAAGGAGTGCAAGATGATCGCTGATCTCGGCGTTACAATGCTGGCTGCCGGTATCGGTAACATTCACGGTAAGTATCCCGAGAACTGGCCCGGACTCCGCTTCGACGTTCTCGAAAACGTTAAGAAGGAAGTCGGAGATA
This sequence comes from Oscillospiraceae bacterium, assembly GCA_017828975.1. GTDB lineage: Bacteria > Bacillota > Clostridia > Oscillospirales > Ruminococcaceae > UMGS1889. The sequence goes on along the minus strand of JAGAJN010000039.1, from coordinate 47,427 downwards.
TGCCTCTGGTTCTCCACGGCGGCACAGGTATCCCCGACGATATGATCAAGAAGGCTATCTCCCTCGGCGTTGCAAAGATCAACGTTAACACAGAGTGCCAGCTGGTATTCCAGGAAGCTACAAGAGCTTACATCGAAGCAGGCAAGGACCTCCAGGGCAAGGGCTTCGACCCCAGAAAGCTTCTCGCTCCCGGCTTCGAGGCTATCAAGGTAAAGGTCAAGGAGAAGATGGAGATCTTCGGTTCCGTTGGCAAGGCTTAATTCTTTGGATTTTAATATGGCATAAAATTTCCCGCCGTGTCTTGAAATGTCAAGATACGGCGGTTTTTGTTTGCTAATTATTCCATTGACATCTTTGCTGATATGTGATATAATAGATATGTACAGAAAATTGAACAGGATATTGTACATTTACGAAAGGAAGGCTGATGTCAATGTTAGCGGTAAATTATACTACATTAAGAAACAATCTGAAGGATTATTGTGACACCGTTACCGACAATGATGAAACGGTCATTGTTACACGCAAGGACGAAAAAAATGTCGTTATCATAAGCCTGTCCGAATATAACCGCCTTATGAAAGCCGCCCGAAATGCCGAATATCTTGCCATGATTGACCGTTCAATGGCTCAGCTGGAATCGGGAAAAGGTCAGCAGCATGAGCTGATAGAGGTGGATGATGAATAAGCTTTGGTCTGACCGTGCTTGGGACGATTATCTTTATTGGCAGCTGCAGGATAAGAAAATCGTAAAAAAGATAAACGAGCTTGTCAAGGACATTGAGCGAAACGGTCTGCAAAACGGCATCGGGCACCCCGAGCCGCTGAAATACCGCAAAGCATGGAGCAGACATATCGACCACGGCAACAGACTTGTCTATAACATTGGCGAACATGGTAATCTGCTTATTATCGCCTGTAAAGGGCATTATGAGGACTGAATAAAACCCCGCCGTATCCCGTTAGGAAGGTACCGATAAATGCTCTTTATCGGTACCGAGCGACGATCTTTGTTCATTCCGTTATTTATAGAACGAATTGACAAAGGGGTCGCCCCTTCGGGGTGCGGCGGGGGTTTGCGTTTTGTTCAGGCGATTACAGCATTAAATGTTATCAGGGTCGAAATGTATTACCTCATAATATGATCCATAATAATCACTGCATATAGCACGATAACATACATTATCATATTTGAAATAGAATTTAATGATGGATTTCTTGTCATACCAAGTGTCATCAGGTACACATACCCAACCCAAGTAAGAGGAATCGCCCGGTTTAATTGTCATATCTCTGAAATCGGTAAATTCTTCATCATCACGAAATGCCAATCCAAGTGTTCTGTCGAATGATGAGGTTGTGCTGTCGATCAGCTCACCGACCTTATAAATTTTCACCGATTTATTTCCTTTATTAGTAATTCCGACACCAACCACACTTGAATACTTCGTTTTACTGCTCAGCTCCAGATATATATTAGGTTCTTCACCCATTATAGTGTAGCTTGCAGTCGGTTCCTCCATATCATTTTCCCATTCCATAACGCCGTTGCCGCTGAAAGTATATGTTTTATCACCGAACTTTAGCGATACTCCTGCTGCCATTGTACCATCGGAAAAGAAATAGTAATATCTTCCGTAATAGTTGAGCCAACCTGTCAGCATAACTCCTTCATCTGTAAAATAGTAATATTTCTTATTGATCTGTTTGAAACCTACACAAGCTTTTCCGTTTGCAAAATAATACTTTTTATTGCCGGAAGAAGCAAATCCGGTATAATTCGCAGACGGTGAAGCAGGCAAAGCAGCACTTTTTGTTTTTGCTGTTATTTGTGCGGAACGGGTTTGCTCTGTATATTTTCCGTTTTTCTCAATAAGCGCTGCTACCTTGAAATAATATGTCTTGTTTTTAGTAAGGTCAGTAACCTTACAAGCCGTACCCGAAACGTTTTTGTATATTACATATTTCTTTTCAGATTCATTATACATGTATACACGATAAGCATCTGCGCCTTTAAGTTCGTCCCAAGTGATAGTAACCGAATTTGCAGAAACGGAAAATGAAATATTTTCCGGCGCAGGTAATTTAGCTACCGCCTCTGCACATATAGTTGAGATTGGACAACTATATTCCTGAGGAAAAGCCGCTGCCCCGAATGTAAATGATGCTGCCATTAATAATGATATTGCTGCTTTTGTTGATTTTTTCATACATTTTACCTCCATATTATAAGCAGCTGCCGGCTTTTCTGCTTTTGTACATATCTTTGAAAAAAAAAGCTGATTTTTAGAAAATTACAAATCAATTTGTCATTTTAATCTGTTTTCCGTGAAAATAACGCATTGATCGTAGATTTCTTAGAAGTTACTTAAGTATTTCTGCATTAATTTTAGCAGAATAATACGATAATGTCAACACTTATTTTCTAAATTGATACTGAATGTGTAAATTTTAGGACATTCACAGCACGATTCTGCCGATATTTCCATATATTCCCATAAACTTCCCAATAATTCAAGCAAAAACACACAAAAAAGTCTTGAAATTCGATATAAAATGTGTTATAATAACAAATATATATGGTATTATCCGCTGTAACGGGTGATACCGAAACAGAGGTGAACAAAATGTTAGGTAAATACAAAATGGTAGCTCTTTGTACCGCCAGAATTCATGACGACGTAAATCACGACTTTATCACTGCGCTAAATACTAAGCTTACGGAAATGGGCTGCCGCCTTCTGGTATTTACCACCTGCTCCGACCTTTACTGGGGTTCTCCCAGCGAACAGGGCGAGCGTTCTATTTTTGAACTTATCAACTATGATATACTTGATGCGCTGGTGGTTTTCAGCGAGCGCATTAAAAGCGACGAAGCGATCGATGATATTATTTCAACGGCTACCAAAAAAAATGTCCCCGTTATATCCATCGGCGGGAACCGTGAGGGCTGCGCAAATATCAGCTTTGACTATGAAAAGGGCTTTGAAAAGACCGTTCGGCATATGATAGACGACCACGGCTACACCGACTGCCATTTCGTTGCAGGGCTGAAAAACAACGAATTTTCCGATAACCGAATAAACGTGTTCCGCAAGGTAATGGCTGAGCACGGTGTTACCGTCACCGAAGATATGATAAGCTACGGCGAATTCTGGTCACGTCCCACCATAGCCGTTGCCGAGGAGCTGCTGAAACGTCCGAAGCTGCCCGAAGCCATTATCTGCGCTAACGACACCATGGCGGTAACCGTATGCAGCGTTTTCAGACACCACGGCGTAAACGTCCCCGATGATGTAAAGGTGTCGGGCTTTGACGGAATTCGTGAGATATTGTATTCTATCCCGAAAATGACCTCCTGCGGCTGCGATTACGGCGAGCTTGCCGCAAGGATAGCAGAGCTTATCGACAATAAATTTGACGGAAAAAACATCTGCGGCGAGCATTTTGTGGTGCCGTCCCTTATCATCTCCGAATCCTGCGGCTGTCCCGACGAGCAGACCTTTGATGTTACGGAATATCTCAACGAGGTCGGAAATATCCTCTACCGCTATCAGGAGGAGGAGCGGGCATTTGTTGAGATCGCCGCAAAAGCCCAGAACAGCGGCACTCTCGACAAGCTTGCTTCCTGCTTTTTCAACGAATATATCTATGATACCTGCTGTATGCTTACCGACGACTGCGTAAATGAAACCGTTGAGCCCCATACCAAGTCCACAGGTGCACCCTTCGGCGGGAAAATGCACCTGCTGTTTGACACCAATACCCATCAGCCCGAGCCTGTCATAAATTTCAGCGCAGATGAACTTATTCCCGATCTGGCGGACAGGCTGAAGCATACTCACCCGATCATTTTTGCGGCACTGAATTTCCTTGATGTGCCCATGGGGTATGCCTGCTTCCAGCATCACGACTACAACAGAGAAAATTATATAAGGATACCCCAGGTGGTAATGGGTCTGAACAATTCTATCGGTGGCTTTAAAAGTATCCGTTATCAGCAGTATCTTATCACCCGAATTGAGAAAATGTATCAGCTGGACGCTCTTACGGGGCTTTATAACCGTGGAGGATTTCTCGTCAAATACAGGGAATTTCTCGATAATCTGGACGAAAATGCTTCTATCTCGGTGGTTCTCTCCGACCTTGACGGACTAAAGCCTATCAACGACACATATGGGCATGACGAGGGAGATAACGCCATCAGCACCGCTGCGGCTGTGCTGAAATATGCCTGCCCCGAAAATTCTCTCTGCGTCCGTATCGGCGGAGATGAAATGCTGGCAGTTTACGAGGGCGCAGAGGACGGTTCTGTCAAGCAGCGTATTTCCGACCAGCTTGCGGTTTACAACAGCTGTTCCGGCAAGCCCTATGAGGTTTCGGCAAGCGTGGGCATTTACATATCGCCTCCCGGTGAAAGCCGTGATTTTGAGGAGCTGCTGAAAAAATCCGATGAGCTTATGTATATGGACAAGTCCAAGAAGAAAAATCGGAGAAGCAAATGATTAAAACGGGGTTTTTTACAGCCCCGTTTTTTGATATAACAGAGAGGACTTTCTATGAACTACAAAGCAATGATTTTCGACTATGACTTTACTTTGGGAGATACCACAGGCGGCATAATCGGCAGCGTACGATATGCGCTTTCGGAGATGGGCAGACCGTCCCGGTCGGAGATGGAGATTCGGAAAACCATCGGGCTGAGTCTTGTAAAGACCTATGAAACGCTGACGGGAGATGCGTCCCCCGAAAATGCAAGGATATTTCACGACCTGTTCGTGGAAGAAGCGGACAGGATAATGACGCCCTCCGCAAAATGGCTGCCCCATGCCCGTGAAACGCTGCTAAAGCTCAAAGAAAACGGCGTTTTTCTCGGCATTTGCACAACGAAATTCCACCGACGGATAACGGATATTATGAAGCTGACAGGCGACGATGACCTTATGGGAATTATCGTCGGCGGGGACGATGTAAGCCGTCAGAAGCCCGACCCCGAGGGCGTTCTGACAGCTGCGTCGGGCTGTCCCGCAGATCTGTCCGAGATACTTTACGTGGGGGACAGTCTGACCGACGCCGAAGCCGCTTTCCGTGCGGGCGTTGACTTTGCCGCCGTGACCACGGGGGAAACCTCGGCGGAAGAGTTTGAGAAATATCCCTATGTCAGGATAATGACGGATTTGAGAGGACTGTTGGAATGACCGCAAGAAAAAAGCTTTTCCGCCACAAAAATCCCTACGATTTGCAGGGAACAGAACCGCTTTTCATCGAAGCAATGCGGGATAACTGTATCTTTCAGTACGAAAACTGTCCCGAATACAAAAAGATACTTGACGGCTGCGGATTTTCGCCGTACAATATTCGGACTATGGAGGACATTCAGGCGATACCTCCCCTGCCTACCCTGTTTTTCAAGCGGCACAGGCTGACGGCTATCCCCGAAAGTCATATGCTTATCAAGGCGACCTCCTCGGGTACGGGCGGTCGGCAAAGCTTCGTGGGCTTTGACAATGCGGGAATGCTCTGCGGTCTTGATATGGTCCTGACTATGGGAAAAACTCACGGACTGTTCTCGAAAATGCCCGCAAACTACATAATTCTCGGCTATAAGCCCCACAAGGGGAACAACACCGCCGTCACGAAAACCGCCTTCGGTTCCACCTTTTTCGCCCCCGCCCTGAAACGTGTCTACGCCCTGAAATACGAAAACGACGGCTATAAGGCGGACATTGAGGGCGTTGCAAAAGCGCTTGTTAAATTTGAAAAGCAGCCGTTTCCCGTGCGTTTTATGGGATTTCCGTCCTACACCTATTTTATGCTGAAGCTGCTTGCGGAGCGTGGGATCAGGCTGCGTCTGCCCAAAGGCTCACGGCTGTTTCTGGGCGGCGGCTGGAAACAGTTTTACACGGAGGCGGTGGAGAAAACGGTCATTTACGAAATGGCGGAGGAATACCTCGGTATCCCCGAAACAGCTATAACGGAGTTTTTCGGGGCTGCGGAGCATCCTATTTTGTACACCGACTGCGACAATCACCACTTCCATATCCCCATTTACAGCCGTGTTTTCATTCGTGACCCTGCCGATCTTTCCATCTTGCCCACGGGGAGCGTTGGTATGGTGAACCTTGTCACCCCAATGACTTTGGGAATGCCCCTTTTAAGCGTTATGACCGACGACTTGGGGATAATTCACGAAGCGGACGAATGCGGCTGCGGCATTTCATCTCCCTATCTTGAAATTATCGGACGGACAGGCGTTAAGGGCATTAAAACCTGTGCGGCGGGAGCGGAGGACATTTTAAATGATACTGGCAAACGGTAAAATTTTCGGAAATGAAAAAAGTGTGGAACTCCTTGCCGCCATGAAAAACGACATTATTTCCACACTCAGCGAAAAAAATATTGACCGAACTAAGCTTATTTCTGCTTGTGACCGTCTTGGAAAACGCATTGCAGACGGCGAATTCAGCGAGATAGCCGCACAGCTGACAGGCGGAACGGTTTCCTCGGAACAGATACTGTCCGCCGCCGAAATGCTTAGTGCGGACAGCCTTAACGCCCGACTTTCCGCCGAACTCGGAAATGACATTCACAGATCAAAGCCGCTGGGCGTTCTTTTCCATATTGCGGCAGGAAATGCGGACGGTCTGCCTGCTTACAGCGTTGTGGAGGGGCTTCTGACGGGAAATGTGAACATTTTGAAGCTTCCGCAGGCGGACAGCGGATTGTCCGTTTCCATTCTCCACGAGCTGATAAAAGAGGAACCGTCCCTTGCGCCCTTTGTGTATGTGTTTGACACGCCGTCCTCGGATATTGAGGGAATGAAGCGTCTGGCGGCGCTGTCGGACGGTATCGTTCTCTGGGGCGGCGATGAAGCGGTGAAGGCAGTCAGGCAGCTGGCGGCACCCCATCAGCGGCTTATTGAGTGGGGTCACAAGCTGAGTTTTTGCTATATTTCGGAGATCGGAATGGAAAACACCGCCGAATTATGGGAACTTGCGGAGCATATTATCCTGACAGACCAGCTTTTGTGCAGCTCCTGTCAGACGATCTACCTTGATATTTCCGACATTTCCAAAGCGGAAAAATTCTGCGAACGCTTTCTGAAAATTCTCGAAACAGCGGCGAAAAAACATGATCATTCGGCAAACGGCTTCGGTGCGGGGGCGGCATTGGAGCTTTACTGCGAACGGCTTGAAGCGCTTGCCTATCCCGAAAATGCCGAAAACAAGTTATTTTGCGGAAAGGGCGTCAGCGTAACTCTTGGCGGAAAGCCGTGTCCCGAGCTGTCGAAAATGTTCGGAAATCCGCTGGTGAAGCTGCTGCCCCGTTCGGAGATGGTTTCCCACTTTTTCGGGGACAGGGGGCATATGCAGACAGCGGGTCTTATCTGCGCCGAAAACGAGCGTGAACTGCTTTCCGAACTGCTCATTCGGGCGGGGGCGGTGAAGGTGCGCCGTCCCGCCGAAATGTCCGCCTTATTCACGGGAGAGCCACACGACGGGGAGTTTGCTTTGCGGAGGTATGTGAAAATTGTGGGATAGAAAAAGGCGGTCAATGCGATAGTTTCACATTGACTGCCTTTTTCCACTCAACCGGAATGTCTGCACAAAAAATCGTCCACCTGCCTAATCCATTCGCCGCCGTGATAAATAGCCAGTTCGCCGTGGAGATAGCCCTTGAAGCATTTTATCTCCGTCTGCGGATACAACTCCTTCATTTTCCCTGCAGCCTTTTCGGAAATGACCTCATTCGCCTTTGTCCCGTGCAGATATAAAATATTGATATGCTCACGGTCGGGGCATTTTATGAGCCTTGTGCCGAAAACGCCGGTTATCATATTTTTTATGGTTTCGTCGGACATAGTGTCTGCGAATTTCAGAAAGCTTTCAAGATATTTTTCGGGCAGAAAATCCTTCTTGAAGCTCTCAAGAGTTTTCTTGTCACGCTCCTTGCATTTGTGGATAATGGACGTGTAGGACTTTTCCATAAACCACACGGACAGCTTGGGTACGGGCGTCAGCGGACCGCCGTCAATTACAAGGTTTTTAATGTTCAGCCGTCCGCCCTCGAATATTTTGTAAGCGATAACGCCGCCCATAGACAGCCCGCATACCGCATCAACGTCCCTGCCGTAATTGTCCAGAACATAGTCGGCTATCTTATCAGCCTCATCGGAAACGGACTTGTATTCGCTTGCTTCTTCCTCAATATGACCGTCCAGAGCGGGAACGATAACAAAGTATTTCCCGGAAAAATAGTCTATCTGCTCCTGCCATATCTGCCACGGGGTGAGAACGCCGTGAATGAGTATCATAATTTTGTTTTCGCTGCTGCCGAATGTGTGAAATCGCATAGTATTCCCCTCTTAAATCAACTTTCCCTCAAAATGGTCCATCTCATGCTGGATTATCTCCGCATCGAATCCCTTGAAAACCTGTTTTTTCCGCTTGAACCGCTTGTCAAGATACTCAACCTCAATGACCTCGAACCGAGTGACCGTCCGCTTGCCCGTCAGGGACAGACAGCCCTCCTCCGCCTCATAGGTTTTCTTTGACTTGTTTACCATATCGGGATTTATCATCACCGTAAGCTTGTCCCCGATAAACGCCGCCAGAACAGTCTTGTTTACACCTATCATATTTGCCGCAAGCCCAACACAGCGGTCGGCGTTAGCAGTCAGCGTATCGCACAGGTCGGTGACTGTCTGCATATCGTTTTTATTCGCCTTTTCCGCCTTTTGGGATAGAAAAACGGGGTCCTTTACTATTTCCTTTACCACAAAAATTCCTCCGAAAAATCGCCGCAGATGTGAAAAACTGCGGCGAAAATTGTTCAAACCTCGGGTTTTTGCCCTCTGACGGACTTTCTCCTGCGCTTATCCTCGTACATTCTTGCGTCAGCGGTTCGGATAAACTCGTCAATGCCGTTTGCAAGACTGCCCGTGACCTCAGCCCAGCCGCAGCTCATTCCGACCTTATAGGGTTTTCCTCCCGAAATATTGAACTCGTCAAGATACGCCTTAACACGTCCCATATACTCCTCGGGATAGCCATCTCCGCCGATACCCGCAACGGCAAATTCGTCACCGCCGAACCGTGCGCATATCTCCTTGCCGCAGCAGGCGTATATGAGAGCATTTGCCGCAGTCTTGATAGCGGCGTCGCCCTCGGTATGCCCGAAGGTGTCGTTGATATATTTGAGATAATCCATATCAATGGAAAACAGCCAGACCTTGTTCCCCGAATTCTCCGCAGCGGAGATCTCCCGAACATACTTATAGAATCCGCGGCGGTTATAAAGTCCCGTCATTGGGTCATGAACGTGAAGGTCCGCAAGCTCGGCATTTACCTTTTCCAGCTTCTGCCTGTTGATGAAATTCTCCAGTATCTGGTTGGTGTTGCTAATATAGCGCCTGCGGTTTGCAAAGAGGAAAAAATACGAACCCACAGCCACAGCTGCATAGCCCAGCACTTCATCACGGAAATGCAGCGGCGAGAAGAAAATGATATTTTCACTTTCCAAAATGCTTTCAAGGTCGGGCAGCATCTCTTTTGCGGGGAAAATGACACCATCTGTATTGATAAACATTCTGTCCCCCGTCCTGATAAGGAAAGCATTCATATTTTGCGTGTAAACGTTATTGAAACGGTTCTCCTCCTTTTTATCGGATAACAGGTCGGTGTTCAGGCAGAACCATTCGTTGTAATCGCCGTAATCCACCATTATCTCGGCTATCTCTTTGAGGGAAGAACACTCCATCGTTTTCGCAAGATAGGAGAACATAAAGCTTTCGTGCCTCTCGGCATTTATAACACGGTCATAAAGCTCCTGTATCTTATTGGCGGCATTTTCGGGATCGGGTTTTTCACAGTTGCAGGACTGAGATATTCTCATTGAGTAGGGTATCTCGGTAATATGGGGATATTCCTCGTGATTTTTCTGCTTTTCGATAAGCTGCATGGCAATATTGCCGATAGCGGAAAAATCTACCGCACCCGTGGTAAGTCTGGGAGAAAAGTATCTCTCCAGCTCAATGCCGTCAAAGCCCGTAACGATAACGTCCCCGGGCACCTTATAGCCTCTTTGTGCCAGATATTTGCACGCTGCTATCGCCATAGAATCGTTGGAACAGATTATCGCTTCGGGAAACGGCAGCTTGCTCGCCATAAATGCGTCCATAACGTCGATGGTGGGCGTTTCCCAGAAATTTCCGTAGCCCAGCCGTTCTTCCTCAAAGGGAATTCCGTTTTCCGCCAGAACACGCTTATAGCAGTCAACACGGTTTTCGGAGAACTCATTGTCCTTTACTCCCGCAATGAAGTTGACCTTTCTGCAGCCGTGGTCCTCAATAACGTGTCGGACGATTTTCTCAAAGGTAGATGTATAATCGAAAAGTATGCAGGCGGAATCCTTGAAATCCCTGTCGATGACAACAGTAGGCAGATCGCAGCTCTTTGCATACGCAATAAGCCTGTCCACAAGCTTGTCCGATTTGATGGATTCGGGAAGTATAACAAGGGCATCGAGCATATCGGGATTTACGAGTTCAAAAACAGCCGCTTCTCCCCGTGTATCGCTGTTGTCGAAATAAAGATCGACAAAGCTGGAAAAAAGCATTATCTTATAACCCTCTGCCATAGCTGCATTGCACACCGAGGTGACTGTATTGCTTACGTCCTCACTGGAGATATTTGAATAGCAGATACCAAGTATTTTGTATTCGCTTCTGACACCCTTGAACATTACCGAGCATTTCCTTTCTTATTTTTGTTTCTGACGATCTGCCTTTTATTTAATTTTACCATATCCTACAAAATAAGTCAAGATTTGCGAAAATTTTTATTGTCCGTAAACTGCCGAAAAATGTACAGATAAAAGCCCCTTGATTATCCCGAAAAAATATGCTATAATAGTATTGCAAGGGGTGATACCTATGGACATGAATATTGACGAAAAGCGTTACAGGGCGCATTTAAAGCGTCTTGAACAGTACAGACCTTTGGACGATGATTTTATGCGGGAGCTTTTCCGGGATAATATTCCCCTTTCGGAAATGGTTCTCCGCATTATTACGGGAATAAATGACCTGAAGATAACCTCTCAGGAAACTCAGTTTGATATGAAGCGGCTTTTGGGGACACGTTCGATCTGCCTTGATGTTTTCGCAACGGACAGCGAGGGCAGGCTCTATAATCTTGAAATACAGCGTTCCGACAAGGGCGCACCCGCCAAAAGAGCAAGATACCATTCAAGTGCAATGGACATAGAGTTTCTGAACTCGGGCGACGATTTCGAGAAGCTGCCCATTACATACGTTATTTTCATCACGGAAAATGACATTCTGGGCGAGGACAGAGCGATCTATCATTTTGAGATGAGGGACACGGAAACAAGCCGTCCATTAAATGACGGGACGCATATCATCTATGTAAATGCGGCATATAATAAGGAGGACGACACCTCCGATATTGCAAGATTGATGCACGATTTCCGCTGTTCAAAAGCAAATGAAATGAATTTTGACCTGATGGCAGAAAGAACGAAGTATTTCAAAGAAACCAATGAAGGAGTGAGATTTATGTGCAGAATTAATGAAGAGATGTGCAATGAAGCCAGAATGGAAGGCAGAATAGAAGGCAGAATGGAAGGCAGAATAGAAGGCAGAATGGAAGGCAGAATGGAAAATTCAATAGAAATTGCTAATGGCTTAATAGAAATGGGTACTATGAATGATGAAGATATAGCCAGATTAACTAAGCTTTCCTTAGAAGAAGTTCAGGCATTGGCAAAGAAAATCAAATCCAAATAGCTCACAAAAGCCGGCTCCCGCAGCACATCAAGCCATGCGCTGCGGGAGCTTTTGTCTAGTTAGAAAAGCCGTCAGCCGGACGCTTCCGTGGTTTTCAGGAAATTATACTGCCTTGCGATCTCCCGCCAAGTCACAGGGCTGACCACACCCGATATTGGCAGCCCGAACAGCCGCTGGAAGGTGTAAACAGCGTCCCGTGTCTGGGGACCGAAATAGCCCGTTACGGGGATCTGCGGAAGGTCACGGTAGTATTTCCCGATGAAGGAAAGATAAGTCTGCAAATCGGTCACGTCCTGCCCTCTCATTCCCTCGGACAGAACATAGCCGGGGTACAGCTTCGCATAAGTGCTGCCCTCATAGCCCTCGGGCAGACCCCCCAGAATGTCCCTGTAAACCTCGTTCAGCTTGAGCCATGTCTGCTCGGCAACAACGCCCGTCACAGGCAGCCCGTAATACTGCTGGAAGGTTTTCACAGCGTCCAGGGTGGATTCCCCGAAATATCCGTCCACAGGCGGCATATCGAGAGCGGGATTGAAATACCCAATAATGCTGAGATAGTACTGAATGACCGTCACGGGCAGCCCCGACATTCCCAGGGAAACCTCCTCCGTGTACGGCACCTCCGCCTCCTCGTAGCTGATGCCCTCGGAAATAAGCTCCGTCAGCTTCTTGACTGCGGTGTAATACCGTTTAATGAGATACCACGTCGCCTTGTCAACCACGCCCGTCACAGGCAGGTCGAATATCTCCTGAAATTTTTTCACCGCATTTTCCGTAGACACGCCGAAAACGCCGTTTACGGGAGATATTTTCGGTATAGCGGGATAGTTATCCGCAATTCTGTTAAGCTCTGTCTGGATAATTTTAACATTATTCTCCGAATCTCCCAGCCGCAGGGGATAACCGGGAAAGCTTTCCTCAATGCCTGCAACGGGAACATTCGTTACAATGTCAATATCATCTCCGTAATAATACTGCAAAATTTCGTACGGTGTTAAGCCTTGATTTGCAAGGTCAACCGTCCCCCATTGGGACAAGCCCTTGCATTTTACCGTAGTACCGTTGCAAAATTGCGTAAAAAACGGCTCAATAGACCCTCTGCGGACAACATAGCTGTCGAAAATTTCGTCAACTATGTCGCTGATATTACCGAAAATCTCCCTATCCTTAACAAAAGCCTGGTCGAACTGAGTGCTGCCGGTAATATCAAAATCGAAGCCCCTCGAACGATACCACTCGGTGTAAATACGGTTGAGCGCATATGTAATGATAACGTAAATATTCGCCCGCAGCGCACTTTCGGGCCATGTGGGGAAAATCTCGCTGGACGCCACATTTTTCACATAGTCGATAAACGGCACCGTGACATTTTCCGCAGGCGAGTTGGGCGGTCCCAGATGAACGGTGATGGTTTCGGGAATGTAAGGGTAATTCACTATCGGCATAGGCTCACCCCCTTACAGGTCGTAGTCCGACTCATCGGGGACCACAATATCTTCCGTACCGTTCGCCGCCGAGGGAGCAGTCAGCACCACGTCCTGAACGGAATTTATCCCCGCAAACACAGGAACACCGAGGTTTATATGCCGCAGATACCCCGGTGCATCTACCACCACGCTGTACGTCGCATAAGGCTTCTGCGCACTATCGGGCGTTTCGGACAGCTCCGCAGAGGGCGTTTCAAGGCGGAAAACAGCCTTGCCGCTTTCGTCCGTCTGCTCCTCACCCACCAAAGCGTAATTCTCATAGGGTCCGAAAAACACCCGAACCGTCGCCCCCGCAACGGGAAACAGCCCCCTTGTTAAGCTGACATTCACCGTCAGCGTCCCGTAGGATTTTTCCTCCTTAAGCTGCTCGGAAATATCGGCGGGCGGCGCAATTTCGGGAATTCCCATGGGCACAGGCGGCTCGTTTTCATTTGCCTCGGGAACAGGCAGTGGCGCACTCTCCTGATTTGCCTCATCGGGCGACCGTTCGGGGACGTTTTCCATCTCCGCCAAAACGGGCGCAGCCTCCTCCTTGTTTTCCGCCTGCAAATGCGCCTTATACATCTTCATTGCCTGGGACATATACCGCTGCATTATATCAGAATTCATAAAAAATCCCTCCTGACACAGAATTTGTTCATAAATCATTCTATGTCAAAGGGGGGATTTTGTTACTTTTTCAGATGGTCGATGAGCCGCTTTTTGAAGAAATCCTTGTCCACAGCCAGCCAGAAAAGCGCCTTGCGAAACAGGCTCTTATGCTCCATTCCGCTCTGCACATACAGTCGGTACGCCTTATCTCCGCTGACATATTCTTCCTGATTTACGGTATTGTTCCCGACCTTGAAGAAGGGCACCGTCCCGTGGTAGGCGATAGCTTGCTTCCAATATTCGGTCAGGGTGAAGCTGCCGCCCGCCCACATATCATCCTCAAACTCGAAGCAGTCAAACATATGGGAATCCGCATCGGTGAGATTATGCAGGAAATATTCGTAAGGATAGGAAACATCAAAGTTCCGCATATCCATAATATCCATAAATTCACCAAAATCCGCACAGAAGTCCGACAGGAACCGCAGCGCATTTTCCCGCAGCCGTTCCATCATATACGCCCTCGGATATTCCTCGGAAAACTTCTCAAACAGCGGCGACCCGCCCTTCTCCCCGACCTTGTAGCCGATACAGGAGGGCGCATATTCCGAGAACATCAGCTCACGAACGCTGCCTGTCACCGACGGCGTGAACTCGTAAAAGCTATGCTCTCCGAAGCCGTATCTGCGCTGTTTTTCGCAACATTCACCGCCGTTTGTGTGAATATAGAAGGCGTCTGCGGACCTGCCCGTCAGCCGATAAAGCATCTCCTGAGTCCTGCCGCTGTAACCGACATCAACGCAAGCGCAGTGACCGTCCATCTGCCCGGAAAGGTACTCACCCACAGCCTTTCGGTACGCCGCAGCCTTTTCGGGAGAGAAGAATTTTTCCCCGAATATCTCCGCCAGCCTGCAAAAACGGGAGTAATTTCCAATGGGCTTGTCGGGGGAAATGCCTGATTTTGCCAAAATTCGGGAATTGTATCCGTCCAGCACGGGAGCAAGCAGTCCTGCCAGCATATCGGGCGTGCAAGCGTCCCCGTTAATGCAGTCCCATACCGAAAAAATGTCCTCGGCACGGACGATCCCAGCCGCCAGCGCCGCCTTCCGTGAAGTGTGCAGATAAGAAAAATCGGGCGAATTCGGGAAACACCGCCGCAAAATTTTGTACGCTTCCATGGGCAGACTTCCGTCCCGAGCCACAAAAAGCAGCCGCTCAACGGACAGCTCCGACGATTTTTCGCATATCCATTTCGTAAACCCCAGCAGGTGCATTCCCAGCGCATAATAGCCGAAAAATTCGGGAGAACAGTTCATTTCCGACCACTCGTTGAAGCTGATAAACGGGTTATCGTAAATATGGTTCGCAGCCACTGCCAGAGCCGTTCTTGTTCCCAGAAAGTTAATTCCCTTTTCAAGATTTACCATACTATGGGACGGCTCAGTGTAGGGGCAGCAGGAATGTGTCGTCTTTATATCCGAAATATCATATTGCAGACAGTTCACAGGCTTCGGGAAAAACACAGTGCTCAGCCCATGCTCCCTCGCCAAAACTACGTCACTTCCCCAAATATCGCCAATGTGCATAATGCTTTCGGGAGATACCGCCACCCGCTTTATAAGAACATCGAAAAGCTCTCCTCGGCACTTGGTCGATTTTTCGCAGCAGGAAACCAGAATATCCTCAAAGTCGTTATATCCGCATTTTTTTAGCATTTCCGCCAAAAAATCCCTGTCAAGATACATATCCGACGTGAAGAAAATCCTTTTTCCGCAGCATTTTGCCGCATTGAACAGGTTCAGGCAGCTTTTTCTCGGCTTGCAGAAACGCAGCTCCGCAGCCCTTTCCGCCTTGGCAAGTCTGTCCGAATTTTCGGAAGAAATGCCCGTTATCCTCCGAAGACTCTCATATATCTCCGACAGAGTGACTTCCCCGCCGCCCTGTTTTTCCGTCCTTGCGACGCTCTCCGCCTTTACCCGAATGTCGTGAAAGCTGCGTGTTTCCTCGGGACAAATTTCGCTGAACAGACCGTCCAGCGTGTAAAACAGGTCTGTCGGGCTGTAAAACGGACGCAAAACCGCAGTATCAAAAATGTCAAAGCTGACGCACTTTATGTCGTCCGAAGCTATCATGTCCGAAATAACGTTATATCGGTTGTCAAATTCGGTGGTGACAGCGTAAAACCACCCGGGATACTTCACATCACCGTCGCAGGGGAAAGCGTCATTAAGGCATTTCTCCAAAACCTTCCTGTCATTTCCGCTAAAGGGCGCAATATTATCCTCCCAGAAATGCCTGTACAAACGCCGCCAGTTCCTGAAATTCTCCGAAACATCGCCCCTGCAGTCGGGAGAATTTACGAACTTCTCCACAAACGAAAATGCGGTTTTCAGGTCGGCTATATTCCGCTCATACTTGCCCCTGTCCCCCGCCGAGCTTGTGGACGCCCCGTCGTGCTGATAGTAGAAGCAGCAGCCGTATTCCGTGGCAGCCGCCTTGTTCACAAAGCTGAAAAGCACCGAGCTGAACACAAAGTCCTCCGCCATGACCAGCCGCTTTTCCTGCGTTTTGAGAATTGGCAGAGCCTTCCGCCATAGTGCGGCGGAGTAGAGCTTGTTCCAGACGGTGTGCCAGGCAAAGCATCTGCCCTCCTGCCGCCAGAATTCCCGAAAAGCACGTTCGCCGTCCAATTCGCCAATGTCGTAAAAATGGTAGAGGTTATGAAAATATCTATATCCCGACTGATTTTCGTGTACAATTTTTCCGAAAACAATATCCGCACCCGTTTCCGCCGAACGGCAAAGCATAGCCCGAAAATAATCGCAGGAAACATAGTCATCACTGTCGGTAAAACCGATGTGATCCCCCGTCGCATTTTCAACGCCTGTTATGCGGGCATGGTACAAGCCCTTGTTTTTATCGTGTGAAATGAGCCTGATACGGTCATCTGCGGCGGCTGCCTCCGATACAAGCTTCGCCGAACCGTCCGTGCTGCCGTCGTTCACAACAATTATCTCAATATTTTTATAGGTCTGTGCCGTCAGCGAGTCAAGACAGCGTTTTATGTATTTTTCCGTGTTGTACAGCGGAACGATTATGGATATTTTCCCCATATCGGGCATAGTGACACTCCTTGTATCTGCATAAATTTTCCTATTATTTCATGTCGTAAACCGACGCACCGAAATCAACTATATTTATGATACAACATTTTTATGAATTATTCAAGGGCAGGAGCATTGTTTTCCTTTTTTATACCGGAGAAAAACCTTACCATTTCGCATGCAGACAGCATATAGAAATATGGCAGGATCGGGTCACGATAGCGCAGGTCGAACTGAATTTCCGTAACCGACTGCACCAGCGCAGAAAAAATTATCACCCAAGAGATGATAGAGGCAATACGGTTTTTCTCTGCAAATCCCCTGATACTGCCCATAAAAGCGAAGATGAACACAGGGAACAGAGGCAGATAATGCAGCAGCTGATATGACAGGCGATGTCCTCCGATTATGCCGACACCGATGTCGAGCGGACAAAAATAGTAGAGCGAACGATAGAAAATTATTCCGAAAATATCAGAAGCGTCGCCCTTCAAATCGTAGAAATAGTGTGCCTGAACGACTTCGCCGTTTTCATAAAGCTTCCTGAAATAGTCAAAATTTCCCTCCAGCGAATGGACGCCGTCCCCCGTCAGCAGGAAAAGCACTGCACCGACCAGCGCAGCTATCAGTCCGCCGAAAATAATCGCACGTTTTTTCGAAGAAAGCTCCATTATCATTGCAATCAGGATTACGGCAATGACCGTTCCCGCAGTCGTGCGCATCAGGAAAAATCCCAGAAGGGAGAGAAGCAGCAGTGAGATCTCACGTCGGCGGTTTCCTTTTTCCGCGGAATAGTATACGGAAAGCGCAAAAATGCACAGCACCGAGGAGAACATTCCGAAGCTGTCCGACGTAAGTTGGGAATCCCAGCGGTAATTTATGGGCAGGACAGCTGTCATCAAAGCGCAGATAATGCTGATTCTCCTGTCGCCAAAGAAATTTTCGCAGCTTTTCCACATCAGGAACGGGCAGAGAGAGGAAAAAATTATCTGAACAATGCAGACAGCGGTGTTGCTATGCCCCGAAACTGCATAAATTGCAGCAATTGCCGAGGTATAGCCTATGTAAAAAGGCATTTTTATAAACTCCTTCAGATATTGGGCAGGCGACGAAAGCAGCAGCTCCGCAGCAGGAATGAAGAAATCCGCATCATTTCCTGCGTTTCCCCTTGGCACTCTTATCCCTGTCAGGATAGAATAGTACACCCTTAGAACCAGTGAAACCGCAGTCAGAAATATAAAAATGTTCAGCGGTTTGCCAAAGCAGATATTTACGGCGATCTCCTTTAATGTGAGATCCTTTTTCAGTAGATCCTTATTCATATCACCACTCCGACTAAAAAACCGCCCGACTGCTTCAAGCAGCCGAGCGGCAATTGATCATGCTTTAATTCTGACTGTTAGTCTTAAATTATGCACCGAAAGTAACAGCAGGGTTATCGGAAGCAGATGTAGGATCAGGGTATCTACCAACGATAGGATCGGAACCAGTCTTAGCCCACCAAGCCTTTACGGGAGCACCATCTGTAACAGTGAAGGAGCAGTAACCAGCCTTACCAGCTGTATCTGTACCCATGTAGTAACCGAGAGCATTGAGGCAAGCAGTCTGATCGGGCTGTGCTGCGATTGCAGCAAGAGTAGATGTTCTTGCGGGAATTTCAAGACCTGAATTGGAAGCAGTGATGTCAACGATGGGGTAACCGGCTGTCTCAGCCTTTGTAGCGTATGTGCAAAGGTTGGTGTGAACCAGCTTAGCGTTAGAGTTAGCTGTGGAGTACTTGGAATCCTTAACGAAGCCCATCATAGAGGGAACGAGGATAGCTGCGAGAACACCGATGATAGCGATAACAACGATGAGCTCGATGAGGGTAAAGCCTTTGATCTTTGAATTTCTCATTTGAAATTCCTCCTTAAATAATTAATATAGTTTTGTATAAAAAGCTCAGTCTGTAAACAAACGACTGAACGCTTTTCCATTGTTAGATGGGGTATCTGCCAAAAAGTATGCCGTTACTGCTATAATATGTTTCCTGTGCCGAGGCATCTGCAAAGCCGTCAGCAACACCTGTATCAATAAGTGTGCAAGAGCCATTTGGCATTGGCATCCAATATGCACTTATTACAGTATATGTTTCTGTGTTGATCCGTGCTGCCCATGCACCCTTGAAGTCTTCGGTAAGTGCATCGGAAAAATCAACCAGCTTTCCGGCAACAGTGCCGTTGATCCATGCTCCTGAGTTGAATCCGCCATAGGTCGATGAATTTTGATTTTGAAGAGCCGCATCAATACTCGGCAATGTTGTACCAACATTTGATTTTGAGTACATAATTGTGATATTGCCTCTTGGGTCTTCAAGCTGAATATTCTTGATCTCCATCTCGGTGAGATAATCCTGAACCGCAGAATACACAATTCGTGCTTCTTCATTGGCATCTCTGACCTTAGCATCTCTTACCCAAGTTAATGCTGCGGGCACACCGATCGCACAGAGCACACTTATAATAGTAATAACTATTAAAAGCTCGATAATCGTAAAGCCCTTCAGTTTCTTCTCCATTGGACTCCCTCCCGGAATTATAAAACTCAGCACACTTTGGAAGATCCTCCAAGGCAGTTCTTTGCGAACCCGAGATACTGTAAGTTTTTTGTTTTAACTCTTTCGTATCTCTTACTGTAATTACATTATATACTATGAATTCCAATTTGTCAATAGAAATCTGAGATTTTTTTCTCTAATTTTGTGAATTTGGCAGTCAAGGCTAAAAAACTATAATATTTAGTGATTTTTTCATCACATTGAACAATAAATGAACTAAGATGTGACAAAATGCACATATTCACAGTTTGTTTTTTAATCTATATAAAACGTTTAAGTAATTCGGAGCAATTAGGAAACAAAAAAATATCATTTTTTTAGTGATGGCGCAATTAGTGTTGAGTGATGAAAGTTGAGTGTTGAATTATATGAAACCCGAAAATCGGTTTGCCGATGCTGTGGGGGGAACCCGTCCCCCACAAAATTGCAAAAATTTCACTTTCCACATTCAATTCAACTTTCATCACTCAACATTCATCACTAAAAAAGAACCTGTCCCGCCAACATTGCGAAGGCGGGACAGGCTCGGTGAAAAAAGTATGAAAGGATGATAGATATTATTTTGCTTTAAGGTATCTCTCGTATTCGGAGGGATCGCTTACCTTTTCTCTTGCGGCATCGTCGGTGATAATACCTTCCTTAACCATACGGGCAAGCTCCTGGTCAAGGCATACCATTCCCTGCTGTCTGCCTGTCTGGATAGCGGTCTGGATAAGATGCACCTTATTATCACGGATCATAGCGGAAATAGCGTCTGTGCAGTTGAGTATCTCAAGAGCAGCAACTCGTCCCGAACCGTCAGCCTTGGGGATAAGGGTCTGAGAACCGATGCCTACGAGAACGGTCGCAAGCTGAGTTCTGATCTGACCCTGCTGATGTGCGGGGAATACGTCGATGATACGGTTGATAGTATCCGAAGCCGAGGTCGTATGAAGTGTGGACATAACAAGGTGTCCTGTTTCAGCGGCGGTTACGGCTGCGTTGATGGTTTCAAAGTCACGCATCTCTCCTACGAGGATAACATCGGGGTCTTCACGGAGTGCGGCACGGAGAGCCATAGCGAAGTTCTCAACGTCGTCGCCGACCTCTCTCTGATTGATCATACATCTCTTATGCTCGTGAACGTACTCGATAGGGTCCTCAATGGTGATGATATGTGCGGAACGATTTACATTTACATAGTCGATCATAGCCGCCAGAGTTGTGGACTTACCGGAACCCGTAGGTCCTGTGATGAGTATAAGTCCTCTGGGACGCATTACGAAATCTGCAAGGATAGGCGGCAGATCAAGGTCCTCCAGAGTAGGAATATCGTTTCTCAGCAGACGGATAGCGATAGCCGTGTTTCCTCTCTGATGATAGATATTAACTCTGTGACGGTAACCTCTTCTTGTGGTGTAGGAGAAGTCGGTATCGATATGCTCCTTGATGTTTGTCAGCTGCTTTGCAGTACACATCTGCTCGCAGATCTTCTGAATAGCAGGCTCTGTCATTTCGGGATATGAGCTGAGCTTTCTCAAAGAACCGTGAAGTCTTACGATAGGAGCGATCTTCGCAGTGAAATGAACGTCGGAGCAGCCGAGAACACGAGCCTCGTCCAGGATCTTGTCGATATTGAGAATTATCTTTTCCTGTTTGGTGCCCAGACCTTTACTTGTATCCAGTTCCATAAATAACCTCCGTTTTCGGGTTTGCCCGTGGGAAAACCTTGAATTTTATTATCAGACGGCATCGCCGCAATAATCCTGTGATCAAACCGCGTATGTAACACGAATAAGCTCGTCCATAGTGGTAACACCTTCCTGAACCAGGTCAGAAACGTTGTCACGGAGCAGCTTTGTACCCTGACTCTTAGCCAGCTTCTGAATTTCCTCAGCGTCACCGCCGTTAGCGATACAGGAGGACATTTCGGGAGTACAGAGAAGTATCTCGTGGATAGCGGTACGTCCTCTGTAACCTGTGTTATTGCAGGCGGGGCAGCCGCAGGCATCGTAGATCTGGATAGAGCCGGTGATACCCATCAGTTCGTTTTCTTCCTCGGTGGACATTCTCGGTGTACGGCACTCCATACAGATCTTCTTGGTAAGACGCTGAGCGATGATACCGATAAGGGAGGTAGCGACCATGTACGCCTGAACGCCCATATCAACAAGACGAGTGATAGTAGCGGAAGCAGAGTTTGTATGCAGTGTGGAGAGCACCATATGACCGGTGATAGCCGCTCTGATAGCGATCTCGGCAGTTTCCTGGTCACGCATTTCTCCGACCATTATGATGTCGGGGTCCTGACGGAGGATAGAACGAAGGGCAGCAGCGAATGTCATACCCGCCTTATCGTTGATCTGACACTGATTGATGCCTTCGATATTCTTTTCGACAGGGTCCTCAACGGTGATAACGTTAACGTTTGGCTTAGCCATTTCACCGAGGGCAGCGTAAAGGGTGGTTGTTTTACCTGAACCGGTAGGTCCCGTAACCAGCATAACGCCCTGAGGAACCTTCAGCATTGATTCAAACTTCTTATAGTTATAGTCGGACATACCCAGCTCGGTGATCTTTCTCAGCGCAACGTCACCGGTGGAGAGGATACGGATAACGACCTTTTCGCCGTTGACTGTCGGCAGGTTAGATACACGGACGTCAAGGGTTGTTCCGTCAACTACCTGAGAGAAACGACCGTCCTGAGGAACACGCTTCTCGGCGATATTCATACCGCTGATGATCTTCAGACGTGTTACGAGAGAGTTATGAACGACGTTGGAAACGTTCATCAGCTCGATAAGGTCGCCGTTAACTCTGATTCTGATACGAGTAAAGCTCTTGAACGGCTCGATATGAATATCCGTTGCTTCTGCACGGAAGGAGTTTTCAACGATGGTCTGTGCCAGCTTAACGATAGGAGCGTTGTCGATACGACCCTCAGCGTCGTCATCACTGCTGCCCTGTTCGCCGCTGAACTGTTCATTAACGCTGTCGAGAATGCTGTCGGTATTCTGCATGGAGTAGTTTTTACCGATAGCCTTAGTGATAGCGTCCTTAGTAGCGATAACAGGCACAACGTCCATACCCGTTGTAACCTTGATGTCCTCGAAAATATAGAAGTTAACGGGGTCGTTTGTAGCGACGGTAAGTCTTTTGCCCGTTATCTTGATAGCGATAACATTATGCTTTTTCGCCAGAGCCTCGGGGATCTTCTTAACGGCCTCCTGAGAAATGGCGAGGTTCGGGTCGGTAAGGTCAACGAAAGGAACATTCAGCTTTTCCGAAAGCACCTGTGCAAACTGAACATCGGTAACATACTTCAGCTCAAGCAGATAATCACCGAAAAATTTTCCGGGCACATTTTCCTTTTTCTTGGCTTCAAGGACATTCTGGAGCTGCTCCTCGGTAATGATGCCCTTATTGACCATATACTGACCTATTGGCACGTTTTTCATTGAATTTGCCTCCTAAATAATAGATTACCTGTGCAGATTCAGGTTTTTTCACGTTGTTATGGAAAATACACTTGTATTTATGCGAAATATATGTTAAAATGGAATGTACAATAACATTTAAGGAGTGTTTGGCTTATGGACAATGTAATGCTAATGGGGCTTATCGGTCAGATCGCGGTCTACATAGTCGTGTTCATCTTCGGGATATGTATAGGCAGCTTTCTGAATGTATGTATCTTCCGCCTGCCTGCGGGGGAGTCCCTTACCAAGAAGAATTCCCACTGTATGACCTGCGGAGCGGAGATCAAGCGTTATGACCTTATCCCCATCATCAGCTGGCTGTTTGTCTTAAAGGGCAAATGCCGCAGCTGCGGAGAAAAGATCTCGGGCAGATACCCGCTGGTCGAATTCTTAAACGGAATACTTTATGTATTTGTGTTTATGAAGTTTGATATGTTCAGCACGGGAGCTATGCTTCCCATACTCACCTGCCTGTTCATATCGACGCTTATCGTCATCGGCTTTGAGGATTATGACACTCAGGAAATGACTGTCGGCGTACTGATAGTTATGGCGGTTATCAACGTGATTGCCGCTGTACTCGCCCTCCCGCAGATAAACGTTATCCGCTGGGGTATGGTAAGCTTGAAGGAAAGCCTCATTGGTGCGGCGGCAATAAGCGTCCCCTTCCTTCTGATAGGATTTGTGCTGACACCGCTTTTTGCGCTGTTTACAGATGAGGACCGTTCTGCTGCTCGGAAGCTCCGCAAGCGTCTGAAGGAGCTGAATTCGGTTTCTGTCAAGGACAAGCGGGAGATTCAGAAGGTGGAAACCGAGCTTGCAAGGGTCGAAGCTGAGATAAAGGAGCAGCCACCCGTATTCGGCTTCGGAATGGGCGACGTCGTGCTGATGGCAGCTGCGGGAATTTACCTCGGCTGGAAGAGAAGCATAGTGGCAGCAGGTGCCGGAATACTTATCGGAGCCGTTTACGGACTTATCCAGAAGAAACGCAGCAGCGAATCGCAGTTTGCATTCGGTCCATGGCTTGCTATCGGAATAGCGATCGCCATATTCTTTGGAAATGAGATCGTTGATTGGTACTCGAAGCTGCTCACATTCCCTATTACCGAAATGACTGCCTGACAGATATTGTTCTTTCGGGAAATTTGTTTTGAACCGCTGTAAAGCAAATGCTTTGCGGCGGTATTTTTTATGATTTTGACGAAACTTTACAGATAGCGCAAGCAAATTTCCCGAAAAAATAATATTTTACAGGTACAAAATACTCCGCTAAAGCTTGCAGACAAATTTGCCTGCAAGCTTTTTGCGGCGTTAATTAACCGTTAGGATTTGAAACGTCGGGACGAACGAATACTATGTAAGTATCCTTAGGAGTTGCACCGTAGCCTGTGGAGGTTCCGTATTTACCGAAATCCACCTGGGCATTGGTCTGATAATCAAGCATATCGATCTTGATAAGGTAGTTCATAGCAGTAACGGAGCTGGAGGTAATGCTGGAGATCTTTCTGTTGGAGCGGAGTGTGTTTGCCATAGTTCCGCCCAGATTGAATGACTCACAAATTACGTCAAAGCCCTTCTGCTGCTGATTGATGGGGTCGGCATAGGTTCCGAGAGAATTTCCCAGATCGTCGAAATGCTCATAATCTGCCGTGTAATTGTTGGGCAGATAGATGCTGTAAGAATCCTTGCCGTAATAGTCGGGACCAAGTGCCATATACAGGCTTGAAGTCGTGTAGTTGGTTTTTACATCAGCGATGTCAACAGTACCTGTAAGCGGTGAAACCGACGGATCCCAGCCCTTACGCCTGATAAGTCTGCCTGTGTAGGTGTAGCCCTTGTCGGTATAGGTGGTGGTTCTGTCGATCCTGATGACGTTTATTCTTTCAGCAACGTCGGGATCGGTAAGGTCCAGCTCATTCTTGTTGGCAAAGTAATCAACTGCATCTGCTTCGCTGCTGACGGTACGAGTAGTCGAACCGTCACGATATGTCACAGTTTCACCATGATCTATAATGGAAGCACGCTGAGAGTATCTCAGACTCTCGGTAATATAATCGGCAATACCCTGCTCAGCAGTACGCTGACTTTCATACATTACCGTATCGGCATAGACCTCGTTTACAGGCTCCATAAGCTGCAATATTGCGGTAAGAACCGAAACGAAGATAGCCAGTACGATAATAAGCTCGATAAGGGTAAAGCCCTTTAGTTTTTTAAGCTTCATAAGTTCACCCCTCTGCTCTTACGGGATAGGATCGGGAACGAAGTATTTGAAATCGACATCTACCTTGTCATGTCCGTCCTCGGTAGTTGTGTCTATCCATGTGCTTTTTCCCGAAACACTGTAATCTACGCCATTGACCGTGAGCTTAACACTGCCCGTTGTATCTGTTGTTCTGTCTGCATCGGTTTCCTGATTTTCAGCCAGCTTTATCTGGTCGGACATACGCTGGTTAAAATCGTAATTTTCGGCATTCATTTTGTTTACCTGAGCAAAGCCGGTACAAAGCATCATACCGCCGATGCCCAAGATAGTCATTGCAACGAGTACCTCGACGAGTGTCATACCCTTAATTTTTTTAGCTTTCATAAACGCCCCTCCAATCAATAATTCAGATAGTAGAGGTCTTCCCAGAACTTGTTCTCACCGCTATTGTTTGCCTTTGCGGGAGGAAGGAAGATGCCCTGAACGCTGTTGCTTGTGGTGATATTCGAAGTTACGCAGGAGCCGATAAACTGCATATTGCTAACCGTACCATAGCTTGTGCCGTCGTAATTGATATTGTCGATGCTTACGCCGTTGTTCATATTGACAACAGCATTGGGTCCGTAGATATAACCCATCAGCAGGTCGCCTTCGATATTATAGGTCATTCCGTCCTGAATATTGTAGTAAACATTCAGAGAGATATTGTCTGTTGCACCGGGGCAGGCAATATGAATCTGGTCACCGTTTGTAAGTGCTCTGTAAAAGTCCTCGGTGATGACCATATTGTTTCTTGCACTGTTCTGATTGGACGAAGATGTATATGTCGTATCATCGTTCCAAACCCAAGGATTGGGAGTGTGTTCAACAATGTAGAAGTCAACACGCTTGTCGCCCTTGATAACGATCTTGTTGTTCTGTGTATTTGTGGGGAAGAAGCCGTTGGGAACAACGATATTCAGGCTGTTTTCTGTCGCATCAATATAAGCGACCTTGCCGCTGTCGTTCATCTGGAAATAGTCATAGGGATTCCAGATACTCCAGCTGGAGTCAACAGTGGTTCTTTCCACCCAATTACCGGAATCATCGGTGTAGTAGCCCAGAGCGGGATACATTGTGCCGGCAACAGGCTGATTGTCCTGGGTTACGCCTACGAAGTTATCAAACTGTGAACCGGGATTTGCAATAATGTTTTCCTTTACATAATCCTTTTCGATAAAATCGGAGGGCATATCGCTGTACACCTGTGCTATTGTAGCATCTGCTAAAACGGGGTTTGAACCGGCATATGCAGCTGCATAAAGGGTGCCGTTGATATTAGCACTATTTACAGTCAGAGTTCCGGTACAGTAAACATCACCCTCAATAGTAGGTGTCTGACCGCCTGCACCGAGAACGAGATCGCCGTTGCAGTATATATCGCCGTAATATGTTCCGCCGGCTATTGAATTTGCAGTCGTATCAGCGCCTGCAGAGGTCATATAAGCATAATCTGTGTCCTGAGATTCACCATAGATGTAAAGATCGCCGTTGATGGTAGGAGTGTTACTGATGTTAATGGTATTGCAGTAAACATTGACCGCATTATCGGCACTGTCCGAAATGCTTCCGGAATCAAAATCTGCACCTATCTTAGTACCTGTGCTGATGGCAAGATTTCCGTCAACATAAACATAAGGAGTCTTGCTGGTGCTGTCACCGTATACCGTGAACATATCGGTGAATTTTGCATCACCCATTACAGTAAGTCCCATATACTGAGGTTCGGAGGCCTCATAGGTTCCGTCCGATTTCAGCTTGCCTACTACGTCCTGGAAAACGAACTCAGCCTGGGTATGAAGTGTAGCACCGCTTCCGATAACAACATTTCTGGAAACAAAGCCGTTGTTTACATATGTCATTGTACTTGCTTCAGCTTTGTCCGACGATGCCTTTGAACCGTTAGCGGGGTCAACGTAAGCACCCATACCGCCGAGAATACCGACAGTAGAGTTGGTAACGTTAGCAAAGGAAGTCATAGCGTTCTTGAAAAGCTCAGGCTTTGGAGTAGGAACGCTGATGTAAAGAGTTACAACGCTCTCGGGTTCGCCGCTATCGAATCCGCCGATGGCAGCCCTGGAAACGATCTTTGCCTTATCAACACCTGTTTTGTAAACATAGATCTTACATGAACCGTAAAGGTATTTCAGGTCACCGCCGCTCTGAGGGGGCTGAGGGAATTCAACAGTAACCTTCATAACATCGGAGGAGCCTTCCATGTCATCGAAGCTTTTGCCCGTGTCGTTATAAACATTACCGTTCTGGCACAGATCGAGGAACTCATCGTGAAAACCTACAAGTGCAGTTTCACTGGGGCCGGCAGAACCGGCTCTCAGGAAGGAAGCTATACCCGAACGGGCAGTAAAATAAGCCTGATTTTCCTTAAATTTTGTATATGTACGCCTTTGAGCGGACGAAACAACCGAAAGGGTAGACATAACCATGATTAATAGAAATAGCATAATGGCAACTACTGTGAAAAGTACAATACCCTTCGTCTGCCTGCGCCGTCCTGCATTTCTGTACGACATATAAATACCACCTTTCTTGTTTATTGTTATTTTTTAATCGGTATCGCACATTGAGGGATACTGATTTCCGATACCTCCGCAAAGGTCCGGACGCATTGGAAATCAGTATCTCTACGCAGAATTAACTGAATAAAAATACTGACTGCACGGCAGAGCCCCTAATCGGGACCCTGCGTACAATAGTCACAGCTTTAGTCCTTGACCTCTGCCATATGTTCAATGTGGAATACGTAAACAGTAAGGATACCCTCGGGACCCTTTTCCTCTGCTTCTCCTGCGTTGGCTTCCTTAGCATCGGAGCTCTTGCCCTCAAGACCTGTTACAATAACGGTCTTATCCTGAGAAGCAAAGTTGTCGAGAGCAGCTTCGATGTCCTCAAAGGGACCTCTGAAGCTTATCTTAGCTGTTGTAAGACCTACCTTAACGCCTGCGGGAGCAGAAACCTTTACCTGATTGTATGCGTCAACTACCTCCTGAGGAAGCTCGCCGTTAAGGTCAGCGTCCATTCGCATGGGGTATGCAACTGCATTTTTCTGGTAAACATAATTCTTAAGCTCCGAAGCGGTCATAAGCTCATACTCAGACGCAGTGATCTCAATATCGCTCTCGGAAATTATCTCGAAGAGGAAGGGTTCAACCTCAAAGGTTTCCAGATGGGGAATGAACATTTCCTGAATTTCTTCAACGTCCTTGACAGCCTTTTTCAGCTCTTCCTTCTTGGATTCAAGCGTGCCGATCTTATCGTCGGTAGCTGTCTTTTCGTTTCTCTTTTCCTCAAGTGTGACCTCAGTGGATTTCATTTCCTCATACTTAGGCTTAACAAACAGAACGCCGCCCAGTAAGATAGTAAGGAATGCCACAACAGCAAGGAAAATGACTTTATCTCTCTGTGAAAGTTTCATTATGCAGCACCGCCTTCCTCAGCAGGAGTTTCCTCTGCGGGTGTTTCCTCTTCCGGTTTTTGTTCATCGGGATCGATATTCTGGCGAAGTCTGAAGTTCATTTCAAACTCATGCAGACCCATAAGCTCAGCAACAGCGTTCTCACCATCATTGTCGTCAGGCTCGCCGAAGCCCACATATTCGATGTTGTCATACTTATCGAGGTCAAACAGATTCTGTGCTACCTGATAAGGACCGTTCACGTCGGTAGATACGCCCGTGATGACAACTACGCCGTCCTCATAAGCGACCTCATTCCAATAGGTATCGTCAACCGCATCGAAGGACTCTGCAACGTCGTTGAACACCTCAGTCTTGAGAACGGGAAGGCTCTCAAACGCTGTCTTAACGAGAATAGCCTGATCCTTATACTTAGCTACCTTGCCGATCTGCTCGTCGGTCTTATCGACCTCAGCGATCTGCTCGAGGACCTCGGGGCTGTTTATGTAAGCATCTATCTCGCCGATCTCCTTCTCCATACCTGTGATGTTGATGTTAAGACCGAGAGCTGCAACAGCAACGAGAGCTGCGGAAATACCGAATGTAATGCCGACTGTTGCGAAGAAGGAAGCACCTGCGGCGGTACGTCCGGAGGAAGCGTCTACTTCCAGCAGGTTGATACGCTCAACGTCCCTCTGACGCTTGAACATTGCACCGATAGCGTTTGCATAGTGCGAGAATTCGATATTCTCATAACCGGAGATTACGCTGGGCACCTGGAGAATGTTGCAGTTGATGTCCATACCCTCCAGAGAATCGGTCAGACGCTTGTAATCGGAGGTGTCGCCGTAGAAGATTACATTGGAGATCTGAGCACCGTTGTTCTTGGATTTATGGAACTGGAACATTCTGAAGATGTTCTCATTGACAGCCTCGTAAACATAGTCTTCGGAGTTTTCGTAGTCTGCGGGGTCAATGGAAGCGAATCTGGAGAATGAAAGCTGATGATTTTCGTAAAGGTTAAGGCTTACGAAGTTGGGGTCGATCTGAACGACCAGCAGAGGCATTTTAGCTCTGATCTTCATATCGTTCAGTATCAGACGGGAGATACAGTTACAGGAAACTGCGATTGATCTCAGGTCTATACCTAAGAAGTTGAATACCTTTCTGAAGCAGTCAACAATTTCAAAAGGACAAGCTGTTGCGAGAATTCTCTGCGCCTGAACGCCGTCCTCCTCAATATCGCCCGCAATGGTATAGGAGATACTGTAATCGTCGCTGATACCCATTGTGTGCTGCATCTGGTTCTGTACCATTGTCAGCAGCTGCATACCCTTTGCTTTAGGAATGTGCAGCTCCTTGAAGATAACAAGGTTCGAGGAGATACTAACAACTGCGTCCTTGTCGCTCATTTTCTTTGCCTTCAACTCTTCGTTAATAAGAGTTGCAACCTTGGGTATATCTTTTATATGACCATTTACAATCAGACCTTCGCTTACCTCGATGGTAGAAGCGTCGTAGATCTTGATACGTCCACGGTTCTCAATACCGCGAACGATCCGGATATGTCTGTCTGTAATATCAAATGAAAGCATACTCGTCACCTCACTAATTTTTAATTATAATAGCATTGCCTTAAAGCCGTAGCCCTCGGCAAATTTATCCTTGGTTTTACGAAACTTCGTCCAGACCGGAGTAGAGCAGCGGGAATACGCCTGCCAGTACCAGACCGATAACAACACCCATGATGATAAGCATTACAGGCTCGATCATACCTACCAGCTGACCGATAGCAGCATCGGATTCTTCCTCGTAGAAGTCGGAAGTCTTTTCAAGAATGGAGTCCAGCGCACCGGATTCCTCACCGACATAGATGATAGAGCAGAACATTGACTCGAAAATGCCTGTTCTCTGGATAGCAGCGGAGAGCTGATCACCCTGCTTTACTTCGTCAACAACCGTTTCAAAGGACTTGACGATAAATGTATTTCCGAGGATCCTGGAGGATCTTTCGAGGGATTCTACCATGGGGATACCGCTTGAGTAAAGAGAAGACAGAGTTCTTGCGAAACGTCCTGTATACACCTTAACGAGAAGCTTGCCTACCGCAGGCATCTTAATAAGGAATTTATCCCATTTAAGCCGCACAGTTTCGATCTTCAGCAGATAGTTGACAACGAATATCACGATACCGATTACCAGCAGATAAACATACCAGTGAGCAATAAGGCTGTCCGAGAAAGCGAACAGGAACTTTGCGATAGCGTTTACATCGTCGCCCGCCATATCACGGAAAACAGGGAAAACCATTACCGCCAGAACGATGATAACCGCGATCAGAAGAACCAACAGAATAATAGGATACATAAGTGCGCCTCTGATCTTGTTGGCAAGCTTACCTTCCTTTGCGTAGTGGTCTTCAAGTCGCTTCATGATAACGTCCAGCTGACCGGAAGCTTCGCCCGCAGCGATCATACTGATAAAGAAGTCAGGGAAAGCACCGTCCTGCATTTTAAGCGCATCGGAGAAGGAACGACCCTTCTGAACCTCATCGTAAACCTCTCGGAATACTCGCTTTGTCGCTTCCTTGGGCTGCTCCTTATAGAGAATGTCCAGCGCCTTTACAAGGGTAAGTCCGGAGCTGATCATTGCACTGAGCTGACGGCAGTTGAATGAAAGCTCCTTTGTCTTGAACTTATAAATATTTTTGTCACCTTTTGAGTTCGTTTCTTTATAGCTCGAACAGAAAAGTCCTTTTTCGTTGATTTTATCCAGAAAGTCATTGACGTCCTCCGCCTGCATCCTTGCATTTTTGACGGTATTTCCCTGAACGTCAGTGGCAGTATAGATAAAAGTCTTCATAATCCGACACCTCCGAAGTGGATATTTTTACCCGACAGGATATGTCAAACGCCGGGCGCACGGCTGACAGATACTTCCTGCCTATGATACTATATGATTATAACATTTTTGCAACTTTTTAGCAATATGTAATTTTGAACAAATTGTACCGAGAATATAAGCACATATTAACAAATATGCTGTTAAAATGCACTAAACGCTATCTGGGTTTTTGGTATATTATATGCTAAATAATAAAAAAATTGAACTTTTTCAGCCAAGTCCGAGAATTTTCTCTGCATTTTTGTGACAAATATTTTCACGGTCGGAATCGGAAATATCCAGCCTTGAGAGCATGAGCATTATCTCCGACGGCAGCTGCCAGGGCATATCGCTGGCAAACAGTATCTTGTCCGAGCCGTGGTTACGGATAATGCGCTCCGCCGTTTTATCGGGGATACGTCCGCCGCAGTAGGCGATGTCGAAGTAAATGTCCTCCCCCACCAGATGCTTTTCCACCTCGTCCCAGCGGCAGTTTCCGCCGAAATGGGCGAGTATCATGGTCATTTCGGGGACTGACCTGTGCACCTTCAAAGCCTCCTCGGGCATACATCTGACGACCTTCGGGGAAACGGCGTCCATTCCCGCATGGAAGATAACGGGCAGCCTAAGCTCCGCACATTTCCGATAGATAGGCATCATTCTCTCTTCACCGACGAAAAAGTTCTGGTATTCCGGGTGCAGCTTGACTCCGTAAAGTCCCAGAGCCTTGATGCGCTCCAATTCGGAAAGAGCGTCCTCTGCATCGGGGTGAACACTGCCGAAGGGGAGTATCCGCTCCGACTTTACCTCTGCCGCCCAGTTGTTGATGACCGTCTGCTGAGTGGGCTTTGTGGCAATTGTCAGCAGCACCGATTTGTCAACGCCGCAGATGTCCATCTTTTCAATAAGACCGTCAAGCGTCCCCCTTGTGTGAGCACGGGACATGGCATTTTTTTCAAGGGACGAAATAGCACGTTCGGCAATACTGTCCGCAAAAGCGTGGGTGTGAAAATCTATTATCATATAAAAATGCTCCTATTTTATTTGCCTATATTATAACACACATTTCCCCGTTTGTAAAGACAAAAAACACCAATTTATCGGCATTTTCATAATTCCGCTTTCCGCTCTCCGCACTTCACATTCAAGCAAAAAGCCTCCCCCGAAGATCCTCGGGAGAGGCTGATTTTTAATACTGTGAAACATAATTCAGGGGGTCGAGATAACGTCCGTTTGAACGCACCTCAAAATGGAGATGATTTCCGCTGGAATCGCCCGTGCTTCCTACATAGCCGATAAGCTGTCCCTTGACAACATATTCGCCGTAGCCGACAGCCAGACTGCTCTGGTGGGCATAAACGGTAACATTTCCGTCGGGATGCTGAATTCTGATACAGTTGCCGTAGCCGCCGTTCCAGCCGCTTCCCGTTTCGATGACCTTGCCCTCTTCTGCGGCGTAGATGGGAGTACCGTAAGGAGCGCCGATGTCGATGCCCTTGTGTCCTCTGCCGTCGCCCATATAAGAGGTGATCTTGCCGCCGCTTACAGGCCAGTAGTATTCGCCCGAACCGCCTGTGCCCTTGCTTACATATGTAGAAGGCTCAATAGTGCCGACTCTTACAACTCTTGCGGTAGCTTCCTCTATGACCTTAGGCTCGTCGATATTTTCCTCGGAAACCTTAACGCCGTCCGCATAGGTGGCGTAAACATGATATTCCATAATGCCCGATGTGCCCTCGGTATCAACTCTTTCCATACCGACGAACATGGTGTCGTCCTTTACCTGTATCTCGGGGAGATGATAGCCGACCTGGAAGGTTTCTTCTTTGATTATCTCAGGCTGGAGATACTTGACCTCCTGACTGAGCTGAATGACCGTTCCCACATTGCACTTCTTTGTAATATCGGGGACGATCTCGCCGTCGTTTGTAGCAACGCACTGTTTAAGCTCGTCCAAGGTCATATCGTTATCTCTTGCGATATTCCAGGGATTATCTCCCAGCTGAACTTCATAATAAACAGGCTCGCTTACAACGGAATTGAAAATATTGATATAATAATCGCTGCTGCGGACTTCCTCGGGCTTTACAAAGCTTTCGGTGTCATACTCAATATCCTTATTGAATTCAACGTCCACAACATTCTCGTCCGCATATTCGGACTTCAGCTCCTCAAAGTAAGCCTCCAGCCTGCTGTAATCCTCAACAGCACCGATAAACTCGCCGTCAACGGTAACAGAATATGCCCTTACCTTGCCGCTGTTGTCCTCCATAGTCTTTGTAGGCTCAACGGAAACTGCCTTTTTCTCCTCCTGCTCTGCGGTGGTAACGGCAGTTGCAAGCTCGGGGAGCTGTTCCTCCAGCTTCTGAGCCAGCTGTTCTCTGCTGATGACCTCGTCCTGAGCGGAAACAGCCTTTACAGCAATAGAAGCGGATTGGTATACGTTTTCATCAACATCGTAATATGTTATCTTGCTCTGGACCTCCTGCTTTGCCTCCTCCATAATGGAATCAGCCGCTACAAGTCCCAGCTCCTGACCCTTATACTCAACGGCAACAGCGTAATCAACGCTTGTTTCGGCGGAGATAACGGCTGCAAGAGCGCAGACCGAAGCAATGGGCAGACCGTAATTTACAGCGGTAACAGCAAGCTTTCTCTTAGTTTCCTTGCTTTCTCTTACCTCGTCGGCGATCATAGCGAGAGCCTGACGTGTGCCGACCTCTTTTCTCCTTTTAAGGAAAGCGGTAAACACGGAAGCCGTATTTCCCGCAGATGTGCCGATAGCCTTCCTCAGAGAGCCGAAAACCTCTTTCAGCTTGGGAGCAAGCCTTTTTGCAAGGAAAGCAGCGCCTGTCCTTACTGCGCCGACAGCGGTGAGGGCTGCGAAATATGCCGTGTCGCTTACGCATTTGCCGACAGCATTTGCTATAACGACGGGATTCGATCTATTTTCATTTGACTTAAACGTTTCATTTTCTTTAGACATCTGTTCCGTCCTCATCTGCACAACTCCTTTCGGAAAAGGAACAAAATGATTACAAAGTGGTTACAACAGTTACAATTATAACTCATTTCCCGAAAAAATCAACCACTTTCGATGATTTGCTTAAATTTGTTCATTCTTTTTGTGCAGTTATACAACTTTCAACAGATATTTTTGTTAATTATGCGCATCATAATTCAGCATTTCCACGGTATATCCTCCGAGTTCAAAGAAGATAGGCAGCACAGCCTTCTTTGCTCCTCTCAGGTCATGGTAGAGATAGTTGCCGCATTCAGCCTCACTGTTACCGGGGATCTCACCTTCATATTCCATAATAAACTGCATAGAATCCCGCACAAGCTCGATCGCCTTCTCGTGGGGAAGATCTCTTGTCAGCAGATAAAATCCCGTCATACAGCCCATAGGACC
This sequence comes from Oscillospiraceae bacterium, assembly GCA_017828975.1. Taxonomy (GTDB): domain Bacteria; phylum Bacillota; class Clostridia; order Oscillospirales; family Ruminococcaceae; genus UMGS1889. The sequence goes on along the minus strand of JAGAJN010000039.1, from coordinate 12,430 downwards.
GACATATACCACCTTGTCCGAAACGGTGGAATTCCTCGCATATGTTGCAAACAGGTGCTCGATAGTATGCGCAGCGGGACCGTAAAGATACTCTCCGCCGTTGGGCTTGCACATTCTTACGTCATATGTCACAATATCCCCGTCAATTCGGGAGATATACATACCTACACCGATCTTTCTGTGGTCTACGCTGAAGCTTGCTATTCTTTCCATTTTTCATCAACCTTTCATTATTCAAACAACCCTGCCATATCATCTCTGATATTTTCGGATAAAACGACTTCTTTCCCGCTGACCGGACTTACAAAGCTTATCTCACCGCAGTGAAGCGCCTGAAAACCTATCCGTTCACGGCTCCCCCCATACAGGTCGTCCCCCGCAAGAGGGTGCCCAATATGCGCAAAATGCACTCTTATCTGATGCGTCCTGCCCGTTTCGGGAACAACTCTCACCAGCGTGTGCGAACCATTTCCCTTTATAATAGTATAGACAGTCCTCGCATACTGCCCGTCGGGACGGACACATCGGCGTATCACCGAACCGTCCTCCCGCCCGACAGGCGCATCTATAACGCCGTCCCGCTCAAGGATACCCTCGGCGGCGGCGAAATATACCTTATTAATGTTATTCTGCAAAAGCCGTGCCGCATGAGAATTCTTCGCCACGGGAACAAGCCCCGAAGTGTCCTTGTCCAGCCTGTATATGGGACGAAACGCCATTCCCGGGCAGACGGCGGCAAACAGGTTTTCCAGAGCGTCGTCCCTGTGTCCCTGAGAGGTGTGTACGGGCATATTCACGGGCTTTGCAAACACGATAACATCGTCGTCCTCGTACCTGACGGGGGCAAGTCCCATAAGACGGGGCGAACATCTCGGCGCCTTACCCTCCTCGGGCATATACACCGAAAGAACGTCCCCCGAATGAAGGACATTTCCCGTACCGACGGCTGCACCGTTTACCGTCAGACCGTTTTCCGTCCGCTTGATCTTGGCGGTGCGCCTTGCGGAAAATCCCCTCAGACGCAGTATTTCTCCCGTTCTCATACCGTCCTCTTTGGGAGAGATGACAAACTCAATCGTCCTTGACGTCATTTTCATCAGCCTTTTCGGGAATGTTCTCAGCCTCCGACATTTTCAGACAGACCGCCGCAAACAGCGTGCAGCAATAGGGGAAAATGAAAATACAGCTGATAACTATTGCAATTATTGGGAAGCTTTTGAGAAAAACGGCGGCAGTATCCCGCATAAGCTGCTTGTTCTGACTTGTCAGACGGAAACAATGCTTTATATTTTCAATGCAGCCGTCGTCATGGTTAAGGCAGTATATGTAAGGCACAGCGGCAAATCTGAGAATAAGCCCGAAAACCGCCAAAAGGGCAGCCAGAGTTATTACCCACTTAAACACAGAGGCAATAACATAGCCGGTGCCGTCAAGGGGCGAGATCAGCGTATCGCATAGGAAATACACCCCGAAAACCGCCGCCAGCAGCAGCGTGCAGGGAATATCCGACGCAAGCTTCATCTGCATGGACCTGAAAAACACTCTGGGCGTTGAATAGCAGGAAAGCAGACATTTTACGTCCTTGCTGTCGTCCCTGACATAGTGTATCGTCCACCAGCAGCTGCCGATGTATGCGGGAGCGGAAACCATATAAGCAAGTATCCCGACTAAAGCGGAGATACCCACGAAAACAGGGCTTTCGGAAAATATCCTGCGAATATCACCCGAAATAATGTCGTTTCTCAGGAAGCATGCGTACACAGTCAGGAACACTCCAAAGCAAAGCACCATGACCGCCGAATTTAACAGAAAAACCATTATTTCGTCGCCCCAGCAGCCTCTCAGCTTGTCGTAGGCGAGCTTTTTTACAGATTTGATGTCAGCGTTCATAAGCCGTCCCCCATTACTCGGGAATTCGTCCGAGTATCTCAAATGTATTGCCGTTCTGCCACATATTTGCGGTCACCATTATCTCATAGCCGAAGCCCATGCGGCAGTTGAATTCCATAGGCTTCATTTTCGGCAGACCGAAGCAGGAAAGGGTGTTCATCAGTATTCCCGAATGTGTCATAATGCCTGCGTGGGTGATGCCGTTTTTCATCATATCGAGGATAATGGCGTTCATGGCGGAGTAGCAGCGGACCATTACTTCACGCATGCTTTCGCCGTTGGGTGCGGGATTGTCCAGACCGCCCTTTAGCCAATTGCGGTAGCTGTCCAGCTTTACAAGCTCCTCGGCGGGAAGTCCCTCGAAAACGCCGAAATCCATCTCCCGAAGGTCCTCGGCAATGGTGATGTCCGTGTCGGGGAACAGTATCTCCGCAGACTGAACGGCTCTTTCCAGCGGGCTTGAATACACCCGATGCACTCTGGGGTATTCGTAGGACGCATACAGGTCACGAAGCTCCTCCTTGCCCTCCTCGGTCAGCGGAAGGTCGGTCTTTCCTATATACAGCCCTTGGTCATTTCCCCTTGTTCTGCCGTGTCGGAGCATACTTATTCTATAACCTTTCATTAGAATCACAGTCCTTTTTTTAGTATTTATACTATTTTAACACGTTCCGACAAGAAATGCAAGCGGGAAATAGTGTTGAGTTATAAGTGTTGAATTTATTCAGCTTTCAAATAATTCAACACTCAACTCTCAACATTCAACACTCAGCATTACGTTCCCTGTTCTCAAACAGTATCTTGACCACCGCTTCCATAATATCCACGGTTTTCTCCTCGGGCTTCAGCTTTACGGAAATATACGGCTTCTCCGAACCGCTGACGGTAACTCTTCCCCTGTACGCCGCCACAACAGCCTGTATCTGCTCGATGGACCCGCTCTTCATATAGAACAGCAGACAGCCGTTTTTCTGGGAAATTTCCGTCACGCCCGACGCACTTGCCATATTTCTCGTCAGCGCAACGGTTATCAGACCTATGATAGCCTTCGGCGGCTCGCCGTAACGGTCGATAAGCTCGTCTGTCAGGTCAATACTGTCCTCGGGAGTGCGGACGGCGGCTATCTTTCGGTAAATGTCCAGCCGTCCCGACAGGCTTTCGATATAATTTTCGGGAATATGCGCTTCTATCTGCAAATCGACCAGACATTCCTCGGGGGACGGCGGCGGCGCTTCACCCTTTCCCTCGGCAATAGCTTCATTCAAAAGCTGGAGATACATATCATACCCGACAGCCTCCATATGCCCATGCTGCTTTCCGCCCAAAAGACTTCCCGCACCACGAATTTCCAGATCACGCAAAGCGATCCTGAAGCCGCTGCCGAACTGCGTAAATTCTCTTATTGCTTCCAGACGCTTTGACGCAATTTCCGTCAGCACTTTTCCTTTATGGAATGTGAAATATGCAAACGCCCTTCGATTGGAGCGTCCCACACGTCCTCTGAGCTGATAAAGCTGAGAAAGTCCCAGCCTGTCGGCGTCCTCGATGATAAGGGTGTTGCAGTTGGGAACATCAACGCCCGTTTCAATAAGTGTCGTGCAGACTAAAATGTCTATCTCATGCTCCACAAGCTGCCGCCATATCTCCGAAAGCGCCTCCTCGCCAATCTGACCGTGAGCAACGCCTATCCGTGCATCGGGCAGGGACTCGGCAATTTTCGCAGCGCACCGCTCGATAGTATCAATGCGGTTGTGGATATAGTACACCTGTCCCCCACGGCGCAGCTCCTTGTTTATCGCCTGAATGATAACGCCCTGATTATGCTCGATAACATAGGTCTGGACGGGATAGCGGTCAACGGGCGGCTCCTCAATGACCGACATATCACGAATTCCGCTCATAGCCATGTTAAGCGTCCTGGGGATAGGCGTTGCGGACAGCGTAAGAACGTCCACCCCCGCAAACAGCTCCTTGAACCGCTCCTTATGCGCAACACCGAAACGCTGCTCCTCGTCCACGATAACAAGCCCCAGGTCCTTGAACCCAACGTCCTTCTGCACAAGCCTGTGAGTGCCGATGATAAGGTCGATCTCTCCCCTTTTCACCTGTCTGACAATATCCGCCTGCTCCTTGGAATTGCGGAATCTCGACAGCAGCTGCACCTTTATGGGGAAATGCTCAAACCTCTTTACCGCACTCTGATAATGCTGCCATGCCAGAACCGTTGTAGGCACAAGCACGGCGCACTGCTTTCCGTCCTCGATGCACTTAAACGCCGCCCGCCATGCAACCTCCGTTTTGCCGAATCCAACATCTCCGCAAAGCAGTCTGTCCATAGGCACGGGCTTCTGCATATCCTCTTTTATCTCCATAACGGAACGCAGCTGGTCGTCCGTTTCGGTGTAATCAAAACGTTCCTCAAATTCCACCTGAAAATCGTCGTCCTCGGGAAATGCATGTCCCGGGGTCTGACTTCGCTTTGCATACAGGGCAATAAGCTCGTCAGCCATATCCTTGACAGCCTTTTTGACCCGTGAACGAGTCTTTTGCCATTCCTGAGAGGACAGCTTATTCAGCTTAACTCCGCTGTCGTCCCGAGGACCGATATATTTTGAAACAAGGTCAAGCTGTGTAACGGGAACATACAGTACGTCCGTCCCCGCATACTGAATGGTGATATAATCCTTTGTAACGCCCTCTAATTCAAGCTTTCGGATACCCACAAACCGTCCGATGCCGTGAAGTGCGTGAACAACTAGGTCACCGCTTGAAATGTCCGACAAGGACTTTATCTCCTCGCCCTTTTTCCGCTTTTTCAGACGGCGTTTTGCGGTCATTGCCTTTGCCTGAGTGATAAGGGCAGCCTTTCCGTCGGGATACTCAAAGCCCGCAGAAACCGCACCGTTCATCAGGTAAACACGACCGTTTTTCAGCTCTGTCCTCTCGGTGATAATGTCGCAGGGAATCCCTTCCTCACGCAGGTCGTTTGCGATAATGGGCAGAGTTTTCTCCGAGCCCGCCATAACGACCGTCTTGTAGCTTCTCGAACAAAAGCTTCTAAGTTCCTCGATAAGCTGACGTATCTCGCCGCCCCAGGGCGCAGTCTGATTTGCGGTCACGGAGATAAGCTTTTTGAACGCAATACCGCCGCTGCCCCGCATAAAGGTGTCAAGGTAAACGGTGTTCAGCCTTTCCGCCGACAGGTCAAAATCCCCCTGTTCGAGGATATAATCCTCCAAGCCCTTGAACAGCTCGCCCTCTTCAAGGAGAATTTTCACGTCCTCGTTATGCTGCGACCTGACGCTTTTCATTTTCTCATAGCAGTTGTGGCGTTCGCTGAAAATGAGAAGCGCATCTTCGGGGAAATAGTCAAAGATCGTCGCAGGCTTTTCGTAGGCGGCGGGGAGATATTTGTCAATATTTCCGAGAGATAGCCCGCTGCTTAAACGGTCAATATCCGCCGAAAGCTTAGTGCGGATAAGCTCCGTCCTCTTGCCCCTGACGCCCTTGGACAGCTCCTCTATCTTCCGTATAAACGCTTGCGCATCGTCAAACAGCACCTCTATCGCAGGGGCAACGGTTATCCTTTTCAGCGTGTCCGAACGGCGCTGAGATTCTATATCAAAGGCGGAAACCGTGTCGATCTCATCGCCCCAATATTCGATACGAATGGGAAATGTTTCCGAAACGGGGAAAATATCCGCAATTGCGCCCCTGACGGAGAACTGTCCCGCACCCTCCACCTTGTCTGTTCGGGAATATCCCGCCGCCGTCAGACGCTTTACCAGCTCGTCAACGGCGATTTCCATACCCGGGGCAAGGGTGATAGAGCGGTCCTTCAGCGCATGGGGCGGGATAGTCCGCTGCATAGCCGCTTCCGCCGAGGAAACCACCACCTTGCAGGGGTGAGTGTTCAGCCCCGAAAGGGAGGCTAGGACTGAAAGTCTCGCCTGTTCATACTCACGGGAAACGCCCTCAACATTTGTAAATGTGAAATCTTTCGCAGGATAGAGAACAGCACATTCCTCGCCCGAGAGAGAGTTAATGTCATCGCAGATACGCTTTGCGGCTGCTTCGTCCTCGGTGATAACGAGAATTTTCTCCCGTTCGCCCGACAGAGCGGAGATAAAGTGCGCCTTGTGTATTCCCGCAACGCCTGTGACGCCAAGCGGGGAAAGTCCCTCCGAAAGGGCATTTTTCAGCTCGGCAAATCCGGGCAGTTCGTTCAGTATGCTGTCAAAAATATTCATAAAACACCTCTTTCGATCAATGTTGAGATTTGAATGATAATTATTGTGCCCGAAAAATTCAACACTCATCACTCAACATTACGCATTGTACCTGTTCATCGCTTCATCGGTTTTCCCCGAAACTATCAGCTCTGCACACTTCACCGCATTATCGCAGGAAACGTGCATTCCCTCTATCTCTTCCTTCTTGAAATTGCTCAGCACCCAATCCGCCAGATTATAATCGGGGTGCGGTTTCGCCCCGACTCCCAGCTTTATCCGAGGAAAAGTGTCCTCCCCCGTTAAATATATGATGGATTTTATGCCGTTGTGTCCACCTGCGCTGCCTTTTCTTCTTATACGCAGCTTGCCCGGTTCAAGGGAAATGTCATCGTAAATAACAAGCACATTCTCAATGGGCAGCTTGTAAAACTGCATAGCCTCCCTGACCGCCTCGCCGCTGTTGTTCATAAAGGTGGACGGCTTCATCAGCAGGCACTTTTTCCCGCCGAGAGTCACCTCACCCGTCAGCGACTTGAACCTAAGCTTTTTTATCTCGACATTGTACTTCTGCGCAATGGTGTCCACCGCCATAAATCCCGCATTGTGACGTGTGTTCTCATACTGTAACCCGGGATTTCCCAGACCGCAGATGATGAATTCCACGGGTCCCGACGCTTTCTGTTCTTTCTCTGCATTCAGCTTATTTAAAATATCAAAAACGCTCATTTTCCGACATTTTCCTCCTTTTTGCACAAATCGGCACAAAAAGCCTTATCCCCACGCCGTGATATACGGGTGGGGTAGGCTGTTTTTATTTACATTGTAATAATTCGCCGCTTGTCAGTTGTTAAACAGTGTAGAAACGGGCTTATCTGCGTAAATGCGCTGGATAGCCTGTGCAAATACGGGAGCAACAGGCAGAGTAACTATCTTGTCTATCTGCTTTTCCTTAGGCAGAACGATAGTATCCAGCAGTACCAGCTCCTTGATGGGGCTTGCCTGGATCCTCTCGATAGCGGGGCCCGACAGAACGCCGTGAGTAGCACAAGCGTAGACCTCCTCAGCGCCGCCTATCTCGATGATAGCCTTTGCAGCGTTGCAGAGAGTTCCTGCGGTGTCTATCATATCGTCAACGAGAATGACCTTCTTGCCCTTAACGTCACCGATTATGTTCATAACCTCGCAGACATTAGCCTTCTGACGGCGCTTGTCAACGATAGCAAGAGGAGCATCGAAACGCTGTGCGAAGTTTCTTGCTCTTGTAACGGAGCCAAGGTCGGGAGATACTACCATAATATCATCGTGAACGTCCTTGAACTTCTCAACAAAATAGGGAACAAGGATAGGCACGCCCAGCAGATGATCCACGGGGATATTGAAGAAGCCCTGAATCTGTGCAGCGTGAAGGTCCATGGTAAGAATTCTGTCTGCACCCGCAGTTGTCAGCAGGTCGGCAACCAGCTTTGCGGAGATGGGATCTCTTGCCTTTGCCTTTCTGTCCTGTCTTGCATAGCCCATATAGGGGATAACTGCGGTAATGCGTCCTGCGGAAGCTCTCTTGAAAGCGTCCAGCATAATGAGCAGCTCCATCATATGGTCATTTACGGGAGTGCTTGTGGACTGTACCACGAAAACGTCCGAGCCTCTTACGCTCTCCTTGATGGAAACGGAGATCTCTCCGTCGGAAAAGGTCACAACCTCGGACATTCCCAGAGGAAGTCCCAGTGCCCTTGCAATGTCCGCAGCCACGGACGGGTTTGCATTTGCAGTGAAGATCTTGATATCCTTGCCGTGAAGATTCATTTTTATTCTCCTTTGAATTTTAAAAATATTTTCAGCCTTGAAACGGCTGAAGGTTACTTTTTAAGTTTTCTTGCCTTGAGCTTTCTTGCGGCATATCCCTCGATGAACCGAAGCTCGCCCCGCTCGATAGCAAGAGCATCATCGGGAACATTCTTTGTAACGGTAGTTCCCGCCGCCGTATATGCGCCGTTTCCGACCGTTACGGGGGCAATAAGATTGGTATTGCAGCCGATAAACGCTTCGTCGCCGATAGTCGTGCGGTACTTGTTTGCGCCGTCATAGTTGGACGTTACCGTGCCGCAGCCGAAGTTTACGTGCTTTCCGACGTCGCTGTCCCCCACATATGTGAGATGGGAAACGGAAGTGTCCTCGCCTATGTCGGAGTTCTTTATCTCGACGAAATCGCCTATCTTAACGCCGTCCCTGATACGGCTGCCCGGTCTAAGCTGAACGAACGGTCCTATCTTAACGTTGTTGTCGATCTGCGAATCATACGCCTGAACGGTATTCAGATGCGTGCCGTTCCCGACCGTAGTATTGTCAATAAGGCAGTTGGGACCGATAACGCAGTTTTCTCCGATAACGGTGTTTCCCGTCAGGATAGTGCCCTGCAGGATACAGGTGTTTGCGCCGACCTTTACATCTCTGCCGATAGTTACGCCGTCGGTGCAGAGGAACTCAACGCCCTCGTCCATCAGCTTCTCAATAACACGCTTTCTTGCCACATCGTTGAGCATCAGCATGCCCTTTCTGTCGTTTGCGCCGAGGACTGCATCGGGATTTTCCGAAACGAAAGCACCCGCTCTGTCCCCCGCCGAAAGCAGTATAAACACAGAGTCGGTCAGATAATATTCGCCCTGAGAATTATTCGGCTTCAGCTCGCCCAGCGCATAAAGCAGACGCTCCGCATTGAACCAATAAGCCCCGGAATTTATTTCTTTTATCTTCTTCTGCTCGAATGTAGCGTCCTTTTCCTCAACAATTCCCGTGATTCCGTTTCCGTCGGGATTTCTAAGGATACGTCCGTAGCCCTTTGGCTCGTCAATTTCGGAGGTGATGACCGTAACGGCGTTCCCCTCGGAAATATGCGCTTCAAGGGACTTTCTGATAGTTTCGGAGTCGATAAAGGGCGCATCTCCGTTGAGGATAAGCACATTTCCGCCCGAATGCTCACGAATGAAGTCGGACGCAGTCATAACGGCATGTCCCGTACCCTTTCTCTCCTGCTGGAAAACGGTCTTGTACCGTCCGTCTGCCCATTTGTCGATAGCTTCGGCGTTAAAGCCCTTGACGATGCACATATCCTCCACGCCCGAGTCCTCGCAGGCTCTGACGACCCATTGGAGCATAGGCTCGCCCAACACCTTTAACAAGGGCTTCGGCAGCTCGGTTTTCATACGCTTGCCCTGACCGCCCGCCAGAATTATTGCACAGTTATTACTCATAGTATTATCCCCTTTGCGGAATACTGTATGTATTTATCGTTCATATGTCAAATATCGAATTTTACATAAATCTTACACGGAAAATATCCCATACCTTATATTATGACAGAAAAGTATGAATAGTTCAATAGTATTTTGCAATCTTAGGCGTTTTGGATAAAATATAGTCAAATTGCACGAAAATGTTATGCAAAATTCTAATACCAAAAGGTATGGTAAAATTCACAATTATCTGTTATAATATAGTTATGTTCACTATGGGGTCATTCTGCCCTAATGGTGAAAGAAATCAAAATTAACGGAGGTAAACAACCAATGGCAAAGAAATGGGTCTACACCTTTAAAGAAGGTAATATGACTATGAGAAACCTGCTCGGCGGTAAGGGTGCAAACCTCGCTGAGATGACTGAGATCGGTCTCCCCGTTCCTCAGGGCTTTACTATCACAACAGAAGCTTGTACTCAGTACTATGAGGACGGCAGAAAGATCAACGACGAGATCATGGCTCAGGCTATGGAAGGCGTTAAGTGGATGGAAGAGGTCAACGGCAAGAAGTTCGGCGATCTCAAGAACCCCCTTCTCGTTTCCGTACGTTCCGGCGCAAGAGCTTCCATGCCCGGTATGATGGATACTATCCTCAACCTCGGTCTTAACGACGACGTTGTTGCTGCAATGATCGCAGGCAACCCCGACCCCGCTTTTGAGAGATTCGTTTACGACTCTTACAGAAGATTTATCCAGATGTTCTCCGACGTTGTTATGGAAGTCGGCAAGAAGTATTTTGAGCAGCTCATCGACAAGATGAAGGAAGAAAAGGGCGTTCAGTACGACGTTGACCTGACCGCTGCCGACCTCAAGACTCTGGCTGAGCAGTTCAAGGCTGAATATAAGAAGCAGCTTGGCAAGGACTTCCCCTCCGATCCTGTTGAGCAGCTGAAGCTCGCTATCGAGGCTGTTTTCCGTTCTTGGGACAATCCTCGTGCAAACGTATACCGTCGTGACAACGACATTCCTTACTCCTGGGGTACTGCTGTAAACGTAATGCCCATGGTATTCGGTAACCTCAACAACGAGTCCGGTACAGGCGTTGCATTTACTCGTGATCCCGCAACAGGCGAAAAGAAGCTCATGGGTGAGTTCCTTAAGAACGCACAGGGCGAGGACGTTGTTGCAGGCGTTCGTACTCCTATGCCTATCGCTCAGATGGAGCAGGAGTTCCCCGAGGCTTATGCACAGTTCATTCAGGTTTGCGAAACTCTCGAAAACCACTATCACGATATGCAGGACATGGAGTTCACTGTTGAGAACAAGAAGCTCTACATGCTCCAGTGCCGTAACGGTAAGAGAACCGCTCAGGCTGCTCTCAAGATCGCTTGCGACCTCGTAGACGAAGGTCATAAGACAGAGCAGGAAGCAGTTGCTATGATCGATCCTCGTAACCTCGACACACTGCTTCACCCCCAGTTCGATGCTAAGGCTCTTAAGGCTGCTACACCTCTGGGCAAGGGTCTGGGTGCATCTCCCGGAGCTGCTTGCGGTAAGGTAGTATTCACTGCTGATGACGCTGAGGCTTGGGACGCTAAGGGCGAAAAGGTTATCCTCGTTCGTCTGGAAACATCTCCCGAGGACATCACAGGTATGAAGGTTGCTCAGGGTATCCTGACAGTTCGCGGCGGTATGACCTCTCACGCTGCTGTTGTTGCTCGTGGTATGGGTACATGCTGCGTATCCGGCTGCGGCGACATTAAGATGGACGAAGAGAACAAGAAGTTCGAGCTTGGCGGAAAGACCTTCGTTGAAGGCGACGTTATCTCCATCGACGGTTCTACCGGTAACATCTACGGCGAGGCTATCCCCACCGTTGACGCTCAGATCGCAGGCGAGTTCGGCAGAGTTATGGCTTGGGCTGACAAGTACAGAGTTCTGAAGGTTAGAACAAACGCTGATACTCCCGCTGACGCTAAGAAGGCCAGAGAGCTGGGCGCTGAGGGTATCGGTCTTTGCCGTACTGAGCACATGTTCTTTGAACCCTCCAGAATCGCTGCATTCCGTGAGATGATCTGCTCCGATACAGTTGAAGAAAGAGAAGCAGCTCTTGCTAAGATCGAACCTATGCAGCAGGCTGACTTTGAGGCACTCTACGAAGCTCTCGAGGGCTGCCCCGTTACTATCAGATTCCTGGATCCTCCTCTCCACGAATTCGTTCCCACAGAGGAAGCTGACATTGAGGCTCTTGCTAAGGCTCAGGGCAAGTCCGTTGAAGCTATCAAGAACATCATTGCAGGCCTCCACGAGTTCAACCCCATGATGGGTCACCGTGGCTGCCGTCTGGCTGTAACATATCCCGAGATCGCTAAGATGCAGACAAAGGCTGTTATCAAGGCTGCTATCAACGTTAAGAAGGCTCACCCCGACTGGAACGTTAAGCCCGAGATCATGATCCCTCTCGTAGGCGAGGTCAAGGAGCTTAAGTTCGTTAAGGATATTGTTGTTAAGACTGCTGATGCTGAGATCGCTGCTGCAGGCTCTGACCTCACATACGAAGTTGGTACAATGATCGAGATTCCTCGTGCTGCTCTCACAGCTGACGAGATCGCTAAGGAAGCTGACTTCTTCTGCTTCGGTACTAACGACCTGACTCAGATGACCTTCGGCTTCTCCAGAGATGACGCAGGCAAGTTCCTCAGCGCTTACTATGATACAAAGATCTTCGAGAACGATCCCTTTGCTAAGCTGGACCAGACAGGTGTCGGCAAGCTGATGGAAATGTCCATCAAGCTCGGCAAGCCTGTTAACCCCAAGCTCCACATCGGTATCTGCGGCGAGCACGGCGGCGATCCTACATCCGTAGAGTTCTGCCACAAGATCGGCCTTGACTATGTATCCTGCTCACCTTTCCGTGTGCCTATTGCTAGACTGGCTGCTGCTCAGGCAGCTATTAGTAATAGGGATTAATCAGAAAATCGCTATACAATGGGATTTTCCGATAACCTATGAAATGGCAAGAGCCTATCAGAAGGCTAACGGCAAGTATTTAAGGCAAAATCAGTGGGAAGATAT
>JAGAJN010000038.1 GCA_017828975.1 Oscillospiraceae bacterium | reverse complement strand
TAATTGCACTAAATTTATATTATGTGCAATTAGTACTTTATCCTTTCGATAACATAGCTTCTCCTTTCCTATTGGATAAATACCATTATACCACGATTTCAAGGGCTTTGCAAGAGCTATTTAAAAAAGCAGTTGCAAAACCCTTAATTTTTTATTCATCTTTTTTCCCGGAAACAATCCGGAAAATCTGAACGACGTCAGCGGAAAACTCTTCGAAAGCTTTCAGACGCTCCAGGGCGATTAATAACTCCAGAAGATCGACTTCATCATGCCGACGGTAGCGGACGATCTGCAAATAGGAATCAAAATCCTCTTGGAGCTGTGAACGTCTTGTAATATCTTCAATGTCACGCTGGAACATTCCTTTTGCATACATGGCAAGGATTTTCTGTTCAATTTCGTCTGTGTGAGTCTGTCGCTTTTCAATGACCTTGGGTACAAATTCACCGTTGCGGTCACGGGGGACAGCTATTTCACATTCGCCGTAATCGCTGGTAATTGTTTTCTTGCCGTAGCCATTTCTGCTGTTACCGGAGTTGTTACCGAGGACAGAATTTTTATCGTATCCGAGATGCTCGTCCATCTCAGCTTCAAGCATCTGCTCAATCGTTCCGGCGAATAGCCGCTTCAGTTTTGCCTGAATATCTCCTGTGCTTTCACAATCTGCCATAAGAAGCTTTACAAGCTCCATTTCCTTTTCGCATAAACCGTGATTTCTGTTTTTCATACTTAATACCTCCAAATTTCTTTGTGGGTATTATTGGCATTTACACAGTTGGATATTCAGCCTCCAAGCATTTGATTGATACCGTATCAAAAACGCCGCAGGATTTACCCACGGCGCTATGATTAGTCAACTATATTATTTTGCTTAATAAGTCTTTCATGTTCAATTTTAAGTCTTTCGTTTTCTCTGACTAGTTCTTCAATCATATCAATTTGTTAACGCTTTCAAAAATCAAACATAATAAGTGTCATTATACTTCACTATTTTCAAAATATCAAGAACCATAGCAAGACCGCCGATTCCACAGCAAGTAAGAACGATATTTCTGATGAGCCTGCCGGTATCGCCGTCATACAACGCACTTAGAATTCCGCAACTGAAAACTGCAAGGAGTATTGCAACGATCTTGCTGCGTTCCTTGCCTCCTGTGGAAGGTGTCGGCTGATAATTATAATTAACATTGTGCGGATTGGAAGCAGCGGAATACCCTGCATAGCTCGCAGCACTGCCGGTATTGTTTGATTGCTGATGCTGATAACCACCGTTTCCGACCTTATGACCACAATGAGGGCAAAATGCTGCGCCATTCACTGCCTGACCGCATTGTGTGCAAAATGCGTTTCCGTCATCTCTTGAAACCTCGTATTCAAATCCGGCAGCAGGTCCCTCGGGCTCTTCAAATCCAAGAGGAGTCTGTTCCTGTTCTTTATAATCTTTGCTGAGATTAATTTCCATTTATATGCCCTCCAAAATATAATAAACCATGCAAGATCAATTCCGTACATTTTGTCATTCTGATTTTACGCATTGCTCAATGATTTTCCTAATAATATGTTATCACAATTCGGCAATATTGTCAAGATTTATTATAATAAATTCCTCTCGAATGGTGCTTTATCATTTATTATTATCTCAGATTGTTTTGAAGATATTCTATAATACTAAACAGCATTTAAATCACGTAGAAAAAATCAGCGTAAAGAAGCTTATAACTATTGAAAACAGTTACGTATATGGGTTTACGCCGAGAGATTCCAGTGATTAATGGGTGTTTAGTATTACGGCTTAAGCTTCTGTATGCTTAATCATACTAAACAGATTTCGTCTGTAAATTGACAAATCGGTCTTATAATGGTATAATATTACTAATAAAAAGAATAAACACACAATCAACAAAATGGAGGTTATGTTATGAGTCGTTCATTTATCGTAGATTTCGACAACTATGAAAATATCACATTTAGGGATATTTTCGAAAAATTATATGAATTACGGGATTTTGATAAGCTTGTTGATATGAAACAAGCTTCCATATCCAAAAGAGTAAACAATGTAAGCACAGCAATTACCGAAGACTTGCTGGACACTTCCATAAACGAGGGGTATTTCTCATTTTTGATAGACGAAGGAAATATTTTTGTAGAATTCAGCAAGAGAGATCCCGATATAAATCCCTATAATCCTTATAAATATAATTATTACATTGAAAGCCGCCATTTAACGGGAATCGGAAGGGATCTCTGGGTTGCTGCTGCAAGTGCGTTGGCGTCCATTACAAACGGGATAGTCAGCTCGGCTGACGGTGCATGGGACGGTTACTGCGAATACTCCGGCGACGAGTTATGGAGCGAATATTTGAATTGTCAGAGAAAAAAGGACATCGAAGAATACTCTTGACAGTCTTTGCGAAAACAACCGCAGGCGAATCCTTGGAAAATTCCAAAGCTCCGCCTGCGGTTTTTAATCGTCAATGTCGTTTCGTTTGATACCGAAAATTATTCTCAGCAGTCCAGATAGTAGTCTTGGGCTTTTTACCACAACAATTTTCATAAAACCAACTCCAATCATTCATTTTGTATATCATATGCAAATGAATGATTTTTGTTCATTTTTTATCGTTTTTAGCTCGGATAACAAGAAGCCTTCCTTTTTTCAGCTCTATACAGCAGCTGTCTGTCAGAAATTCGTTGCTGATACCCAGCGGAAATTCCGCAGTAAGCACTGCATTTTCCAACGGATATTTTAAGCCTTTGAGATATACCCCTTCACAGGTTTCCGTCAACGAAAAAACAGAAATGTAATGATAATCCTCTTTATAATAGACAGCAATTTCGGGCAGCTGAACGGTAACCGCCTCGTTATCGCTTAACAGCAGTCCCCTGCCGCCGTTATCGGCAATATAGTTAAGTGTCTGAATGTTTGCAAAGGTATGGTCAAGCCGTCCCCCTATTCCGCCGAAGATAACAAAATCCTTGTAGCCCAGACGAAACCCCGTTTTCACAGCGATCATCATATCCGTATCGTCCTTTTCGGGAGGATAACATTCGACCTTGCCGCAGCAATCTTTGACACTTATCGTATCAAAATCGCCGACAGCGAATTTTGGCTGTACACCTAAGCGTTCCGCCAGCAAAACTCCTCCATCGGCGCATATTACCATATCATTGTCAGAAAGAGAAAAATCGAAAGTACTGTTGCACGGATAACCACCGAAAATAAAACAACGTTTACTCATTGTTTGCTGACTTCCCAATCCTTGATATTTTTTGCTTCTTCGTACATCTCACAGTAGCTTTTGTAACGTGAAAGCGAGATTTCCCCTCTGTCCACCGCCTCACGCACGGCACAGCGTTTCTCGGAGATGTGGGCACAGTCAGGGAAAGCACATTTGGTCAGATACGGCTGAAATTCTGCAAAGCACAGCTCCAACTTGTCCTTGTGAATAATGTCGTAGCGATTTGTATCAAAGGTAGAAAATCCGGGTGTATCTGCGATGTATGCACCGTTTTTCAGCTTATACAGCTCGGTATGACGTGTAGTGTGACGACCTCTGCCAAGCTTTTCGCTTATCTCACCTGTGCGCAGCTCCAGACTGTCGTCCAGATGATTGAGAAGTGTGGATTTTCCGACGCCTGTATTCCCTGTAAATGCGCATATCTTTCCTTTTATCATATCCAGAAGCTTCAGATAACTGTTTTCGTCGGAATAATCGACTTCTATTATCTTTATTCCTGCCTTTGAATAGATATCCGCAATCTCGCTGTTAGCTTCAAGGTCAAGCTTTGTTACAACAATAATATTTTCTATATCCTTATAGGCTGAGATAGCAATGAACTTGTCTATCAAAGTGTAATTGGGTTTTGGCGAACAGCTGGAAACCACAAAGATAAGCACGTCCAGATTTGCAAGCGGCGGACGGATAATATAGTTTTTCCTTTCGAGAATATCCGAAATGACCGCCTTTTCACCGTTTACATCGTCCAGCGTCACCCTGTCACCGACAGCAGGAGAGATATTCCTTTTTCGGAATATCCCCCTTGCCTTACATTCAAAAATGCCGACCGGTGTTTCTGTCAGATAAAGTCCACCGATAGACTTTGTTACGAGTCCCGTAAGCTTTTCAGAACTCATACTGCGTCACCAGCCATACTGTACATCATCACCGGGCAATGTTTCCTCAAAGTGAAAAGGGTCCGATGTGTCTTTTGTTTGATCGCCTATGTCGGGATAATCCTCAGATGGGGCAACCGTAGTAAATACGTCTTCTCCGTAAGGAGGAATATACACATTGTCAGTGTTTGCCGTAGTTTCGGCAGGCTTGGGAGCAAAGAGATTTCTCAGTTTTTCATCGTCCTGATTGATAAGAGTAACCACAGCACCCTCTTCACCTGCGAAATTAATCGAATACTCTGCAAAGGAATCACTTACGCCATCGGAATTTGATGCTTCGATAAACACCTTCTGAGTTTCGCTGCCTCTTACCTTGATCTTTACGGTAGAAACGTAAGCAATATTGTCAACTGCGGCATCTCCGCATACATTTCCGTTGATATACGCCTTGAATGAAGCCTTGCCCTTAAGACCGGAAGGTATAGTAATGGTGATCTCAGCTTCTGCCTCGGGAGGAACACCGGTACTTACAGTAATAACAAACTCCTGGTTAGGCGGGATAACATTCTGATTGCCCTCTGCATCTGTTTTGGGGATACTCTGTGAGAGCACCTCATTTTCGGGAGCGGAGGAATCAATGGTTTCGATCTTGACGTTGAGAATATTGTGCTCATCAAGCAGCTTTCTTGCATCATCAAGCTTCATGCCGACAACATTGGGAACGATAGAGTTTGTCTGCTCGGGTCCCTTGCTGACATACATCTTGACTTCCGTGCCTTCCTTTACCATAGAACCAATCTCAGGCTCGGTACGGATAACAGTGTTTTCCTGCTGGTCATCAACAACGACCACAGGTATGACCTTAAGCTTCAAACGTTCAAGCATCGTCTGAGCGGTATCAGCTTCGACTTCCTTGACCATAGGTATCTGAACCTGCTTGGGGCCCTTACTGAGCTTAACGATAACGGTTGTTTTACCAACAATGAAATCTCTTCCCTCTTCGGGAGCCTGAGAAATAATGGTACCTGCGGGTGCATCGTTGTATTCTTCAACCTCAACGTTCATTGTAAAATAGTCCTTGAAGCTTTCGTTTACAGTTTCATAGCTGTAACCTACGATCTTCGGCATCTGCTGGATAACATTTTGTGTCTTTCCAATTCTTCCGAAAAGAATTACTGCAATGAATACAACAACGACGATCAGAACGCCCGCCGCAACAGCCGTAAGGGCTACAATAAATACAGAAGCGCCGCTGCTTTCCTCCTCTTCCTCGTCATCCTCGGATTCAGCGGGAACGGGAACAGGCTTAGCTGTTGATTTTTTAGGCAGATATTCCTTAACAGGTTCTTCTTTTTCAATCTTCACTTTCTTCGATTCCTTTTCAGCAGATTTTTCTTCCTTGTCGCCTGAGCGTCCTCCAAACAGCGAAAGCTTTTTGCCGCCTGACTGGTTTTCACGCTTTACCTTATCGGGATTGTAGTAGCTTTCCGGCTTCTGTGTAAGATAAGTATATTCAAATACGATGGAAGGATTCTTCTTGAATTCTTCAATATCCTTTATCATTTCCGAAGCTGACTGATAACGCTCGGAGGCGTCCCTCTGCATTGCACGAAGAACGATCTCCTCAAGTCCCTCGGGGATAGTGTCATTGATCTCCCTGGGACGCTTTGGAGTCTGCTGCATGTGCATAAGAGCGATCTGAACGGGGTTATCTCCGTCAAAGGGCTTAACACCCGTCAGCATCTCATACATCATAACACCGACAGAGTAAATATCGCTCTTTTCGTCGGTAATATCTCCCCTTGCCTGCTCGGGACTGATATAATGAACGGAGCCTATTGCCTTATCGGAAATGGTTTTGCCCTCTTCTCTTGCAAATCTGGCAATTCCGAAATCCATGACCTTTATGGTTCCATCGGGGAAAAGCATGATATTCTGCGGCTTTATGTCCCTGTGGACAATTCCCCTGTCATGAGCATGCTGGAGTGCTCGGAGCACCTGAATAATAAAATGGATAGTATCCTTCCATTTCAGCACACCCTGCTGTTCAATAAATTCCTTCAGAGTAATGCCGTCAATATATTCCATGACGATATACTGCATCTTGTCCGAGAAGCTTACGTCATATATTTTAACGATATTTGGATGTGAGAGAACAGCTATCGCCTTAGACTCATTTCTGAATCTTCTGATAAACTCATCGTTGTCGGAAAACTCATTTTTGAGTATCTTTACGGCAACAACTCTGTCCTCAATAATATCGTTGGCCTTGTAAACGTCCGCCATTCCTCCAATACCGATAAGCTCGGTGATCTCATAACGTCCGTCAAGCTTCTTGCCAATATTTTTATCCATCAAATTCACTCCTGTATATATATATCCTGAAATGCTCGGGCGGGTTAAGTGTTATCGCAGTATACTACTACTGTGGACACATTATCACGGCTTCCCGAATCCAAAGCAAACTGCACCAATTCATCGGCGGAAGTCTGCCGTTCGGTTATCTGATTTAATTTATGTAAAATATCCGAATCCTCGCACACACCGGTAAGCCCGTCTGTGCAGAGCAGGAATATAGAATTTTCGATGCCTTTAATTTCAAAATAGTCAGGTCCCACCGAACTGCTGACTCCAAGAGCCTTGGTAAGATAATTGCGTTTCGGGTGGGTTTTAAGCTCTTCCTTGCTGATCTCACCATTGATGTACATATCCATGACAACTGTATGGTCAACGGTTATTTGAGTTATCTCATTGTCGGCGATAAAATACGCCCTTGAATCGCCCACGTTTATAATATGGGCATTGTTTTCGCAGAAAATTGCTGCAACGCAGGTAGTTCCCATTCCGCTCATCTCTTCATTGGAGCTGGCAAGGTCATAGATAACAGCATTTGCAGTGTTTACAGCGGAAATAAGCAGATTTCTGATGGAATTTTCATCAGCACCGCTCCTGTAACCTCTGGTTATAATATCGGACAAAACACGTACAGCATTGCTGCTTGCTACACTGCCCGCATTTTCTCCTCCCATACCATCACAGACAATTGCCGCAAATGCTCCCTCGCCAAGGTCTAAGATACAAACTCTGTCCTGATTTTCGGCACGGATATATCCGATGTCGGTTTTAGAAAAACAATTCACAGCAATCACCTCACTTTATATTTCATATTCTCGTCTAAGCTGACCGCAGGCGGCATTAATATCAGCACCGAGGGTCCGCCTTACAGTAACATTTAGCCCTTTTTGAGAAAGATAATCCGAAAATGCGAATAGAGAATTTCTGTCAGCCCTGAAATCACGTTCCTTGATCTCATTTACCGGAATGAGATTCAGATGACAGTTCATACCCTTGAGAAGTCTTATCAGACCGTCTGCGTCCTGCTTTTGGTCGTTCACTCCCTTGATAACTGCATATTCAAAGGAGATGCGGCGTCCCGTCTTATCCATATAATCACGGCAGGCGGACATAAGCTCGCCTATGGAATAACGCTTGTTTACGGGCATTATCTCACTTCTCTTTTCATCGGTGGAAGCGTGTAGTGACACCGAAAGCGTAAGTCCCATACGAAGCTCGGCAAGGTCATATATCCTGTCAACAAGACCGCAGGTAGAAAGCGAAACATGTCTGAGACTCATATTCCTGCCCTCCTCACAGGAGAGAAGCTGCAAAAATCTCACCACATTGTCAAAGTTATCCAGCGGCTCGCCAATGCCCATAAGTACGATGCTGTCAACATGTCTGCCTGAATTTCCCTCCGCAGCATAAACCTGTCCCAGCATTTCCGAAGGCAGAAGATTTCTTTTAAAGCCCGCAATAGTCGAAGCGCAGAACCGGCAGCCCATTTTGCAGCCCACCTGTGTGGAGATGCAAAGGCTGTTGCCGTGCTTGTAATCCATCAGCACGGATTCAATGTGATTGCCATCGTCCAGCTCATATAGATATTTTACAGTATTATCTATTAAAGATTCAAGCTTTCTGACAACATTTAGACTTTTTATACAAAATTTTTCTTCTAATTTTATAGAAAATGACGATGAAATATTGGACATTTCACTAAAACTAACCGCCTGCTTGCAGTGAAGCCAGTCAAAGATCTGTTTTGCTCTGAATTTTTTCTCGCCCATTTTCAGAATTTCTTCCGTTAATTCATCAAGGGTCAGCGATAAAATATCTATTCTGTCCATTATTTCACCTCCATATACTTATTCTTTTCGGAGCTTGCAGATGAAGAACCCATCACTTCCGAAATCCTTGGGAAACACAGTTGCCCTGCCCTTCCCGAACGGTCCGCCGATATTTTCAAGAAATGCTATTTCCTTAAACCGCGGATTGCGTTCCAGAAATCTGTTAACAACTTCGTCATTCTCGCTGCGGCTTACCGAACAGGTTGAGTATATCAGTTCACCGCCGTCCCTGAGATATTTTGCCGAGGTTTCAAGAATACTCAGCTGTATCTCAGGCAGCCTTTGAAGTTCGCACTCATTTTTGTATTTGATCTCAGGCTTGCGTCTTATAACGCCCAGACCGGAGCATGGAACATCACAAAGAATTTTGTCAGCTGACGGAATATTGTCGGAGTAAACCGAAGCGTTGTTCTCAGCAGCTGTTATTATGTCCAATTTAAGTCTTGCTGCACCCTCTGCCACCAGGTCAGTGCGCTTTTTATGAAGCTCATAGGCAAATAAGCTGCCCTTATTCCCCATTATCTCCGCAATGGTAAAGCTTTTGCCCCCGGGAGCCGAGCACATATCCAGCACAACATCTCCCGAAACAGCCCCCAGAGCTTCCGCACAAAGCTGTGAAGAAAGGTCTTGGACGTGAAATAAGCCTTCTTTAAATGCCGAAAGCTCCTCAACACTTCCTGTTCCGTGAATTAAAAGGCAATTTGGCAGAATATCACAAATATCTGCCGAAACGCCTTCATCTGCCAGACGCTTGACAAGCTTATCTGAGTTGGTGAGAGTTGTGTTTACCCTGACTGCGATAGGCGGAGGTCCGCTGTCAATCCTGATAAGCGATACAGCATTTTCTTCGCCATATTCCGAGATAAGCTTATTCACCAGCCAAACGGGACAGGAATGCTCAACGGAAAGCCTTTCGATCCTGTCACTTGGATATTCTATCTTTTTGCCGTCCCGAATAAAGCTTCTGAGAATGGCATTGACAAAACCCGAGGCACTTGATTTCCTGTTAGCCTTCACAAGCTCAACAGAACCGTTTACTGCCGCATTGTCGGGGATCTTATCCATATATAAAAGCTGATAAAGTCCCATTCTGAGGACAATAAGCACTTCAATATCAAGCTTACCGGGGGACTTTTTGCTATATTTAGAAACAATGTGATCAAGTGTCAGCTTCCGCTCGATAACACCGTAAAACAGCCTTGATACCAGACGCTTATCCTGCGGAGAAAATGCCGAGGAATTCAGTGCCGAAGAGAGAGCAATATTTGAATATGCGCTTTTTTCCATCTTCACGAGAAGGTCATAAACCACCTGTAAAGCACTCATTATTTTCTTCTCCTTGACAGAAGTATCAGACGCAGAAGCGTAAGCAGTGAGGAGAGCATTGCAGCAACATAGGTCATCGCCGCAGCGGAAAGCACCTTTTTAGCCTTACCCAGTTCCTCGGGAAATAGAATACCCTGATTGTCCAATGCCTTCAGAGCACGGGAGCTTGCGTTGAATTCCACGGGAAGGGTGATCAGCTGGAGCAGAACAACAGCAGTAAATGCGAAAATTCCCGCCGTAATAAGTGGCTTGAAGGAGAAAAAAAGTCCCAGCAGCACCAACGGCATAGAAAGTGATGAGCCTATTTTTGAAACCGGGATGACCGCAGTTCTGATTTTTATGGGAACATACTGCTCGGAATGCTGAACAGCGTGTCCCGCCTCATGGGCAGCAACGCCGATAGCTGCGATAGACGTGCTTCCGTACACCGACTGCGAAAGCCTGATAACATTGGCGGTCGGATCATAATGGTCTGTCAGTTCACCCGAAATAGCTTCAATGCCCACGTTATAAAGTCCGTTTTCGTTGAGTATAGCTCTTGCTGCATCAGCACCTGTTACGCCCTTTGCGCTTTCTTCTTTGCTGTATTTTGAAAAATTACTTTTTACCATACTGTCAGCGATAAGTGCGAAAATGATCGCTGGTATCATTATAAGGTAGGTGGGATCATACCACAGCATTAGCAGCACTCCTTTTAAAATTATTCATTCTGAGATGATCTGAGTATCATACCCTTTTCAATATTGCAGCCGCGCAGGAAGTCATCGGTTTTAAGACGCTTTCCTCCTTCGCCCTGAACTTCTGTAAGCTTTACACCGTTTCCGTCGCCACAAGCTACTGTAAAGTTATCTGCATTTACAATTTCTCCGGGTGCTCCGCTTACGCCCTTTACAAGCTCCGAATGGAATATTTTCAACCGTTTTCCGCACAAATATGCAGCTGCACAGGGTGATGCGGACAGTCCTCTAATATGGTTATGGACCTGTTCTGCGGGCAGCGAAAAATCTGTAAAGCTCATAGACTTGTCAATTTTGGCTGCGTGGCACGACTTACTGTCGTCCTGCTTCTCATAAATCGCAGTACCGTTTTTCAATGCCTCAATGGTTTTGATTATCAGATCGGCACCAAGCTCGGAAAGCCTGTCATGAAGCTCCGAAGCAGTTTCATTTTCGCCTATCTTAACAGAAAGCTTCATAATCATATCGCCCGTGTCGATGCCATCAGCCATTCGCATAGCCGTAACGCCTGTTTCTGTTTCCCCGTCAAGGATAACACGCTGAATAGGTGCGGCACCTCTGTATTTTGGTAGAAGTGAAGCGTGAATATTCACACAGCCGAATTTAGGAATGTCCAATATTGACTGAGGAAGTATCTGCCCGTAAGCTGCAACAACTATAAGGTCGGGAGCCAGCTCCTTTATCAATGCTTCAGCAGCTGCACCTTCCTCGCCTTTTCTCAGACTGAGCGGCTGATATACGGGAATATTGTGTGACAAGGCACATTCCTTTACAGGCGTAGGCAGCAGCTTGAAGCCCCTTCCCTTGGGCTTATCGGGCTGTGTAAAAACCGCCTGAACATTTTCACCGCTGCTGATTATGGCATTTAAGGGCGGAACTGCAAAATCCGGAGTTCCCATGTAGATTATATTCAACGGTACCGCTCCTTTACTTCAGATCCTTTGGATCGACACGTTCTTCGATTATTTCGGTAAACAGATGTCCGTCCAGATGGTCAAGCTCATGACAGAACGCCTTTGCCAGCAGGTCCTTGCCTTTATAGGTTTTAAGCTCGCCGTTACGGTTATATGCTTCAACGGTAACTACCTTGGGACGAGTTGTATATCCCCAATCATCGGGACAGGATAGACAGCCCTCAACAGTATACTGCCTGCCTGATTTTGATTTGATCTTTGGATTTACAAGCTCGATAAGTCCCTCTCCGACATCGATAACAACGACTCTCCTGAGCATTCCGACCTGCGGCGCTGCCAGACCGACTCCGCCTGATTTCTTCAAAGTCTCTGCCATATCGTCGATCAGCTGAGCAAGTCTGTCATCAAATTTTTCAACAGGGCGGCAGACCTTATTCAGAATAGGATCGCCTTTTTTAACAATATTTCTAAGTGCCATTTGTAAAACCTCCGTTTAAAGTCCGATTTCGCCGTTAATATCCAGCGATGTTATTACTCTGGCAAATTCTTTAAGTGTAAAGGTTTCTAACCATACGCTTTCTATGTAACTGCGGAAAGCCGCATTGTTTTTGCATTTTATGATAATTCTGTACCTGTACTTACCTTTTATTTTTTCAAGGACACATCTTGACGGTCCGATCACCCTTATAGGCATCTTAGTTTCAAGCGCGTCAAATTTTTCCTGCATAAGAGTCAGAAAGAATTTTGATGCTTCATCTGCCCGGGAATCTATTATGGAGGAAAATGTAACTGTGCAAATATCACAGAACGGCGGATAGATCAGAGCCTTTCTGAGTGCAGTTTCCTCACTGTAAAAGCTGTCGTAATCCTGTAAAGCTGCAAGATTTAACACATAATGCTCAGGAGAATAGGTCTGAAGGTACGCCCTTCCTCTCATTTCTCCCCGTCCGCAGCGTCCGACTACCTGCGTTATCAGCGAAAATGTACGCTCATAGCTTCTGAAATCTCCCGCATAAAGTGCCTTGTCGACCGACAGAACGCCCACAAGCGTTACTTTCGGAAAATCCAGCCCCTTTGAGATCATCTGCGTTCCTATCATAATGTCATATTCGCCATTCTCAAAGGCTTTAAAGTTTTTATCATAGGCATATCTGGAGGCTGTCGTATCGGCATCCATACGGAGAATCCTTGCCTGCGGAAATAGCAGTGAGAGTTCGTCCTCAACCTTCTGAGTACCATAACCGGAATGTTTGAGTATCTTGCTGCCGCATTTGCTGCAAACTCCTGTGAAATCCCTGGAATATCCGCAGTAATGGCACATAACACGGTTATTTGCCTTGTGATATGTCAGCGGGATACTGCATTCGGGACAGCTTTCGGTTTCATGACAATCGCAGCAGGTCAGCACGGTATCAAATCCACGTCTGTTCAGCAGAAGGATAGACTGCTGATCGTGCTCCAGATTATATTGCATCTCCCTTGCCAGCTTTTCGCTGAAAACACTGTTGTTTCCGTTTCGGAGCTCCTGATTCAGATCAATGATCTCCACATCGGGCAGCGGGTTTTGGGAGTATCTGTTTTTCAATGTAAAAAGATGATATTTCCCTGTTTCGGCGGCTCGCATACTCTCGATGGACGGTGTTGCCGAGGCCATAAGAAGTGCCGCATTATGGGTAACACACCTTTTCTTTGCGATCTCTCTTGCGTGATATTTGGGCGATGACTCGGATTTGTAGGTGCGTTCACCCTCCTCGTCCATAATTATCAAGCCAATATCGGAAATCGGGGAAAAAATCGCACTTCTCGTGCCGATGACTATCCTTACATCTCCGGATTTGATACGCTTATATTCATTCAGCCGCTGCGACAGCGACAGCCCGCTGTGAACAACAGAAACTATATTCCCGAACAGAGAGATAAATCGCTGCTGTATCTGCGGTGTAAGTGAGATCTCGGGGATAAGGAGAATAGCATTCTTCCCGTTTTCTATTGTATGCTGAATAAGCTTGACAAATACGAGAGTTTTTCCGCTTCCCGTAACGCCGTAAAGCAGCGAAGCACTGGGTTTTCCGCTGTCGATAAGCTCGGAGATACCGTCGTATGCGGTCTGCTGTTCTTCCGAAAGCACAATATCCGCTACATTGGCTTTTACCTCAGCTTTGGGAACGGTGATATTCTCATATTCGTAATCGGTGAGTACACCTTTTTTTATCATACCCGAAACAGCAGCCGAAGTAAATCCGCAGATGTAACACAGCTCCTTTATCGAAGCTGAGTTATTTTCTTTAAGGAATTTTACGGCAATATCTTGCTTTCGGGTAATGTTGTATGCCTGTTCATCTGCAAGAAATCCATCTGAAAGTCTGACCATGCGGACGGTCTCATTTTTGACCTTCTGCTTGACCTGATTTATTTCTGTGATAAATCCCTTGTCAATAAGCGATTTGATGTACTGTTTATCGGAAGTGCCGAGGAAGCTTTCAAGCATACCGTCAACATCTCTTTTCAGCTTTGAGGAACAGAGAATTTTGTATATCTCATCCTCCCTGTCATCAAGCTGAACCGATTTTGGAGCCTTCGACGGAGGCACCACGGAATACTTCTGCGAAATGCGCAGCGACATACCGGAGGGGATTATCGTGTGAAATGCTTCAAAATATGTGCAAAGGGTAGCTGACCTCAGCCAGCAGAGCAGTTCAAACATTTCCCCGTCAAGAACGGGTTCCTTGTCCTCAACAGAAATGACAGGCTTGAACTTGCAAAGTGCATCTGCATCTTCGGAATAGGATACGTCCATTACAAGCGCTATCTTCTTCTGATTTCCGCGCCCAAACGGGACAGTTATTCTGACACCTTTCTGCACATACTGCTCCATATCCTGCGGCACTGCATAGCTATAAAGCTTGTCATAGCCGTATGAAGCGCCGCTGACAGCTGCGGCAGCGATCATTCTTTTTGCACTCACAGCATGAAGCCCACTTTCCGATAATTATGGTTTATTCCGTCTTTCCGCCCTTGAGAGAGGGGTCTTCAACAATGAAATATTTTCTTGCTGCGAATTCCTCAACTGCTGTTTTTACGGGCTTCTGTTCGAGTACCATACCATTTTCGTACAGTTCCTCGGTTATCTGTCTTGCTCTTTTTGCAACGCCGATAACTACGGAATAGCTGCTTTCATTTTTAGTTGTGATCTGAGAAATTGCGGGTCTAAGCATTTTCAAGCACCTCATTAATTAAATATTCAGCCCTTTTGCTGGCCATTTTTTCTGCGTTAATGATTGAAATAAGGTCAGCGATGGCCTTTTCAAGCTCACCGTTTACCATTATGTAATTGTATCTGTTTGCAAGCTTTATCTCGGAAATTGCCTGTGTAATACGTTTTTCTATTACGTCCTCAGACTCAGTGCCTCTCTTGTTAAGACGGCGTCTAAGCTCCTTGACAGATGGCGGCATAATGAACACAAACACCGCTTCGG
Source organism: Oscillospiraceae bacterium (assembly GCA_017828975.1). Classification (GTDB taxonomy): domain Bacteria; phylum Bacillota; class Clostridia; order Oscillospirales; family Ruminococcaceae; genus UMGS1889. The sequence continues at coordinate 73,918 of JAGAJN010000038.1, read as the reverse complement.
GGCAGGTTTCCATAACCTTCAAGGCACCCTGAACTTCAATTTCCAAGATAACGTCCTTGCCGTTTTCAAGATTTTTCATTACCTGCTCTTTCGGAGTACCGTAATAGTTCCCGCAGTAACAAGCGTGTTCCAGCATACCGTCATTGTTTATGAGTTCCTCAAATTTTTCCTTCGTAAGGAAACTATAATTCACTCCGTCAACTTCACCGGGTCTTGGCTGACGTGTCGTTGCGGAAACCGAATAATAAAAGTTGTCATTTTTCAGCACCTCTGCAAGGATTGTTCCCTTTCCGCAGCCTGACGGACCCGAAACAACAATAAGCAGACCTTTATTCATCGTCCTCACCCTCCTCATTATTATCAAGACGTCCCGCAACCGTTTCCGGCTGGATAGCTGAGAGAATAACGTGGTCACTGTCCATAATGATAACAGCCCTAGTTCTTCTTCCGTAGGTGGCGTCGATCAGAACGCTTTTATCCTTTGCCTCCTGAATGATTCGCTTTATTGGAGCGGATTCAGGGCTGACGATCGCTATAAGCCTTGAAGCGGAGATCATATTTCCGAAGCCAATGTTGATCAGTTTCATTTCAGCGCTCCTTACTCTATATTCTGTATTTGTTCACGTATCTTTTCGATTTCGGACTTCATTTCGATAACGGTTTTGGTTATCTCCAGCCCCTGACATTTGGAACCTATGGTATTTGCCTCCCGGTTGAATTCCTGAATGAGAAAATCCAGCTTTCTTCCGATGGCATTATCCCCCGAAAGCATTTCTCTGCACTGAGATATGTGGCTTTTCAGGCGGACAGTTTCTTCATCTACCGCAGTCTTTTCGGAAAAAATTGCTGCTTCGGAAACTATTCTCTGTTCATCAACGGAAGTATTTCCGAGAATTTCCTTCATTCTTTCCGTAAGGCGTGTACGGTATGCTTCGGTTATCTTAGGAGATTCGGTTTCAACCATTGCAACCATTTTTTCGATATTGTCAAGCTTTTCGCAAACATCTGCAGCCATTCGTCTGCCTTCATTTTCACGCATTGCGATGAAATCGTTGAGAGCTGTCTGTGCAGCTGTGCGGACACATTCCCAGACGGTCTCTTCGTCGTCAATAGCCTTTCTGATATTAAAAACATCGGGCAGACGCATAAGGTTTGACAGACTCAGATCATCATTCAGCATCAGCTTTTTATTGGCATTCCTGAGAGCGTTCACATATCCTTCGGCAATGCTTTCATTTACCTCGATAACAGCATCTGCACCGCCTACGCTGTAAATTGAAAGACTAACCTCCACCTTGCCTCTGGAGATACTTCCCTGAAAGAAGCTTTTCAGCTTATCCTCAAGATAACCGTAAGAACGGGGAATTTTCGCAGTAAAATCAAAAAAGCGATGATTTACCGAGCGAATCTCCAGCAGAATGTCATATCCGCCGATAACGCTCTGACATCTCCCGTAACCGGTCATACTTCTAATCAATATTATCCCTCATTCCGCATTACCGCATACTGCAGCAATCATAATCAATATTTATTATAACATTTTTCACGTATAAATGCAAGTGAATTTTACAAAAAAATATAGCCGATACGCCAAAAATCTGCTGAATAAACGTGGATTTATTCAATAATATAACAAAAAGCCGCCCTCGGAATTGCGTATCCAAAAGCGGCTAACATTATTTAAATCAAATAGCGTGTATCTTCTTTTCGGGATCGGCGTTCTTTCCGTCGATACCAAACTGAGAGTTTCTGCGCTTTTCAAAGAATTTAGGTGCAACCTTGGGGAACATTGCATAGGTAAGAACGTCCTCGTCCTGCATTGTCCACTCGGCACATTCCTTGCGAAGAGAATCAAGCTCGGGAGCGATAAGGTCTGCGGGACGGCAGTCGATAGGCTCTTCACCCTTAAGAATGAACTTTCTGAATTCGGGGTCAATAGGTGTGGGAGTTCTTCCGTATGCGCCCTTGATAATGTCCTTGAATTCCTTGGTAACGGTCTTGTAGCGTTCGCCCATAATAACGTTGAACACGGCCTGAGAGCCAACGATCTGAGATGTGGGAGTAACCAGAGGAACGTTTCCTGCGTCCTTACGAACATTGGGAACTTCCATAAGAACCTCGGTAAGCTTGTCCTCCTTGCCTGCCTGCTTGAGCTGTGACAGCAGGTTGGACAACATTCCGCCGGGAACCTGATAGATAAGCGCATTGGGGTCAACAGCCAGCATCTTGGGGTCAATCAAACCATTATCAAGATACTTCTTTCTGAGTGTCATGAAGTAATCTCTGATCTCATTGAGAAGCATAAGATCAAGTCCTGTGTCAAATTCGGTACCCTGCAGAGCAGCAACCAGCGACTCGGTAGGAGCATGAGATGTACCCAGTGCCAGAGGTGACATTGCAGTATCTATCATATCCGCACCGCTTTCAATGCCCTTTAACAGACACATTGAAGCAAGACCGGAGGTATAGTGTGTGTGAATCTGAACAGGAAGCTTAACAGCTGCCTTGATAGCCTTGACAAGCTCAGCGGTCCTATAAGGAGTAAGCAGCGCAGCCATATCCTTCAAGCATATGGAGTCAGCGCCTGCTTCTTCGATCTGCTTAGCGTAATTTACGTAATACTCGGTAGTGAAAACATCGCCCGTAGTATATGACATTGCGACCTGAGCATGTGCGCCTTCCTTTTTAGCCGCCTTGATAGCAGTTTCAAGGTTTCTGATGTCGTTGAGAGCGTCGAAAATACGGATAATATCCATACCGTTTGCGCAGGTTTTCTGAACGAAATATTCCAGAACGTCATCGGCATAGTGACGATAGCCCAGCATATTTTGACCTCTGAACAGCATCTGCAGCTTAGTGTTGGGCATATTTTTTCTGATAATTCTCAGTCTTTCCCAGGGATCTTCATCGAGGAAACGGATACAGGAGTCAAAGGTTGCTCCGCCCCATACCTCGGCAGAATAGTAACCGACCTTGTCCATAGTCTGCAAAATAGGCAACATTTCATCAATGGACATACGTGTAGCCAACAGCGACTGATGTGCGTCACGAAGGACGGTTTCGGTAATTCCAATCTTAGCCATTTCTAAACCGCCTTTCAATTACTGGATAGTCAGCAGAACGTCGCCTGTGTTAACGGTATCACCCTTTTTGACTGTAATAGAGGTAACCTTACCGGACTTTGAAGCAGGAACGTCATTTTCCATCTTCATAGCTTCAAGAACGATAACGGGCTGACCTTCGGAAACAGTATCTCCGACATTTACCTTAACATCGAGGATATTTCCTGTCATAGGAGCGGTTACGGGTGTTCCCTCGCCTGCGGGTGCTGCGGGAGCGGCGGGTGCTGCTGCGGGTGCAGGAGTGGGTGCTGCAGCCTTAACGGGAGCTGCTGCGGGTACTGCTCCGCCTACTTCCTCAACAGTAACATCGTAAGCCTTGCCGTTTACGGTTATATTAAATCTCTTCATAATTCGTACCACCATTCAAAAGAATTTTTATATGGAAATGCGTGTTAGACGGTTCTTAGAAAGGCATATTGCCGTGCTTCTTGGGAAGACGCTTGGTAAGGCGCTTTCCGCCCATTGCTTCTATTGCTCCGATAAGCTTTGCCCTTACATCGGAAGGTGCAACTACTTCGCATACCGCACCATTTACGGCAGCACAGCAAGCAGAGCAGTTCTCGGCAGCATACTCGGCAGCAAGCTTTGCTCTGTCAGCGTTAACATCGGAAGTGCCCGAAAGCTTGTCATGATACATAAACTCAACTGCAGTTTCGGGAGCAAGCGGAGAAATTACAGCCTTCTCGTAAGCATATACAACATCGGCATTTGCATTCGCACCTGCCATAGCAATGTATGCAGCACCGTAAGCCTTGCCAGTGATAATCGACAGCTTAAGGCAGGAAGCCTCCGCGTAGGAATTTGCAAGACGAGCCGCATTTCTCACAGCAGCAGCAGGCTCCGCGGAATCAAAGCCTTCGGTGTCAACAATTGTTATAATGGGTATCGAATAGGAATCGCAGACACTTACAAATCTTGCGATCTTAGCACAGTCATCGGAACTGAGCTTGTCCGCAGTCTTGTTTGTTGCAGCAATACCAACGGAATATCCGCCGACAGTTGCCAACGCTGTGTAGGAAGCCTTGCCGAATTTATCGGAAAGTTCGAGCACACTTCCAACGTCCGCAATAGCTTCGGCAATTTCGGAGGCCGTGCCGTTTGCAGCATTAGCGGGATTCGCAAAATCGAACTCGGGAGCAGGAGAAAGATTATTGGAAGGAAGCATACCGAGAATTTTTCTTGCAGCCTCCATAGCCTTTTCGTCATTTTCGGCAACGACAGAAGCAAGTCCGCTCTTAGCAGCGTCCTCGGCAGTGCCCTTGCCCTTCTGTGACATTGAGGGCGGGTTGAGATACAGCTCCGCATTTTCTGTCATAACAACAAAATCGGCGGAAGCTGCAAGCATAGCTGATGTACCTGCGCAAACGCCTGAGATCACGGAGATCTGCGGTACAACGCCCGAAAGGTTTGAAATGTGCATGAGCATTTCACCGTAAGCGTTAAGCAGATCGGTACCTTCTTCAATATATCCGCCAATGGAATCGTAAATGCCGACCACAGGCGCACCGCTTCTGGATGCAAGCTCAAGAAGTCTGCAAACCTTGTCAGCATGAGCCTTTCCGACAGCGCCGCCGTCAGCAGAGGGGTCCTGAGCAAAAGCATAAACGGGATTGCCGTCAACATAGCCGTAAGCAGTCAGAACACCTGCGCCTGCAAATGTATCAAGCTGAGTATATACGCCGTCGTCAAACAGCAAAGCAAGCCTCTTTCCCGCAGCCTGAGAAACAGAAGCAGCATTCTTTGCGCTAAGCTCCGAAAAGCTTGCTTTCTGATTTTCTGATAACATAGATTTTCCTCCAATCGAAATACTGTAATAATTTCTGCCAAAGCTCCGCACAAAATGATTGTCGTAAAATGAAAGAACTAATGCTAATTCCGAAAAATCGGCAGAAAAATACAACTATAATTATTATACAACAAAACTTCGTTCAATGCAAGACAGAAAAACAAATATTTTACAGCACATAAAAAAATTTACATTTGATAAAATCAAATTAACATTTAAAGGAAAATCAATTTTCTTTGCCGATAGCGTTTCTGAGCGCACGAAGCTCCTCGGAATTAAGTTCTCTCCATGTTCCGGGCTTTAGCATACCGAGTTTTACGGGACCGATGGCAGTTCTGCGCAGACGTGCGACCTCCAAACCGACAGCCTCGCACATTTTTCTGATCTGACGGTTTCTTCCCTCTCTGATGACCATTTGAAGCACTACCCTGCCCGGTTCATCGGTGAGTACGCTGACGGAAGCGGGCAGCGTTTTTCTTCCGTCTATCTCAACGCCTTCCGTAAGGCGAACAAGCTGTTCATCTGTTATCTCGGGGCGGACAGTTACACGATATGTCTTTGAAACGTGCTTGCTGGGGTGCATTATCTCATTGGCGAATTTTCCGTCATTGGTAAACAGAAGCAGACCTTCGGAATTTCTGTCCAGACGGCCGATGGGATAAACTCTCTCGGGGACACCCTCCAGCAGCTCGGTAACGCACTTTCTTTCCAGTTCGTCCGACATTGTGGTGACATAACCTCTCGGCTTGTTGAGCATGATGTAGTAAAGCTCCCTCTTTTTGGGACGGAATAATTTCTCTCCGTCAATGGTGATAATGTCCCTAATATCCGCCTTATCTCCAAGTTTAACGGGTCTGCCGTTCACCTGAACGTGTCCGCCGCTGATAAGCTCTTCTGCTTTTCTTCTTGAACAATAGCCGCTCTCGGCGATTATTTTCTGCAATCTAACTTTTTCCACTAATAAATCCTCATTTCAGCAATATTTTTACAAAATCTATAATTTGTTCGTATATACCCTTTTTTCTTTCAATAACGACTGCATCTATGTCCTCATTTGCGCAAATATCGACAGAAGCAACTTCCCTGCCTTTATAATAGTAACGGGCAGTCCCCACCTTGTCGCCCTTTTTCACGGGAGCATAGATAAATCCCGAAATGTCCGTCTTTACGGTGATCTCGCTTCGTTTATCCGCCGTAAATGCACAGTACGGAACATCTTCAAGGGATAATGCGCAGCTGTCCTTATTCCCGCCTACAACATCAACTTGTTTGGGAATATTGTCCATATTCAGCGGATATTTTGTCACCCTGTCAAAACCGTAATCAAACAGCTTGATATGGTCGCTCCAATCGGACGGGTCGTTGAGGGTAACGCAGATAAGCGTAACGCCGTCCCGTTCTGCCGCAGACACAAGGCATCGCCCCGCTTCATCGGTAAAGCCTGTTTTCACACCGATACAATCGCTGTAAAATGTCAGAAGCTTGTTGGTGTTCCGCAGCCATCTGTTATAGGGAGGATTACCGAATTTCAGCTGAGCATTCCGACAGCCGCAGATGCTTCGGAAATCATCGTTATCCAAAGCTTCCGAGGTCAGCAGAGCCATATCATAAGCTGTTGAATAATGGTTATCATCATGCAGACCGGACGGCGTAACAAATGATGTATTTTCCATTCCGATAAGCCTTGCCCGACGATTCATCAGCTTGGCAAAATCCTCATAATTTCCCGCAAGCTTAGCTGCGGAAGCATTTGCAGCGTCATTTCCCGACGGGAGCATCATTCCGTAGCATAATGCACGTTTGCTGACAATATCACCCTCGGTAAGTCCCATAGACGAACCTTCGACCATTATTGCAGAGCTGTCAACGGTAAATTCCTCGTCAAGACCTCCGCTTTCAAGCACAAGGAGAGTTGTCATAATTTTTGTCGTGCTTGCCATGGGCAGCTTTAGATTTTCGTTTTTACCGTATATGACCTCGCCTGTTTCAGCCTCCATAAGCACGCAGCCCTTTGCCGACACATCAACAGCAGCCGCTTCTGCCCGAAATGCCGAAAATGTCCCGATAAAAACCGAAAAAACAGCTGCCCACGCAATTTTTGCAAATTTCATTTCATCACCGCCATAATAAATATATTTAATTCTATGACGGCAAATCAAAAATTATTTGCTTTCTTCGATAACAGCTTCGGCAGCCTTTTCGTCCTTCTTGAAAAGCGCAGAGATCTTGTCAAAAACTTCTGGGACCATATTGATAACAGCGTTTGAAGCAGAAGCGTTCATTGAAAGCTGAAGCAGCTGCACCTCGCCTGCGGGAGAAATGCAGATGAATGCCAGTGGAGATACGGTTATTCCGCCGCCTGTGCCGCCGCCGAAGCACTCCTTTTCAGTCTTGTTGGGCAGGTCTGAACCGCCGGCTGCAAATCCGCAGGATACCTTTGACACGGGAATTATGGTAACACCACTGTCAAGAACAATGGGTGTCCCCGTTACAGTGTTTGCGTCTACCATATTCTGAATGTTTGAAAGTGCTGAGTTTACAAGTTCCTTTACCTTGATATCCATAATTATTCTCCTTTTTGGTTTTTATCATTGTTTTTAAACTTAATGTATGCTGTAAGCAGAACGAACGCACAAGCAATGATCCTCGCAGGCGTAAGCTCCGCAGCGAAACTTATTTTAAACACCGTATCGGGATAGTTGAAACGACAGCCGATATTTACGCTTTTGACTTTAACTATGAACGCCTGCATAATAACTGCCAGCAGATTGTAAACTGCGGCGTTCAGGCTGCCGTAAAGCAGTGCCGCATTCAATGCGTCCTCATCTGCCGCAATAATATTCAGGTCAAGCCCCGTTATTTTCAGAGTTTTCAAAAGCTTTAAGAGCGGCGTTTTGCAGTCCTCCACAAGCGGGATATAGCTTTTCAGCGTTTCCAGCTTTTCGGACAGACTGTTTTTTCCTTCTTTCTTCTCTTTTTTCTTGTCGGCGTCGGGATCAAAAAGCTCCTCGGAGGTATCGTCAATATCGTCGTCATCATCGGCTTCGGACAGCTCGGCTGCCTTTTTGTCATCGGCGGACGGTTTGGTGTTATCGGCGGCAGCTTTCTTTTTTACCCGTTTGCGTTTTTCTTTTTTCGGTTTTATCGGAAATATTGTTATAAATGCGTACTTTACGGAAATGATGAAATTTTTTCCGTCATATGAGAGAAACGCTTTTATGGGAATATTCAGAATGACCGCAAAAAACAGGATTATCCCCGATATTATATATAACGCCGTCATTCCTCAGACTCCGTATCCGCTTCATCGGAAAGCTCGGTTTCATTGATGAGTATCTCATCAAAGCTGACCTGTCCGTCCGCATTCGGCAAAGCAGGAAGCTCGTCCAAAGACGAAAGCTGAAACGCTCTGAGAAAAGCATCGGTAGTTTTGTATGCAATAGGCCTTCCCGGAACATCAAGCCTTCCCGCTTCTTCAAGCAGATTTTTCTCAAGCAGAGAATTCACAACGCTTGAACTGTCTATCCCCCTGACGTGCTCAACAAAGCCCTTTGTAACAGGCTGATTGTACGCAATGATCGTCAGGACCTCCATAGCCGCCTGCGAAAGCGGAACTGCCCTTCTTTGTTCCAAAGCGGCTTTAATGTAGTCATCATATTCCCTGCGAACAGCCAGCTGATACGCCGTGCCAAGCTTCAGAACGCAAAGTGCGCTGTGCGCTTCATCATATCTGTCGGAAAGCAGCTTTACCAGCTTTACAGCTTCGCTCTGTGTTACACCCGAAGCGTCCGCAAGCTTATCTGCTTCAATAGGGTCACCGCTTGCAAACAGTATAGCTTCTATGACTGAGATTTTTTCTTGTAGCTTCATTTTGCAGTTTCCTCCCAATCACTCAGACGTGATCTCCATATTTTCAATATCTCCCATAGCATCCTCACGGTAATTTTCCTTGTTAAACGTGATCATTGAGTTATCTTCATTTAACAGTATTCGTCCCGATTTTGTAAGCTCCAGAACGGCAAGAAACGCCGCGACCCGCTCCGAACGGTCGGTCATTGCATCAAAAAGCCCCGCCATTTCACAGCTGCCAAATTCGTAAAGCTTCTTTAAAATATGTATTATCTGAGATGTGACCGAAACTACCTTTTTGGAAACTATCTTTGTAAATGCGTTGGGAGATACAGGCTTGTCCTCTTCGCGCTTTATCGACATTCCGATGTATGCGTCCACAAGCTCCTCCGCATTATGAACGATCCGATAGGTGCAGTCTATCTCCAGCTTCATAGGCTTCCTGACGGTAACGGCATCACCGATATATCTTTGCCGCATAAGCTCTGCGGTCTTTTTGCAGAGGGACAGCTCAATAAGCCTTCCCTCCAGCTCTTTTTTCATCTCCTCGGCTTCCTTGTGCTTCGGCAGCAGAGAAACCGTCTTAATGTAGATAAGCTTAGCCGCCATTTCAAGGAACTCGCCTGCAATCTCCATATCCGTAACAGCCATTTTGTTGATATAATCGAGATATTGCTCCAACAGCTCGGTAATGGGAATATCATTTATATTCAGCTTATGCTTGGCGATAAGATGAAGCAGCAGATCGAGTGGCCCTTCAAAAACGGGAAGCTTATATGTAATCTGTTCTATTCAAATCATCTCCAAATCAATGTATAAGCGACGCCATAACAGGCTCGACCCAATCGGAAAGAACTGTCATTAGGCTGATAGCAGCACTCTCAAAAATCATAACAGGAATTGTAAGTATTCCGGAGATCCACAAGAGTATCAGCACGACCGCAATAACGTTTTCCTTCTGACTGAATTTGTAATATGTACGGGCGGAGATAAGCCGTGCGCCGTCCAGCGGAGGAATAGGCAAGAGATTAAAAAGCGCCAGCCCGATGTTTGCCGTAACAGCCGTAACGAAAATCGTTGCAAAATATCCGTATCCTGTATTATCGGAAACTCCGCTCATATATTTCATTATTCTGTACAGTATCATAAATATGTACGACAATATCAGATTCGCCGCAGGTCCTGCAAGCGCAGTAAGCAGATTTCCCACCTTGCGGTTCTTGAAATTGCTTGAGTTGACAGGTGCGGGATTTGTCCAGCCGAAGCCCATGACCAGCATGGCAATAGTACCCCATATGTCAAGGTGGACTATTGGATTAAGGGTAAGCCGTCCCTCACGTTCGGCAGTGTCATCTCCCAGAAGCTTTGCCACCGCTGCATGGGCAAATTCGTGCACGGGAAAGCAGGTGAACAAAATAAACGCATTTATCAGTATTCCGATAAGCTCGGACCTTGCATCGATCATAAAATTATCCTCTCACAGATGGATTTAGTTCCAAAAACGGGAACTTTTGCGATATACATTTTCTATTATACTATAAAATACACTAGATTTCAATAGAAAAATTCAGATATTTTGTCATTTTTGCAATTTTTTATTTTTTTTCAAAAAAGACTTGCATTTGTCGAAAATATATGATAGAATAGTAAAGTGATTTGTAAATGTAAAAGGAGGTGCGACCCCATGGCAAAATGTGATATTTGCGGAAAGGGTGTAACTTTCGGTATCAAGGTATCTCACTCGCATCATCGTTCCAACAGAACTTGGAAGCCCAACGTAAAGCGTGTAAAGGCTATCGTTGACGGCACTCCCAAGCACATCTACGTGTGCTCCAGATGTCTGCGTTCCAACAAGGTAACACGCGCAGTCTGATACGAAAAGAAGCTTACACTATATAAAAGGCTTTCGGAAGATGATTCCGGAAGCCTTTTATTTTTTATATCTGACTTTTGATCTTTTCCAGCGTGCATTTTTCCAATCGGGATACCTGCGCCTGAGAAATACCTATCTCATTTGCCACCTCTACCTGAGTTTTTCCGATAAAAAAGCGAAGGTAGAGTATCTTTTTTTCACGTTCACCAAGCTTGTTGATGGCTTGCTTCAGGGAAATTTCGTCGAGCCAGTTGCTGTCGCTGTTCTTGTCGCCAAGCTGGTCAAGAACATAAAGCGTATCTCCCGCATCGGAATAGACAGGCTCATACAGAGAAATGGGATCGGATATGCTTTCCAGAGCAATGACCACATCGGAACGGGGACAACCGATCTCTTCGGCTATTTCATCGATCGTCGGTTCACGCTGGTTCTTGTTGGTCAACGCTTCCTTAGCCTGCATTGCCTTGTATGCTGTATCTCTGAGTGAACGGCTCACTCTTATAGGTGTGTTGTCCCTGAGAAAACGCCGCAGCTCTCCGCTTATCATCGGGACGGCATAGGTCGAAAACCGCACATCAAGGTCCGTGTTGAAATTGTCAATTGCCTTCATCAGCCCGATGCAGCCTACCTGAAACAGATCATCCGGATTTTCACCCCTTCCGATAAACCTCTGAATAACGCTAAGCACCAGCCGCAGATTTCCGTTGATAAGCTTATCCCTTGCGGACTTGTCCCCTGCTTTGTATTGCTTTAAAAGCTCCATTTTTTCGCTTTCTTTGAGCACCGTAAGCTTTGAGGTGTTCACGCCGCTTATATCGACCTTATTATAATACATAAAAAACTGCTCCTTGTTTTACGGACAACGTCAAGCTGTCCTGTTGAAATTATTGTCAGAAGCAGTTTTCTATATTCAGATATTTTAATGTTATTTATTGGGAATTCAGAGAAGCATCAAGGTCCTTTTTCAGCTTTTTGATAATACGTTTTTCCAGACGTGATATGTAGGATTGCGAAATTCCGATAATATCGGCAACCTCCTTCTGCGTTTTCTCCTTGCCGTCAATGAGACCGAAACGCATCTGCATTATCTCCCGTTCTCTTGACGGAAGTCTGTCGACCGCCGAGAGCAGCAGACTTTTTTCCGCTTCGGCTTCTATCCCCCTGTTTACCGTATCCTCGTCCGTACCGAGAATATCCGAAAGCAGCAGTTCATTTCCGTCCCAGTCAATGTTAAGCGGTTCGTCAATGGACAGCTCATTTTTATATTGAGAGGATTTTCTGAGAAACATAAGTATCTCATTTTCAATGCAGCGTGAAGCATAGGTAGCCAGCTTAATGCTCTTGTCGGGTGAAAATGTCCGCACAGCCTTGATAAGCCCCACCGTCCCGATAGAGATAAGGTCTTCGATGCCGATTCCCGTAGATTCAAACTTTTTGGCTATATATACCACAAGCCGCAGATTGTGCTCGATAAGCTTTGCTCTTGCCGCTTCGCCGTTGGTTTCCAGCTCCTCAAAGGCTTTTGCTTCTTCCTCCTTTGAAAGCGGAGGCGGCAGCATATCCGAGCCGTTTATGTAAAAAATATCGTTTCGTTCCCTGCCGAAAAAAATCCTGTCCCTGAGTTTTGCGATAAAAACTGCGATCCTGTTCAGCAAATCCATTGTAAAGCTTCCTTTCAAAAAAATATGTCGGGATTGACTACTGCAGCATCAACACCCGTTTCGGAAATACCGATAAGTGCTTCCACCGCCCTTATTTTTCCGCCATCCGTTTCCTTTATGTAAACCGCATCGGGCACAAAAGCAGGTATCAGACCGCTTGCTCCCACCGTCCGGAATGGTATCAGCCTTACGCCCTTAACGTGTTCAACGCTGCCGCTGAAATAATCTCTCACAGCTTGCGGAATGACCTGCTCTGCCGATTTTTTGCCGCAGACGATAACAGGCTTTCCCGTAAATGCGTCGGTAAGATAATTTCCCGTATCGCACAGACCTTCAATTTCGGCAGTATTTCCGTTTCCGCAGATGACTACATGAAAGTGCTTCGGTTCACACACTCTTTTATCCATAAAAAATCTGAACAATGAAATGAGCATGTACGCCGTAATGGTAGCCGTCACAAGTGTCAGTACAGACATATCCAGATAGACCACTCCGTTGCAAATGAAGGCATATTTCGGACGGAAAATTTCCGTAAACAGATAGGCAGTCCCCGAAAAAATCATACTTACCAGCCAGAAAACCGCCGCCAGCCGAAGAAACAGCCGCCTGTCCCCGATACCGAACGCCAAAGCGACAATTGCCGCCGCCCCCAACAGCTTGATGAGTGTCATACAGACAAAATTCATCTCGGGAATAAGGATAGTCAGCGCAGTCATCCCGCCGAAAACAGCAGATAATATGCACCTGCCGTTTTTCATCGGAGTATGCGTAAGCACCGCAACTGCCTTTAGCATAAAATAGTTCATATAAATGTTGGTTATTATAAGAATATCGGCGTAAATTTTCATTTTCTTCCCCCCGTACAGTTACTATTATACATCATTCAAAAGGAAAAAAATGTCACTTTCAGAGAGCATAAAAATACCCGCCACAGTTTAAGTGACGGGTAAAATACCATACTATTCAAAATATTTTGCTTTCTCAAAATATATCTGATCGGAGAAAGGATTATATGCTATCCCGTCAGCCTTATCGCTGAAAATCAGATAGTTCTTCGGATAATAAAGCGGAACATAAATATGCTCGGCAATAATTGCTTTTTCTGCCTCGGTAAGAGCGGAAACGCTGTCGGACAGACTTGCGGAATTCTTGAAGCGGTTCAGGGCAATATCCAGCTGAGAGTCTGCAAAGCCGCAGATACTGTCACCGTCAGATGCAGAAAATCCGTCAAGGACAGCAGCGGGACTGTTGAATTCGCAGACGGCTTCCATAACGGCTATCTCATAATCCTTAGTTTCAAGCCTTGTATTGTATTCGTTAGCGGAAACTATCTCCACACCGCACATAAGCTGCAGCTTTTCGCTCCACTGTGCGGTAATATCCCGAAGCGCCTCGGGGTTATAGAAGTCCTCGGAAACCATTATGGCAATACCGTCAGCGGAAGCAATGTCCAGCTCATTATAACCGTTGTAAAGGTCGGTCAGGGCATATTTTGCATTGAATTCACCCAAAGAACGCTCGGACGCCAATTCACGGTAGCTTTTGTTCAGCAGCGACACCTGCGGAGGAACTATTCCAAAGGCGGGTGTCAGGTTTGAATATTCGGGCAGCGAATCTCGGTCAATAGACTCAGCGAGTGCCTTACGGATATTTTTATTTGCAAGCACTTCATTTTCCGTATTTATCAGCAGTCCTGCCGACGAGATCTGAGTTTCAATAAATTTACCGTTCTTAAACAGCTTTTGATTTTTGCCGTTTGACTTGATAATATCCGTTTCACCGGCAAGATAATCGCTTTCAAATTCGGAAGTATCCGACTTTATAAAGAAATTGATACTGTACGGATATACATAGTCCCTTTCGGAATTGAGCTTATTCCGCCGCAGGATAATGTAGTTATTGTTCCAATAGGGGTCGTAGTTCCATTCTTTAAGAAAGAAGCTGCCGTTTGAAAAGGTCGTTTCCGCCGAAAGTCCGTATTTGCCCATGGTGCTTTTGAAAAAATACTCGTTGCAGGGCATTGCTGCGGTAGTTGTAAGCAGGTAGAGAAAGTTTGCGTTAGGCTTTTCAAGCGTAATGGTCAGCGTGTATTTGTCGGGAGCGGAAACGCCCAGACTGTCGGCGGGAGCAAGTCCTCTGTTTACCGCAGAACCGTTTTTGATACAGGAAAAGTCGTCGGCATATGGAGATTTAGTGTCGGGGTCAAATATTCTGTAAAATGCAAAGATAAAATCCGCCGAGGTCATATTCGCCTCATAGCCACCTTCACCTGTCCAGTAAACGTCCCTTTTCAGGTCAAAGGTGTACACAAGTCCGTCATCGGAAAGCGTGTAGCCGTTGATAACACCGTTTTCTATCTTTCCGCCGTCACCCGCTTTAAGAAGTCCCTCGCAGATATTCGCAAGGACCAGACGTGAGGAGCTGTCCGAAGCCAGCTGAGGGTCAAGATTTGCGGGATTTCCCGTAATGTCGTATCTGAAAATATACCCCGAACCGTCGTCCTCACCGCAGCCGAAAAGCGACATACTCATTATTATAACGACCGCAAGGCATATTATCCGTTTAATAAGCTTTATCATAATAATTCACCCGAATTATCAATTTTTCTTCTTTATATATGATACCACAGCTTTCAAATATTATCAATAGGTTTGATAAACAAAAATAATCTGCCGATAATACTTGTAATATCCAGAAAAATATAGTATAATGTAAGATAAGCTGTATATTTTTACTAATATCTTGAAAGGAAGGCTTATATGGATATAAAATCATTGTCGGACAAGCTGAAAGCAAACATCGGAAAGGTCATTATAGGCAAGGACGATGTTATAGAAAAGATCATAATCGCCGCACTCTGTTCGGGACACGTCCTGCTGGAGGATATTCCGGGAACGGGCAAGACCACCGCAGCAAAGGCACTGGCAAAGTCGGTAAGCTGCGATTTCAAGCGTGTGCAGTTCACCCCCGACCTGCTCCCCTCCGATGTTACGGGACTGAATATCTACGACCGCAGAGAAAATGAGTTCAGATTCCGTCCCGGCGCAGTGTTTACAAATATACTGCTTGCGGACGAAATAAACAGAGCAACTCCCCGTACACAGTCCGGTCTGCTGGAATGTATGGAGGAGCGTCAGGCGACCATTGACGGAAAGATATATCCCCTGAAAGCCCCCTTTATGGTAATTGCAACTCAAAATCCCATTGAAACGCAAGGCACATTCCCCCTGCCCGAAGCACAGCTGGACAGATTTTTAATGCGCCTTTCAATGGGCTATCCCAGCCGTGAAAACGAGCTTTCGGTTATGGACGAGCACGCATCAAAATCGCCCATTGACAGCCTTGAAGCGGTAGCATCTGCCGAGGAGCTTGTGGAAGCTCAAAAGTATATCGGAACAATAAGAGTTTCCGAAGCCGTCAAGGAATACATACTCGACATCTGCACCGAAACAAGGAACGATCAGTCCATTCGTTTGGGAGTAAGCCCAAGAGGAACGCTTGCCCTGCTCAAAGCATCAAAGGCGCAGGCTGCTGTCAGCGGCAGAGATTTCGTGACACCCGACGACGTAAAGCGGATAGCCCCCGACGTTATCGCTCACCGAATTATCCCGAAAACCTCCGCAGTTCTCCGAGAGGGCGCAGCTGCAGCTCAGAGGGAATTGGCAGTTAAGGCAACAGAAAGCGTTCGTGTACCTATCGAATAACTCAGGAAGACGGTAAAGCTATGGATTTTCTTGCAATACTTGCTATCATTGTGCTCGTACTTGCTGTTGAGCACCTTGTTTACTGCAGAAAAATTTTTTCAAACCTTGAATATAAATGCTGTTTCAGCGTTGATGAAGCCTTTGAGGGTGACGAAATAGAACTTATCGAGGAGATCAGCAATGCAAAGCTGCTGCCCGTAAGCTGGCTGAAATCCGAGCTTGCCACGTCAAAATGGCTTGAAGCGGGCGAGCTTGAATCGGTAGTCACGGGAGAAACGAGGTTTATCTCCAGCATCTTTATGCTCAAAAGCTATCACAAAATACGCCGAAGCTGGAAGGTCAAGTGCCTGAAAAGGGGCGTTTATACCATTGAAAAGTCCATTCTTGTTTCCAGCGACCTTTTCGGTACGATGAACACATCTATGCCCGTGGAGCTGAATGCAAGAGTGCGTGTCCTGCCCGCCCCCTTGCCTGCCGACAGCATTTCACGGGACAGCGTCAGCTACATCTGCGGAAATGTTTTTACCAAGCGTCAGATAATTTCAGACCCGTTCTTTTATAATGGTATCCACGAGTATATTGACGGCGACAATCTCCGAAGAATATGCTGGAAGGCTACCGCCGCTGCCGATGAACTGATGATATACAATAACGACTACACGCTGAACAAAAGCTGTGCCGTCATCTTAAATTGTCAGTCCTCGGAAATAGATTTCGGCGACCCTCTGGACGTTATGGCTCTTGAAATATGTATAAAGGTTGCCGCCTCTCTGCTGAGATCCTGTTCTGAAAGCGGAGTGCCTATGACGCTTCTTTCCAACGGACAGATCGCGGAAAATTCGGGAAATATCATCTCCGAAACTGCCACAGGCGGCGAACAGCTTCTCTCCTGCCTAAGACTTCTTGCGGAACTCAAATTTGACGCCGCCGAAAGCTTCGGAGCGTTTCTGAACGGCACCTGCAAAGCTGCCCCCGGAACGGAAATATACGTCATCACGCCTTACATAGACGAACATACCGTAAGCTTTGCGGAATCCCAAAAGGGTGTCACTATCCTGACCACAGGCGAAATTCCCGAGTATATTCCCTCGCACATCAACGCAATTTCCGTCGGACGGAATTTCTTCGGCTTGAATATCCCCGAAAAGGAGGCGGAACACCATGAAGCTTCTTGATGCCATAAAGCTGCTTGCCTGTCTGGCGTCATTTTTGCTGTTTTTTCCGCTGATAATGCTCATAGACGGCTTTGACGATCTCGGCGGGTTCATCTGGCTGACCGATATGGGAATTGCCGCAGGATTTGGATTTTTCGGCTATATTATCCGAATGACATTCAGTCTGTTAGAGGACAGAAAGCCCGTTGTGGGACGGCTGCTGCTTGTATTGTTTGCAATTGCTTCGGCGGTGGGAGCGTTCTTTGTTTTCTCGTCAAATCAGCAAAGAGGTATCGTCTCGGTCGTCCTGCTTACGGCGCTTTGTCTGATGCTGTTCGTTTTCGGCTGCCGATACTATTTTTTCCATTATACCATGATACTGAAGGGCTTTGGCATAATATTTTCCGCAGTTGGAAATCTCCTGGTGATACTTATATTGTTCCTTACCGAGCACCCATACAGCCCCGAACTGATGATTTTCTTCTACTTCATCATAATTCTGATATTTGCTATCGGGAAAAGTCAGGGAAATATTGACTATCTGATGCAGCGCAGACGGCACAGCGAGCAAAATCTCCCGCCGAAGGTGCGTGCCTATACCATCAGGCTTATCGTGATAATTGCCAGCATTACCGCCCTGCTTTTCCTGTTCAAGGACGGCATTTCAGCAATATTTCTCTCCCTGTTCAAGCTTATAAAAATTGTCGGAGCCGCTTCTATGGAGCTGGCAAGACAGCTCAGCAAAACCACCGGAGGAGATGCCGAACCTCTCGAAGAGCTTCCAAAACTGCCTGAGTACGTTCCCCTCGAAGATGTCCCCGAGGTAACTCCCCACCCAGTCTGGAATGCGCTGTTTTATATCGTCGGCTTCATTATAATTGCAGTGCTGATAATAAAATTCTTCGGAAGTGCCGTCAAGGTCATGAAAAACGCTTTCCGAAAGCTGCTGAAGCTTCTGTCCGATGTTTCCTTAAAATTTGCCAAAAAAGATAACGACGAGGAATGTGGATTTACCGACAGCGAGGAATTCCTCTCCGAAGACGAAGCGGAAACGTTCAGGCAGCTGCCGAGAAGAAAACAGATCTCCGAATGGAAACGGCTTGTGAAGGATTACAAAAAAATGCCCGAATCTCCCGAAAAATACCGAAAAGGCTTCAAAGCAGCGCTTGACGGTTTCAGGCTGACGGGAACAGAAATATCCCCCGTCCGAACCACAGGCGAAATTGGTCAGCTGGAGCAGGTAAAAAACGACTTTTCCGAGTATTCCCCCACAGCCGATGCCTACGACATCATAAGATACGGCGAAAGTTCCGAAAACCCCGATTTTACATCATTGGGAAAGCTTATCGACAGACTTTCCGAAAAAATCTGAAAGGAATAATGAAATGGTACAGTTTAATAATGAATGGGACGAGCTTCTTGCCGATGAATTCAAAAAGGAGTATTATCTGAAGCTCAGAGAATTTCTGAAAAAGGAGTATTTTTCCACCAAAATATACCCCAATATGTATGATATTTTCAATTCCCTGAAATACACCTCTTACAGCGATGTTAAGGCGGTCATTCTGGGACAGGACCCATACCACGGAGCGGGTCAGGCACATGGACTTTGCTTTTCCGTTCGTGAAGGCGTTGTTCCGCCGCCGTCCCTGAAAAACATCTTCAAGGAGCTGCAGGACGACCTTGGCTATCCCCCTCCGCAAAACGGTACCCTGACAAAATGGGCAGAAAACGGCGTCCTGCTGATGAACACCGTCCTCACCGTAAGAGAAGGTCAGCCCAACAGCCATAAGGGCATGGGCTGGGAGATATTCACCGACCATGTTATCGAGCTTCTCAATGAGCGTGAAAAGCCGATGGTTTTCCTGCTTTGGGGTGGGAACGCCCGTGCAAAGGCAAAGCTTATCGACAGACGGAAGCATTGTATTCTGGAGTGTGCTCACCCCAGCCCGCTTTCAGCATATAACGGATTTTTCGGCTGCCGGCACTTTTCAAAAGCAAACGAGTTCTTAACGGCACATAATATCGAACCTATTGATTGGCGACTGGAATAATTGTGCAATATTAACAAAAGCGTTACCCTCTTTTCTACCGTTTTTCACTTAATTCATAAAAAGTATATTGAAATTACCTGTAAATAGGAGTATAATATTAAGTGTATAGAGTTATCGCGGTGATTCGCGGTCAAAGTTTTTACTAAATGGATATGATTGGAGTTTTTAAAATGATTCTTTCTGAGATCAGAGTATTGATATGTGATGATTCTATCCTTGTACGCAAAAAAATGACCGACCTTATGACTAAGCTCGGCTGCAAGGAGATCTATACCGCAACAGACGGTGAAAATGCGGTTGAGCAGTATAAGACAAATCTTCCAGACATTACCTTTATGGACATTGTAATGCCCAAAAAGACAGGCGTTGAAGCACTTAAAGAAATTCTTGCCGTAAATCCCAAGGCAAAGGTCGTTGTTGCTTCATCTGTGGGTACTCAGGGAAATCTTAAGGAAGCTATCGAAGCAGGAGCATACGATTTTCTCCAGAAGCCTATTTCCGACAGCGATGTAGAAAAGATCCTGAACAGGATATGATAAATTCACGTCATTGACACAGTAATATATAAACTTTTTCGGAGGATTATTTATCATGTTTACACAATTTTTTGGAAATTATCTGCTCAATCAGCGTCTTGTTTCTCCCGAACAGCTGACCGAGGCATTGGAGCTGCAGAAAACCACCAGATTAAAGCTAGGCGTTCTGGCGATAAATGCAGGATATATGACCGCAGAGCAGGTCGAAGAGGTCCATAATGCTCAGCAGAGAATGGACAAGCGTATCGGCGATATTGCCGTTGAAATGGGCTTCCTGACAAAAGATCAGGTCGAAGAACTGCTTTCATCTCAGAAAAGCGGTCACCTTCTTATGGGACAGGCCCTCGTTGACAGAGGCTATATGACCACCGCTCAGTTTGAACAGGCAATGCGCAGCTACAAGGCCGAAAACAGCATTACCGATGCAGATTTCACAGATGTTCAGAACGATAAAGCATGCGCTGCAATCAGAAAATTCTACGGTCTTGACGCTCTGAGAAATTCCAAGACCTACACCGATTACATCTCCCTTTTCTTTAAAAATATCATACGCTTCATCGGTGATGATTTCACTCCCCTTGACCCCGAGCAGATCACTTCCTATTCCTGTATGAACGCTGCCGTTCAGAAGATAAACGGTCCTATCTCGTTTGTTACAGCAATTGAAGCTGACGATAATGCTTACATAGATTTTGCTGCCAGATATGCAGGTGAACCTCTCAACTGCATTGACGAAATGACAAATGCTTCTGTCGGCGAGTTTTTAAACCTCCAGAACGGTCTGTTTACCGTAAACATATCCAATGATTCCGGTATGGAGCTGCAGCTTGAACCTCAGGAAAACTCCGTCGGTGCCGAGCTGAATGATCTTGCCGAAGCATTCCGTATCCCTCTGGCATTCCCCTTCGGAACTGTGAATGTTATTATTGCGGGAGTTTGATAACCCTAAAAAATGACCGTCACATCGCACAAAACGATGTGACGGTTTTATTATGGTATCATATCGTCCAAACCATCGGCAGACTTTATTCTGTAATCGCAGATATGCAGCGACTTGTCCACCTTGACTGTGTATATTTCCGTGCTTTTTATCCCATCGCCGCTGTAACGGCAGACTACGATGTCCGCACTTCCCTCACCGGATGTCCTGAACTTCCAGCCCTTCCACTTCTGTCCCGCAAGCGAATATTCGATCGGCATTTCCTCGGAAATAACATCACTGTTGATGATGGAATAGTTTATATCCTCGCCGCTGCCGCAGCCGTCCATGATGCTGAATTCATTCTTCGGAACAATAAGATACGCCGCCAGTCCTGCAATTGCTGCGGAAACGGCAAAACCTGCTGTGAGCCGCTTTGAAATATTCGCCATAACAATGTCCTCCGTTCGGTTTTGTCAGCTCTGTGTAACGTAGTAATTCTCAGGCTTGCCCAGCAGAGTAATAACATCAATTACCAGACCTATCCCGAAAATACCGCCTGTCAGCAGATAAATAACAGCCATCTCGATCTTGCCTTCATACAGCTTATGACCGAATACTGTGAAGATGCACAGCAGCAGGCTTATCCACTTGTTCTTCTCTCTTGCTCTTATAGTTCTGTTAAGCTCACTTATCATATCCAACAAACCTCCTGTAATATCTGTAACTACCTTTTTGATCTTGCTCCATATGCCTTCGCCCGAATTTGAAGCAGCGGGTGCGCTGAAAACGGGTACCTGTGAGGTGTTACCTGCTGATGCGCTTTCGGTCATTGATGAACCGCAGTGTGTGCAGAAGGAAGCACCTCGTGTTACGGACTGTCCGCAGTGGGGGCAGATCTGAGTTCTGGAATGGTCGAACTCGTAATTTCCTCTGTACTTGGGCTGTTCCTCGGCTGCCCGGGTATTCATAGCGGGTTGTTCTTTAGTTAAATTTACAAACATAATGTTTACCTCCATTTATCTTCCGTAGTATTATATCTTGTATAATATTGTAACTACATTATAACACCGCTATATGCTTTTGTCAATCCTATATTATACAGAATATAATATAAATTTGCAATGCATATTTTGTCTATATTCAACAAATACCGAGAATTGCTTACTCAACTCACCATATTATTATAGTACATCTGACCGTCTGCAAATTAAATTGTAAAAAAACTGTTAAACTACTTGAAATTTGCAAGAACCTGTGATATAATATTAAACCGTAAGTGATTTGTATATAGCACTACTGTCTGAGCTTGTATGATGGGCTGCTATGCAATCATATAAGTATATCAGAAATGAGGTGTAAAAATGAAAGAAGGTATTCATCCCGAGTACGTTGAAACCACTATTACCTGCGCATGCGGCAACGTGATCAACACTCGCTCCACTAAGAAGGATATCAAGGTTGAAATCTGCTCTAAGTGCCACCCCTTCTATACCGGCAAGCAGAAGCTTGTTGATACAGGCGGACGTGTTGACAGATTTAAGAAGCGTTTCAATATGCAGTGATAATTGCAAAAGAACGAATATCCATCGCAGCCTGCGTGAACCGCAGGCTGTTTTTGTATCAGCAGGAGTTATTATGGATTATACAACTATAAAAGGCGAAGCGGAGGCTTCATTCATTGAAAAAAAGTCGGAATTTATAGGCTATATCCGACATACCGAAACCCCCGACGAAGCCGTTGCATTTATAGATGAAATAAGAGCCCGACACCGAAAAGCCACCCACAACGTCTATGCGTACATACTGAGAGCTGATAATACTTCCCGTTATTCCGATGACGGCGAGCCCCAAGGCACTGCGGGAGTTCCAGTTCTTGAGGTGCTGCGAAAGGAAGGTCTGACGGATATTTGCTGTGTTGTCACCAGATATTTCGGCGGGATACTTCTTGGCGGCGGCGGACTTGTCAGAGCCTATTCCCACTCGGCAAAAATAGCCGTAGACGCTTCAGCAAGGGCTGAAATGCGCAGCTGCTTCCCTGTTTCCATAAAGTGCAGCTATGACCTGTACGGCAAGATAAGCTATATTCTCCCCGAATTTCAGATTAAAATTATCGGTACGGACTTTGGTGCAGATGTTAATATTGACTTGCTGGTTCAGACGGGACTTTACGATCCGTTTGAAAAAAAGCTTATTGACACATCAAACGGCAGAATAGAATTATGCAAAGGCGACGAAGAATTCAGAAATTTTGCCGAATAATTGTCGAAATATACAAAATTAAAACTTTTTACCGAAATAAAGAGGAGTTTTGCGTTCATCTGCTGTATATAATAATAGGCAGTTTCGTGACCAATATTATTTGGGAGATGATTTTATGCTAACTCCAAGAGAACAGACAGAAGCTATTGAGCATGCCGCCCTGTGTGAATACGCCTGCTATTCGGACGAAGGCGGAAAGCGCAAGATCCCAGAGGAAAAATGTCCCATGCGGACCGATTTCCAGCGGGACAGAGACAGGATACTTCACTCCACATCATTCCGACGCTTAAAGCATAAGACTCAGGTTTTTCTCGATCCCATCGGTGACCATTACAGAACACGCCTTACCCATACCCTAGAGGTTTCGCAAATTGCAAGGACGATAACAAGAGCCTTGCGGCTTAACGAAGATCTCGCCGAAGCTATTGCTCTCGGTCATGACCTCGGACATACGCCCTTTGGTCACAGCGGTGAGAGAATATTATCGGAGATATGTCCCTACGGCTTCAAGCATTACCTTCAGAGTGTCCGTGTTGTGGATTACATTGAAAGGGACGGCAAAGGTCTGAACCTTACATACGAAGTGAAAAACGGTATCGCATGCCATACCAATGCGGTCGCTGCCACAAGAGAAGGATATATCGTCCGTCTTGCCGATAAGATCGCATATATCAACCACGACATTGACGATGCCATAAGAGCAGGTGTCCTCAAGGACAGCGACCTTCCCGAACACTGCATACAGGTCCTCGGAAAGAGCAAAAGCGAACGTATCACCACGCTTGTGACATCTGTCGTAGAGTGCGGCGCAGAAAATATCTCAATGACTCCCGAGATAAAAGCCGCCCATGACGAGCTTAGAAGCTTCCTTTTTGAGCGGGTGTACTACAATATGGCTGCAAAATCCGAAGAATCAAAGGCAATGCTGCTTGTAGAAAAGCTTTACGGATATTTCCTGAAAAATCCCGATAAGCTTCCCGATGAATACAAAGCTATTATGGGAAGATTTGATAAGGATAGGGCAGTCTGCGACTATATAGCAGGAATGTCCGACAGCTATGCCGTGAACCTTTATAAGGATATTTTCATTCCCAAGGGCTGGCCGAAGTAACGAAAGGAGTGCCCTGAATTGGCTTTTCCACCCGAATTCATAGAACAGCTTCGCTCTGCAAATCCTATTGACAGCGTTGTTTCTTCTTATGCCGTGCTGAAACGAAGCGGCAGAAATATGTCCTGCCTCTGCCCCTTTCATTCGGAAAAATCGCCATCCTGTGTGATATATAATGATACACAAAGCTTTTATTGCTTTGGCTGCGGCGCAGGAGGTGACGTTTTCACCTTCACTATGCTCATAGAAAATCTTGAGTATTACGAAGCGGTCAAGCTTCTTGCGGAACGTTCGGGGATACCTATGCCTGAAAATTCGGGAAACCCCGATTTTTCAAGACTGAAAATGCGCATCTATGAAGCCAACCGAGCCGCTGCGAAATACTACAATTCTGTCCTTGTCAATGATAAGCAGCTGGGCGAAAAGGGCAGGCGTTATTTTGCAGGACGAGGTCTTACCAAGGCAACCGTTACAAAATACGGTCTGGGATATGCCCCGTCAGGCTGGCAAAATCTCTGCGACCATCTGACCGCCAAGGGATTTACCGAGGACGAGCTTGTTGCAGCAAACCTCTGCGGACGAAGCCAGAAAACAGGCAGATTGTTCGACCAGTTCCGTGACAGGGTCATCTTCCCTATCATCGACCTGAGGGGAAATGTTATTGCCTTCGGAGGGCGTATCATCGACGGTGAGGGACCAAAATATCTCAACTCCGCAGATACACCCGTTTTCAAGAAAAGCCGTAATCTGTTCTCGCTGAATTTTGCCAAGCGGGATAATTCGGACAGGCTTATCCTCGCCGAAGGGTATATGGACGTTATCGCCGTAAATCAAGCAGGCTTTGAAAATGTCATTGCAACGCTGGGAACGGCTCTCACCTCCGAACAGGCACGTATTATTTCAGGATATGCCAAGGAGGTCATCATCGCATACGACAGCGACGGACCGGGACAGGCAGCTGCGCACCGAGCGATCAATCTGTTGGGAGAGGTCGGTGTTGAAACCAAGATAATCAAAATGGAGGGCGCTAAGGACCCCGATGAGTATATCAAAAAATTCGGTGCGGCAAAGTTCAAGTATCTGCTGGACAATTCCGACGGCGCTATCAATTTTGAGCTTGACAAATGCAAAAATGATATTGACATTCAGACGGATATGGGAAAGGTCGAATACCTAAAACGCTGCATTAACGTCCTTGCGGATATATCATCTCCCATTGAGAGAGATGTGTATATTTCAAAGATCGCATCGGAGCAGAATGTCAGCAAGGAAGTCCTTACTTCTCAGATAAATTCAACGCTGAAAAAACGTGAGCGTGTTTACCAAAAGAAGCAATGGCAGGAGATCACCGCTCCCGTCAGACAGAACAGCGTAAACCCCGATGCTGCGAAATATCCCAAGCAGAACAAGGCAGAGATAGGGATAATCCTCTTCCTTGAAAGGCATCCGGATACGCTTAATTATATCCTTTCTAAGATAACGCCCGACAAATTTGTGACAGAATTCAACAGAAAAGTATTTGCTTCTTTGGCAGAGGGCATAAAAAATTCCGAGAGATTTACATTAATGTCGCTTTCGGGTGAATTTAGTGCCGCCGAAATGGGCAAAATATCCGAAATATCTGCAAAATACAAAGATATTACCGTTTCAGCCGAAGAGCTGGACGTATATATAAATATTCTGCTGTCCTTCGACGGCGGACAGACCGTCAAAGGAAGTGAAATGACCGATGACGATCTTCTCCTTCTCCAGCAGAATCTCAGAAAAAAATCCAAGTAAAGGAAGATGTGCTATATGGCTGATAAGAAAACCATTGACAGCTTGATGGAACAGGGCAAGGCAAGCGGAAAGCTTACCACTAAGGAGATCACAGATGTTCTGGAGGATCTCGATTTTGACGTTGACCAGATGGACAGCTTTTATGATAACTGTGCAAATCTGAATATTGAGATCATCGAGGATTTCAACGCCGAAACCGATCTCGGACTTTCTATGGACACCCTGACGGACGACCTGGAAATGGCACTCTCCAACGAGGGTATTGCCATTGATGACCCCGTTAAGATATATCTGAAGGAGATCGGACGTGTTCCCCTGCTGACTGCCGAGGAAGAGATCGAGCTTGCTCAGCGAATGGCTCAGGGCGACCAGAAGGCTAAAAAGCGTCTGGCAGAAGCAAATCTCCGTCTTGTTGTCAGCATTGCAAAACGATATGTGGGCAGAGGAATGCAGTTCCTTGACCTTATTCAGGAGGGAAATCTCGGTCTTATCAAGGCGGTTGACAAGTTTGACCATACCAAGGGCTTTAAGTTCTCCACATACGCTACATGGTGGATAAGACAGGCTATTACCAGAGCCATTGCAGACCAGGCAAGAACTATCCGAATCCCCGTTCATATGGTTGAAACCATTACCAAGGTCAAGAAGGTTTCCAGCCAGCTTCTTCATAAGAACGGCCACGATCCTTCCCCCGAGGAGATCGCAGCAGAGCTGGATATGCCTGTGGATAAGGTTAGAGAGATCATGCGGATCGCTCAGGACCCCGTTTCTCTGGAAACTCCCATCGGTGAGGAGGAGGACAGCCATCTCGGTGACTTCATTCCCGATGACGATGCCCCGCAGCCCGCAGATGCAGCTTCTCTTATCCTACTCAAAGAACAGCTTTCTCAGGTGCTGTCTACCCTTACAGAACGTGAAGAAAAGGTGCTTCGTCTGAGATTCGGTCTTGAGGACGGACGCTCCCGCACACTTGAGGACGTGGGCAAGCAGTTCAATGTTACCCGCGAGCGTATCCGTCAGATAGAAGCAAAGGCGCTCAGAAAGCTGCGCCACCCCAGCAGAAGCAAAAAGGTCAAGGATTTCCTTGACTGATAAATATTTCATAGGAAACGGTGATATTTTATGCACATTACCCTGGAATCCGATTATGCAATACGCATAGTTCAGATACTTGCCTGCGCCAATAATCGTATGGATGCAAAAACCATTGCCGAGGAAACCTGTGTTACCCTCAGATTTTCGCTGAAAATACTGAGAAAGCTCGTTACCGAAGGATTGGTGAAATCCTATAAAGGCTCTCAGGGAGGTTATGAGCTTACCCGTCCCGCAAAAGAAATTTCTCTGAAGGATGTTATCGAAGCCGTTGAAGGCGAATATAAGCTGAGCCGCTGCCTTGCCGACGATTATGTCTGCACAAGAGGACGTTCGGGCAGCTGCCGTGTTCAGGACGCTTTTAATGAGATCTCCGACGTTGTTCGGGAAAAGCTTGCAGAGTATACATTTGATAAGCTGATGTAATTCTCTTTGTGAGATACATAATCTAGCGGTTTGCCCTTCACTTGCGGCAAACCGCTTATTTTGTCGGGGAAATTTTTATATGCTGCAAAAAACAGCATTCGAGAACCGTATTATATACAGAAACATAAAAGGGGTGGTGCAGATGACCGCAGATGAAAAGACGATCTTTGAAGCCGATGTCGAAGCTTACGCCGATACCATTCTGCGAATTGCTGTTCAGAATACGAAAAATTGCCACGATGCTGAGGATATTGTGCAGGAAACATTTATAAGGCTGATGAAAAATACGTCGGGTTTTGACAGCTGCGAACATAAAAAGGCGTGGCTTATCCGTGTTGCTATCAATCTATGTCATGACAGGGCACGTTCCGCATGGTTCCGCAAAAACCAGCCGCTTGCTGATTACGGCTGCATATCCTTTGCCGATGATTTCGAAAGCATTGAATATGCCGAGCTTATCCGAAGCCTGCCCGAGCATCAGAGAAATGCCTTGTATCTATTTTGCTTTGAAGGATATTCTTTGGAGGAAATATCCGAAATTACGGGCAGAAATGCAAAAACGGTAGGCTCCGATATTTACCGTGCAAGAAAAAAGCTGCGTCTTGAACTGAATGAAGGAGGGCTGAAAAATGAATAAGAACGATCTGGACCGCATTTACAGCTCCATTAATGCAAATTCGGATATGAAGCGGAGAATTGCTGCAAATGCGGAAAATCCCGTTTCCGTCGATGCTCCGAAAAGAAGAAGTCCCATATTGCAAGCGGCTGCGGCTGTGTCCCTTTGCGTTCTGACAGCAGTAATAGCGGTAACTTCCGTACGTTACGGCAGCGACAGGGATATTGAATCCGTACCCGAAACAGGGACAAATGCTGCTGTATATACCGAAACTTCTTCCGCAGAAACCGCTTCGGCGGAAATCCCAATACCCGAAACGGCAGTTGAAGAAGCGACTGATGTGCCCCTCAAAATAATTGTCGGAGAAAAAATATATATGCGAGCCGACAATGATGAGGAGCTGCTTACCATACTTTTCAACGGTTATTCGGGCTATTCCGACAAACCCATTCTCGGAAATGAAGTTCCGGGCGGAAGCGGGCTGCATTATTTTGCGGATAGTAAAAATCCCAATCTTCTAGGGCTGGAGTCTGACGGCGAAATACATTTCTACCGCTACCATTCCCCCGTCAAAAGCGAAGGCAATATGCTGGAAGAAATGCTCAGAACTTCGGGAGATATGCTTTATTCTTTTGATGTAATGAACTTCAACTGCGCCTATGAAGATGACTGGGAAAGTATGTCTTACTGTACCGTAGCTGTCGAGGAAAATACAAATCTTCTTGACACCGAATTGACAGATATTATCGGCGGGCTTTCCGAAGGCGGTAAATTCGAGTACGGACGTGATTACACGGTTGATGATCTTTCCGTCCATATAGCAGAGCCGCAGCGCTATTATCTTGTGGCAAAATATGCAGGCGGCGAGGTCATGGCGTTCCCAATATCTCCCGAAAGCAATGTTATTTCGGCATTTTGTCGGAATTATGAAATGAGCGAGGATTTTATCGACACATTTCTCGGAACACGGTATAGGGACAATGTTGCACAGGATGAACGTTATTATGCCGAGAAGTACGAAAATTTGCAAAACACCGCCGATGCAAAGGACAGCGAGTTCACCTCTCCTGCATACGACCCAAATTCTCAGCCTGCTGAAGAACCTCGTCAATACCAAGCCTCGTTCATATTCTCCGATAAAAACGGCGACCCCGTAAACGGACTGCGTGTGACCTGCAAAGCGATCAAGTATGCAAACGGCGTTCTCGGATATGACTTTGACAACGACCGCGGAGGATATATGGACGGTGCTGCCCTTACCTGCGGCGATAAGCCAACAGTCCGCACCCTTACCGAGGGAGCATATCTTGTGACCGCCTCGGATATGATGGTAAATTCAGACGGCGTTGAAAGCAAACGAAACGAAATTCAGTTTACCATAGAGATAAATGCAGACGCCCCTCGGAATATAAGCTTTGATCTGCCGTGGGACCTCCCTACTCCCGACGAGCTGAACGCCGTCGATAGGTCAAAAACCGTTATCCGTCTGCTGGACGAAAACGGCAGTCCCCTGTTCGGATATTGGGTGATACTCCGTCCTGAGGGCTTTGACGGCAGCAATCTTGCCGAAAGATATTCCGGTGCTTGGGGCGGCTATGTTATCGGTGCAACGGACAAAAACGGAGAAGCTGTATGGCATTGCCCTATTGCAGGAAAATACAATATTTCGGCATATTGCGGGACAATTCAATATTCAGGCGGCGTATGCGGCAATGATGTCAATACTTTGTTTATGAATTCAGCACCAATGACAATTGAAATAACCGATATTAACGGTATTACGACCTCTGAATTTTCTGAAAACGGAGAATATCCCACATTTGACGAGAACGACCTTATTCTCGAATAAGAAACAGCCCCGAAGTCAAAACGACCTCGGGGCTGTTTGTATCTGACGAAAAATCAATATCCCAATTCTTCCTCAACAATGATGACCTTTATTCTGTTCTTGTGACGCTGCTTTGCGGAAATTACGAAATTGCAGCAGATTCTGTCGTTACCGCCGCAGCCATCGCAGATATGCTTGTTTCCGCCTACAAATGCGGCGCACTCGCCTTTTTCCTTGCAGTATGTGTCACAGTCAAGACGCATGGTGTTGGCGGGAGCGGCAAGCTTTTTCACTCTGACAGAAGCTTCCTCAATATCCGTAACGATCTTGTTATATCCCGCAACGATAATGACCGATTCGGGACCATAGCAAATAGCCGCAACACGGTTGCTGTTGCCGTCCACGTTGTAAAGCTCGCCGTTCTCGGTGATGGCGTTTGAGCTGCACATATAGACGTCCGCAGAAAAGCATTTGCGGTATATGGACGGAATTTCCTCCTTGGGAACAGCTTCCCTGTCAAGAAAATTGTAATCTCCGTTTCTGAGCAGATCCATAACGCCCGTTTCCTTCAAGGTCATAGAACCGCCCGTGCCGATAGTGTCGCCTTTTTGGATAAGCGACTTTACCAGCTCGGGAACGTCCGATGCCTTTTCCACGGTGTAGAATTCCATATTGTTTCTTTTGAGCGCCTCGCCTGTTTTTGCGATACGCTTTCTGATGGTTTCAAGCTTGTTGCCGTCCATAATCATTCCTCCAAATCAAACATTTTGTTCAAAAGTATAGTTCCGCAATCCGACCTAAAAAGCTTATTTCTAACACTGATGATCGCATTTTCAGACATACTGTCCTCATAAGCGTTCACAAGAAAATCCGCTTCCATAAGAATTCTCAGGCTGTGAGAAATATCCTCGGCATAGCTGTGATGATGTCCCACAAGATAGCACACTTCCGAGATAAAGTCACCGCTGCACCCGAATTTCCGAAGCATCTCCTCCGCAACGGGAACGCCCTCTATCTCCTGATATTTTCCCGAAGCTGAGCCGTGAATACGTTCGGCATTCTTTATGCCAATGTCGTGGAGAACTGCAGCAGCCTCCAGAACAAGCTGTTCATCAGCCGAAAGCTTCTCCGATTTCCCGATAAGCGCCGCAAAGCTGTGTACCTTGATAAAATGCTGAATACGCTTGGGATCTCCCCTGTCATACTCAACTGCCGCTTCAATAAGCTTTTCGATAAGCAAAACTATCACTCCCAAAACTGAATACAATGAAATTGTACCACATTTTTGGGGAAATTTCAATACTCTTATGTAACCAAATATGCCGAATTTCATAATATACTATAAAAACCTTTAAAGGAGCTGATTTTATGAAAGACGGAACGATTGAATTTTTCCTCGGCGGCGTGTCCCCCGACGGATTCAGGACTCGATTCGGCGATATTTTGGCTGACAACGAGTATTTCACCTACATAATCAAGGGCGGTCCGGGAACGGGAAAATCCTCGCTGATGAAGAAGCTTGCCGCAGCATTTCCCGAAGAAGAAAAGGAGATCTACCGCTGCTCGTCGGACACAGACTCCCTTGATGCCGTAGTTTTCAAGCGGTTCAAGGTGATATTTATGGACGGCACCGCACCGCATACCTTCGACCCCGTTTATCCCGGAGCAACGGCTCAGATACTCAACATGGGAGAATATTGGGACGCAGGGAAGCTGTTCTCAAAACGTTCCGAGATAATTGCCGCAACCGAGGAAAACGCCCAGTATCACGGCAGATGCAGACGTTTTGTTTCGGCAATAGCCTCACTTAACAGCGACAGCTTCACCATCGCCGCTCGGACGCTGAACCTTGAAAAGCTTGAAGGCTTTGCAAACCGTTTCACGAAAAAGCTGTTCCCCAAAAAGGACACCGACTCCAAAGGCACTCTGTCCTACAAGCAGCTGTCCGCACTGACAAAGGACGGCTACAAGACTCTTATCCCCGACGGCTACACAGTTTACGTACTGCGTGACCCCTACTGTGCAGGCAGTGATTTTCTGCTGAGAAGCCTGTCCGACAAGCTGATAGAGCGGGGCTATGACATAACCGTCAGCGAATACTTCATGCTCCAGACTAACGCCTTTGAGCATATGCTTGTTCCCGAATTGAGGCTGGCATTTATAACTGCTTCAAGCTTTAATGGTCTGGGGGACATTGAAGGCTTGCGTATAAACTTCTCCAGATTTTACGGAAAATCAGCAATTGCAGCCAAAAAACAGCGTCTGAACTTTAACAAGAAGGCTGCAGCCGAGCTTTCCGAAGAAGCGTCGGAGGCTCTGACCAAGGCAAAAGAAATTCACGACAAGCTTGAAAGCTACTATATAGACTCCGTAAGCTTTGACGAAATAAACCGCCTGTCATACAAACTGATTTCCGTTCTGAAGGGGAAAGCGTGATTCACGAGGCGTTCCTGCGGTAAAGGGTAATCGGCTTTTCAGCTGCCTTGCGGGAACGCTTCAAGCTTCCGCCCTGCATGCAGATAGAGATAAGCTTCCTGAGAATGGTTATCGAACGCCTGTCCAGAACAATGTGCTGCCCCGAAACAGCTCTCATTCCCAAAAACAGGACAACCATGACCGCCGCCAGTCCGAACCCGCTGAGCAGTTCAGCCGAAAAAGCCGCAGCAGCAAGAAACACCAGAGCCACAAGCTTGATAATAAGTCTTTCCGTGTAATTAAAACCTTTCATAATGCACCTATCCTTTGTTTTTCAGCCCTGTTTTTCTGTCGGGCTTTGTGATGTAGATTCGCTGTATTCCAATAATGAACTGCGCATATTCATTTTAGAATGACTGTTCCATCTTTTCTTCAAATGCATAGAACAATTTGTCCGAACATTGTTTCTGTTTATATTATAGAACATCTTTTTACTTTTGTCAAGACCTGATTGTCCAAATTCGGGTACATTAGGGCTTAAATCGAACGTTTTTTCTCAATTTTGTAGAACAGAACAAATTTCAGGGATAATTTTATTGCTTTTTGCATAGAACATACATATCACTTTTGGCAAACAAAAAGCCGAAATCCCCCTTTCGGAGAATTTCAGCTTGTAAATTTTGAAAATCTATTATTAATTACAGGACTGCATTAGACTTATTGCTTCTTCTATCGAAACACACTTCGCATATCGTTTGTGCCACATTAATTCATTATAGTAGCGGTAAGCAGTTTCTCCTGAAAAGAATTTGTTGTCAAAGGTAGAGTTCGCATACGCAGGCACGATCATCTCAAATCCGTGTTCAAAACCGCTTTTTATGGTCGCATCTATGCAGTAATCGGTTTGCAGACCGACTATCATGACCTGCTTTTCCCCCTTTTCCCGCAAATATTGAAGAAGACCAGCCGAACTGTGAAATGAACTGTTTACCGACTTGCAAAAGACCTTTTCGCTGACCTCCGGCGCAAATTTATCGTATATCTCATAGGCTTCATCGCCCTTTGAAAAGCCTGTTCCCGGTCCGTCATCGTGCTGTACAAATACGACCTCTACATGAGAGCTTCTGGCTGTTTCTATAAGCAGCCTAATGTTTTTCTCGACCTTCTCAAACGCAAAAAGCCGTTCATCTGTTATGCCCTTTTGTGTATCCACAACCAATAAGATCATTCCGCGCACCTCGTTTTATCACGTCAGAAATACATATACATCTGGCATCTGAGCATGCCGTTGTAAAGCTTTCTGCGGCGGTTTGCCTTCTTGCCGAAGAATTTCTCAAACTCATCGTGGGGAGAAATTATCGAACAGGGGTGCTCCTTGTCGGCAGAGAAAACCTTGCCCATTTCGGTGTAAAGCTCCTCAGCTTCCTTTATCTCAAGCAAACGCTCACCGTAAGGCGGATTGCAGACGATAACAGAACCCTCCGAATTGACAAAATCCTTGACATTCTTCCGCTGGACGGTAACGCATTTGGCAATTCCCGCCTTCTTGCAGTTATTCAGGGTAAGCTCCACACAATCGGGGTCAATGTCCGAACCGTAAGCATGGAACGGCTCATTTCGCTTAATGTTGTCAAGTGCCCTCTGACGCTCCGTTTCCCATATCTTTCGGTCAATGCACTCCCATCTTTCCGCCGAGAATGTGCGTTTAAGTCCGGGAGCAATGTTAAGTGCCTTGTAAGCCGCTTCGATAAGCATTGTTCCGCTTCCGCAGAACGGATCGCAGAAGGTCGTATTGCTTCTTATTCTTGCCAAATCTATCATTCCCGCCGCAAGTGTTTCCTTGATAGGGGCGGCATTTGAATTGCGCCTGTACCCTCTCTTGTGCAGTCCCATGCCCGAGGTGTCAAGGTAGATCGCTGCGTTGTCATTCATTATGTTAAACTGTATCTGATAGGTAGTTCCCGTTTCCTCCAGCATACCGATTCCGTAAACAGAACCCAGCTTTTCCGCCGCAGCCTTTTTCACGATAGACTGACAAGTCGGAACACTTGACAGCTTTGAATTAAGACTGCTGCCTTTTACGGGGAACGCATCATACTTCCCCACAAATTCCTGCCAGTCTATTTTCTTAACGCCCTGAAACAGTTCCTCAAAGGTCATAGCCCTGAACTCGGCAAGCTTTATCAGCACTCGTTCGGCAGTGGCAAGGCAGAGATTTGCCCTTGCAAGTATGGATAGATCTCCCGTAAACGACACCTTTCCGTCAGTAACGGTAATATCTTCTCCGCCGATCTTCTGAACCTCGAATTTCAGCACACTTTCCAATCCAAAATGACACGGACAGGTGTAGGTAAGCTTGTCCATTTAATATCCCCTTTACTTACAATTGTTAAAACGCCGATCTCCCCCATCGCAGAGGGAGACCGAAAATTATTAATCCTGAGCAAGCTGTGCAGCTGCGTTCTGACCGCCTTCCGCAGCAGCAGCCGCAGCAGCGTTCTGAGCTTCTGTCTGTGCCTGTGTGGTAACTGTCTGAGATGGCTTAGCACCACAGCTTGTGCAGACAGGAGGAATGTTGGAGGGCTTATAGTAACCCTTTGAACCTGTGGGACAAAGTCCGCTGGCTATCATTCCGGTGTTTGCGCAATAGTAAAGCTCCTTGACGTTAGAGTTTGACGGGAAATTGGTAACAGGTCCCGCCTCGGCAATATCTCCGAAAATATTCTTCCACAGTTTTGCGGAGCTGTAATAGGTGTTCTGAACAGACTGACTTCTGTCATCATAACCATACCAAACGCCGCTGACATAGTCGGGAGTACAGCCAACGAATGCAATATCTCCCCAGTTCTGAGATGTACCTGTCTTACCCACAAGCTTCTTGGTAGGCAGCTTAGCGGCACGACCTGTACCGACCACCTGATCTTCAACGACAGTTTCCAGCAGCTTGTTCATTACATAAGCGGAATCCTTGTCAAGTGCCTGAACGGGTGTGTAGGTGTTCTGCAGAATAGCATTTCCCGTTGGGTCAATGACCATGGAATATGATGTTGGCTCATAGAATTTTCCCAGATTACCGAAAACCTGATATGCTCCTACCAGCTCAGTCAGCAGAATACCATCGTTAAGCGCACCAACGCTCAAAGGTGCAAGGTCGGCGTCATAAGGTGTCAGCGTGGTAATATGGAACCTGGACTGCAGGAAGTTATAAACGTTTGTGGGACCTTCCATTTGGATAAGCTGCGCAGGAATGGTATTCAGCGAACGCTGGAGAGCCTGGAAGGTGAAATATCCGCCGTAGCTCCAGCGATTGGAATAGTTCTGCGGCCACTGTCTTTCGCCGCCGGGAGCATTTGCGTCCTTGATGGTAATAGGCTTATCGGTGAAAATAGTTGACCAATGGATAAGGTCGTTTTCAATAGCATAGCCGTAAGAAGTGATGGGCTTGATACAAGAACCCGGCTGACGAGGCTCACGTGTAGCATAGTTCCAGCTGTTGTCAATAGGCTTTTCGCCCACGTCACCGACAATAGCAAGGATATTTCCCATATAATCCATAGCCACAAATGCAGCATGAGGAGGATTTGCAAGGACCTCCGCAGAGAACGTGGTATAATCCTCAAACTTAGCCTCAACAGCCTTCTGCATTTCAATATCAACGGTACTGTAAATCTTATAACCGCCGTTGTAAAGACGAGATTGCGCTTCATCAAAATCAATGCCGTACTCGTCCATAAGACCATAGGTAACATCTCTGATGACCATATCCACGAAATAGCTCTGAACGCCCTCATTTACGAGAGAATTTTCATCATCAACGGGAGCATCGGGGTCACGGAACACAAGCTTTGTGTTGCACGCCTCCTCATACTGATCCTGAGAGATAGCACCGTTTTCCAGCATAGCATTAAGCACGAGAATTCGGCGCTTTTCGTTCCTTTCAAGAGCGGTATAGCCGTCCTTGTCAACATAGCTGCTGAAAGGATTGAGGGTGTTCGGGGATTTTGGTATCGCCGCAAGACACGCCGCTTCCGCAATTGTAAGCTCGGAAACGTCCTTGCCGAAATACTTGTTTGCAGCCGCCTGAATACCCGCAGTGTTTCCGCCGAAGCCGATATAGTTCAGATAAGCCTGAAGAATGTCCGCCTTGGTACAGGTCTCCTCGATGTTCTGGGCACGAAAGATCTCACGAACCTTTCTGTCCCAGTTCTGGTCATCATCACCCGTTACGTTTTTGATAAGCTGCTGAGTGATGGTCGAACCGCCGAATTCATATCCGAAAATGTTGTCCAGAATTACATTGACAAACGCCGAAAATGTACGCTTCCAGTCAACGCCCGAATGGTCATAGAAATGCTCGTCCTCGATGTAAACGAAAGCATCCTGAACGTGCTGCGGAACCTGCTCGATAGAAACGGGCTTACGGTCAGCACCCCTTGTTATCTGCTGTATCTCAACGGGATTTCCGTTTTTATCGTAGGCGTAAATAATGGTAGTATAGTCCATTTCCAATGAATACAGGTCAAGTGTAACGTCATTTGCCTGGTCCTGAAACTGAAAGATGTACACCGTCAGAGCCGCCGCAATTATGGAAATTGTTATAACTATAATAAGTATAAGTGAAAGCAAGGTTGCACCGATAACCATAAAGGTACGTTTGACGGGGTGCATTCTCTTTGCTTTTTTCTTCTTGACCGCACTGCTCATAGGAAAAACCTCCCTGAAATTATTCAAGGCGTCCTGCAAAATGCCGCACCTTGAGATCACAAAATAAACCGAACATGATATATATTATACCACAAAATCTGATAATTGGGTGAAAATATCCGCATTAAAACCGAAATGTAATTATTTTTGGCAGATTAAATAAAATTCACGTCTGTAAATCGGCATAATAACAGAGCTCAAAAGCGAAATATCCGAAAAACAGCATCAAATTACAATTCGGTATCAGCTCTGCGAAAAGAATATCGTCTTAAATCCGTCATTTTTCAGAGCCGAAGCCGTTTCCGAAGAAGGCTCCGAACCGTGAAGCACGGGGATAATTCCAAGACTGCCCGCTTTCAAACGTACAGCATTCATGACCGTAACAGCCTTCTCCGCCTCCGACAGGGTTGAAAGGTCTATCTCGCTGTTTTCCACAACGATAGTTCCGCCGAAATCCGTCGGATAGTATTCCACACAGATAAGGTCTGCCGTAAGCTCATCGGGCTTGAAAACCTCTGCCGTACCGTTTATGATGTCCTTTGCAGAAACGCTGAGCGCCGTTTTCCCGCCCGCTTTATCGGCAGATTTTTTGACAATGTCCACCGAATTTATCAGTATTTTGTACCTGTCAGCGGATTTTACAATGTCACCGATATAGTTAAGGTCGGAGTTATGGAACGGCGGGAAAATAACGCCGTCACAGATGACCAGCTCAAAGCCAGCCGAATAAATCTCGTCAGCCAGAAACCTGATATATTCCTGAGTGTCCGTGTCAAAGGGCGACAGCCAGGGCTTTCCGCCGTTGGTGGGACGGTTATCCAGCCAGTTTGAATTGTCCGAAGCAAATTTGTAGGAGCAAATTCTCGTTCCGTCGGGATAATCGTAGCGGTTGTTATCGTTCAGCAGATTTATCCTTGCAATAGGAGTTATGCCCATGCTTTTCAGTGTCATTGCAAGCTGCTGTGCGGGCATTGTGGACTTTATGCTTCCTTCGCTGAGTGCGGCGATCTCCGAATAGGTCTGATAATAGAACGCACCTCCCGCCGCTTTAAGCTCAATAACAGCAGCTGTACAGCCCTGTTCGGAAGCCTTTTGCGCAGCGCTGCCAAGTTCTTTTGCAGTGAGTATCTCCCCTGCCTTGAATTCCAAAGCATAGTAGCTTTCATTGGAAACAGGCTCGGTAACAGCCGTCGTTGTTTCCGATTCGGACACAGAGGATTGCTCCGTTTCTGCCGGTTCAGACTGCTGAGATTCAACGGGAATTATGTCCTCTATGGTGAGATTGTCCCTGTTTTTCCAGCTGTTTATGAAATTCACAACAGGGTCGCAGATACTGTAACCCACAAACACAAGAACAGCCATTATCAGAATGACAGCTATCCACGAGGCTATTTTCTGACCCTTTGTTTTGGGTTTGCGGTAATGCTTCCGCTTATTTGAACGATAGACCTTTATTCCGCCTTTTCTGTTCATATATCTTTCCTTTCAAACCTTCCTGCAGATTATCAGATGCCATAGGTCAGCTGATGTCCCGTCAGACCGTAGCAAGCCATTGCCAGAATACCGTTATATATCAGAAGTGCAGGAAATCCCCTGAAAAAGGCAGGCATTTCGTCGGAATACAGCTTGTCGTAAACAATTGCCGTCATATAAGCCGCCGCCATAAAGCCCAGTCCCGAAAACAGTCCGAAAACTGCGAAATCTGCGGGAGATGTGCATTTGTCAACGCTTAAAAACAATATCCCGAAAACGGCACAGTTAAACGCCGAGATATGGACATATTTTTTCAGCCCGTCAAAGGTATCATACTTGAATTTCCAAAGCATCAGCAGCGTGATAATGTAAATAAGACTGAGCACGGCAATGAACACTATTGGCATATAAAGCGGCTCATATTCCCCTTTTGGCAGATAGTAAAAGAGGAAGTAATCTATTATTCCCGTTATGGTCGTCATATATGTTATGCAGATGCCGAAGCCCAGCAAACGGCTGCGTTTTTTTGCGACCATAAGGGCGGTGCTCATACCTATCGAGCGGGTAAAAACGGCATTTTCGGCAATCATAGAGATAAAAGCTATCTCAACTAATCTCAGAAATATACTCATTCTCTTTTTCTCCCTGCAGCGTGAATTACGGCTCTGAACAGTGCGGCACAAAAGCCCAGCAGGATAAGACCTCCCGCCGTTGTGGAAAACATGGGCATCACCGTCGGTATTCCGTAGATAGAACCCATCAGCGAGCCGCCCGAAAGCAGTTCCCTAACCGCCGAATATAAGATAACGGCAACATCATATCCGAGGATATAAAAGATAATATCCGTAAACATTTTGCTGCGCTTTTCTCTGAAAAATTTTACCTCCGACTTGGATATGATAAACGAATTGGTAATGAGCAGCGGCGCAAATACTCCCATCTGAGCCAGATCGGACGGAAACAGCTGATTTGCGATGATATAAACAGGTACATACACCAACGCCGCAATAAAAGTATATAATATTATGCGGACTGCATAAACTATATTTCTCGGGACAAAGGAAGCGATCAGCAGCGAAAGAAAGGTCACAGCCGTAAACATTGCCGCCAGCATAAATCCGTGCCTCAGGCTTGTGGCATAGGTCACGGCGGGCGCAATTACCAGACCGCTTATAAACAGCGCATTTTTCGTGGTCAATCCCTCATATCGGGTGCTGTCCTTATCGCTCATTTTCATCGCCTCCGTCTATGGTAAACTGCATAACAGGCATATCCTCCAGCAGCTTTTCGGCATTTTGCTGCGGGATATTCTTCTTGGACCTAAACAGTCTGGCAAACAGCTCTCTAGCATTATCTGTCATACAATCTATCTCCCCGCTGAGGGGCGACACAGCCAGAGCAGCGTAAACCACCGCATTTTCAGCCTTTCCGTAAAATCTGAAAGCAACGATGAACAGTCCCGCCAGCAAGCCGTAAATAAACCTTGCAAGCCGTGTTTTCGGAACAGCCGAACTGTCGCACACAAGAAATATCAGACCGAAAAGCAGCATACCGCTGCAATATGTCAGCAGAACTCCGCTTATAGGTGTCCGTCCGTAAGGGTGATAGAAATATGTAAATGTCAGCAGAACCGCCGAAGCGCTGAACAGCGTCAGTCCCGAAACAGACCGTCTGCCGACCAGAATAACCGCACATACCAGAAGTATCAGCATATGACAGGCGCCCATGGGACCGTAATACTGTCCCGTCAGCAGGTCAAGGGGCGTCAGGGACGGGTCATCGGTCAGAGTAAGCGTTTTTGACAGCGACTGTCCCAGATTTACGGTCACATCATTTGCAAGCTCGGG
The DNA here is from genome assembly GCA_017828975.1 of Oscillospiraceae bacterium. Lineage (GTDB taxonomy): Bacteria > Bacillota > Clostridia > Oscillospirales > Ruminococcaceae > UMGS1889. The sequence goes on along the minus strand of JAGAJN010000038.1, from coordinate 33,710 downwards.
GAAAACAAAGGGCTTCGGATATGTCAGCACCGTATCGGGAAACGAGAGTGCCATCATCAGAAAGCCGATAGCGGCGCAGTTGAATATCCTGCCGTCCTTAAAGGTGAAAATGTACCGCCCGATAACTATGGACAGTACAGCAGCCCCCGCCAGCACCGTATATCTCACGGAAGCAGGCATCATCATCGCAAGCGTCAGCCCTGTTGTTACTGCTCCAAGGTCAGCAAGGCTTGCCCTTGATGAACGCCCTCTCAGCTTGCAGCAGACAAAGTCCGTCAGACAGCAGGACAGCACAGAAACGCCTATTACAACAGCGGCTCTCGCACCGTAATAATAAACGCTCATTCCTGCAAGAATTATTAAAACAAATATATAATCGGGACGATTTTCACGTTCCGTTCTGATACTTACATTGTCTGACATTTCCGCAAAACCTTTCGTGATCAAGAATAAAGAAAGGAGAAATTCCCCTCGGGAATAGTTCGCAGCGATGAAAACCGAAATTCTAAGCTCCGTAACCTTGAAGGTAACAGTTCCGCCGCAGGATTTTGAACTTCTGGGTATTGATAATTATGACGTTGACTCCCCTGTTTTCGTGGAATTTGTCATTTCGGGGATAATGTCCGAAACAGGGATAGACCTTTCCGAGGAAAGGCTCTGCGCCGAAGCCTTTGACACCCCCGACGGCGGCTGTATAATGTACCTCTCCGCCCCCGACCTTGATGAAGGCTTCATTTCGCTGAGCGAGCCTGCCTGTCCCGTCTATGAAACGGAAAGCATCTCCGACCTGATAAAAATGTCGGCAATATTCAGAAAAGCCTTCGGAGATACGGAAACAACCCTTTACTGCGGCAGCGGAAAGATCAGGCTGACCGCAAGGCTGCCGTCATCAAAGCTGTCCGCCGCAAGAATGATATTCGGGGAATTCGGCAGCTATCTCGGGAAATCGGAAGCACTTTCCGCCCAAACAGCCGAGCATTTTGAACTGATAACCTCGGGAGATGCCGTAAAAAAGCTGTCGGAGCTCACCCTCTGATTATCTTTACAGCATCGCTCATATTTTCAGCCTTGAACAGATATGAGCCCGAAACAAGACAGTCACAGCCGGCTTCTCTTACGGCGGGAGCGGTTTTTCCGTTGATACCGCCGTCTGTCTGGATAATGGTATCAAGTCCCTTTTCGCTGAGCAGCTTTCTCAGCTGTGCGACCTTGTCCAGCGTTTCGGGGATAAAGCCCTGACCGCCGAAGCCCGGCTCAACGGTCATTACAAGGAACATATCAACCTTTCCGAAAAACGGCACCAGCTCCTCCACCGGTGTTTTGGGACGAACGGCAATACCCGCCTTCAGCCCCTTGCTGCGGATAAGCTCGATGGTCTTATCAGCGTCCGAGCTGCTTTCAAGATGGAAGGTTATCATATCGGCGCCCGCCTTTGCAAAGGCGTCCACATACTTGTAAGGGTCGGTTATCATCAGGTGGACATCAAGGAACATATCCGTTGCCTTATTCACCGACTCAAGTACGGGGATACCGTAGCTGATATTATCCACAAAAACGCCGTCCATAACATCGAAATGTACCCAGTCAACACCGTTTTCGGCGCATTTTTTCAGGTCAGCCCCAAGTGCCGTAAGATCGGCGCTGAGTATTGACGCAGACACGATAGTTTTATTCATAGCAAATGCCCTCTTTTTCATCAGTTATACAATTACTATTATAATACATTTTATCGAAAACGTCAATAAACATAGCAGAATTTTTGACATTATGCAAAAAAATGCCGCAGTTCGGCACCCTGAAAAGAACAATTTACCGAAACTGCGGCAGTATCTATAAAAATCGGACAGCGAAAACGCCGCAGAAGCTATTCTGAGGGTATTGATTAACCACTTTCCGCGTATAATAAACACCATTTAAATCACTGAGAAGAAATCGGCGTAAAAAACTTGCGTATATGGTTTTTGGCGCCGAGAGATTCCCGTGATTAATGGATGTTTGGTATTATCCCCGTCACCGCCGTCCGCACAATACATTTTATGCCGCTTCTCAAAGCTGCGACACAGCGACATTTTCCGACATAAATTCATTGAAACGCAAAACCGCCCCGATTTTTCATTGGAAACAATATTCCAAAGTAAATCGGAGCGGGTTTAATTTCAAATTAATATTTCAGCTTAGGAATATTCGCATCGGTAATAAATCCGGAAACATTGTAAAGAATAAGCACCTGGTCAAAATCCTCGGGGTTCACAATGCTTTTATAGGAAGTCTGAATGTACCTCATATCTATCATCGTTATCTCCGAGTAATTGTTTGCAAGAAACGGCACAAAGGAGTGCGCATAGGAGTCCTTGATGACCAGCAGCCGAGGACCGTCTGTGCAGCCTGTCTTTATCTTGATAAGCGGCTGATTTGTTCCCGTAAATGAAGCATATTTGTCCTTGACAGACAGAAACTCACGCATATAAAGGCTGTTGTAGGTGTTGACCTCCATACCCGTGTTGACCTCCATAGAGAGGATATTTTCGCCGTTTTCGCCGAACCAGTAGTCGATAACATCAGGTTCGCAGCCGTCGTACAAGGTCTTTGAGTAAAGCGTTCCCAGGAAATCGCTGCTTGCGTGCTGAATGTCGAAGCTGTCCCTCGGAAGCGGAGAATAGCCCATTTTTTTGCCCGCCGCATTATATGCACAGTATGCGCCAAGGCTTGTCCAGTGGTGGTCTGTACGATAATAGATATATTCCGACGAACTGTTCTGCATAGCGGAATACGCATCTATGGGAATAATACTGCTGCTGAGATTTCCGTAAACATAGTCAATAAGCTGCTTCTGGTCCGCAGAGGGTGCATAGCTCGGCAGCTTGTCGGGATATATCGCCGCCGCTGTGGGAACAAGCATCATAAATACCTGCGCATCTATCCCCTCGTCAAACTTATTTATTGCAGCAACAGACTTGTCAATTGACGTATAATCGGGCTCGGGTACCTTTTCCATAAGCATATTCTCGGTGATGAAAACATCGTTGCGCTCGCTTCTTCCCAGAAGTCTTTCGGAAAAGCCTTTAAGCTTCAGAAACGGCACTCTTGCGGCAAAATGGTCGGAGATATAGGTTTCAATGTCTGTCATAAACTCCGTACTCTTGATGTCATCAATATTTGCCTTGGGAAATGATGCAAGATTTCTGTTTTCCAGCTCAGATTTTTTCTCTTTGGGAAGGAAAATCGTCAGCAGCGCAAAAACAACGATAAATCCGAAAAACAGTACAGAGGTAACTATGGAATATACGTCAAGGGGACGTTTCTTTTTATTATCTTTCATACGCTACCTCCTAGAATTTAAAGTAAAGAAACGGATTGTAGCTTGCATCGGTAAGATACGCCGTGCAAAGCACAAGGACTGCCAACTGCAGAACAGGTGTGACAGCCTTCGCAGCTTCGGGCTTTTTCGTCCTGAGCTTGTCCCTGTAAAAATCGAACAGATCCGTTGAACCGAAAATACATATGGCAAATATCGCCGCATTGGAAATGAGCAGATAAAGCGAATGACTGTCAAAGCCAATACCGCTTGCGCCGAACATTGCCCCCAGATAGCGTACAGCAGGCATAAATCCCTCAATATCAAAGAAAACCCAGCCTATCACAACTATCAAAAAGGTGTACAGCATACTAATGGGCGATGGCAGCTTCTCCAGCACCTTTCCGAACCCGATACGCTCGATTATTATCAGAATTCCGAAATACAGTCCCCAGATGATAAAGTTCCAGTCAGCACCGTGCCATAAGCCCGTCAGCGCCCACGTTATCAGCAGATTTCGCAGAGTTTTCAACGTTCCGCAGCGATTTCCGCCAAGGGGGATATACACATATGAACGGAACCATGAACCGAGAGTGATGTGCCACCTTCTCCAGAATTCCGAAACGCTTTTGGAAATGTACGGGTGATCGAAGTTCTTCGGAAAATTGAAGCCAAGCATCTTTCCCAGACCCACAGCCATATCGGAATATCCCGAAAAATCGAAATATATCTGAAATGCAAATGCAAGAATTCCTATCCATGCAGTAAGCACAGGCAGCTGCGAATAATCCATAGCTTTGACCTCAGACCATACAAGTCCGATATTGTTTGCAAGAATGACCTTTTTTCCGAGACCTTTCAGGAATGTGCCTATGCCCTGACTGACTTTGCCGATATTCACCGTGCGGTCGTCTATCTCCTTGGCAACGTCCTCATAACGGACAATAGGACCTGCAACTATCTGCGGGAACAGCGTAACATACGCCGCAAAGCTGAAAAAATTCTTCTGTACCTTTATATTCCGCAAATACAGGTCAATGGTGTAGGACATTGACTGGAAGGTGTAAAAGGAAATTCCGATGGGCAAAGGCAGCTTCGGGTCAAAAATATTCGTTCCCAGCAGCCCGTTGATATTGGTGATAATAAAGCTGCCGTATTTGAAAACACTGAGAAGTCCCACGTTCATACATACGGAGATTATCAGAAACAGCCTGCGAAGCTTTTCATTGCCATCGAATTTGTCGAGCATACGTCCTGCCGTATAGTCAATAGCGGTAGACAGCAGCATTATCAGAATATAGAACGGCTCTCCCCAGGCGTAAAAGATTATTCCCGAAATCAGAATAATAACATTTCTCACCTTAGTCGGCGAGAAAAAATACAGTATCATTACAACGGGAAGAAAGTAAAACAGAAAGACTAAACTTGAAAAAACCATAGCTTCTCCTTATTCATCAGTTTTCCCTAATTGGCTGACAGCCTGCTTATACTGCTCTCTTGTGAGCATAGCGTTCAGGACCTCCAGCATAGCGTTTGCGGTGAGCAGTTCGGGCAGACCGAGGAGCTTCAGAAGCTCCGCCCGTTTTTCCGAGCTGTTTGCGCCGCCCGAAAGTCCGTCCTCGAAAAGGTCCATCTTTGTAATATCTCTGCGGCGGCGGGGTTCATCGGAAAAATCTATCCCCGATCTCTTGAAGGCTTCGATAAGAACGTCCTCGTCCATACCCTCGACCCCCAGCTTGCCCTCCTTGGAATATTCGGTCTTGCGCCGTTCCTTTCCGTAAATATCGGGAATATAAACGTTGAATATACGTGCATTTCCCACAGAGCCTTTAATGTAATTTCGTATTTTGAATCCCGCCGAATCTGAGTCGGTAAGAATTATTATGCCCGCTCCCGAAGCGTAATATCGTATGAGTTCCATTTTTTCTTTGTCCTTGAAAACTCGAAACCCATTTGTGGGGATAATTACAGCATCAATTACCGAGGAAAGCTTGATCTTATCATATTTTCCCTCGACGATCACTGCCATATTCGTATGAAGCACAAGATCTCCTCCCGTTAATTTCTTGGGGCAGCTGACATTTTCACAACAGCCTCCTGTAAAATGACCTGCTGATCTCCCGATGAAGATTTCATGATACGGTCGGTTTCCGCAGCTATCATCACGCACCTTCTCAGCCGTCCCGCAGGAATGCTGCGAACATCACGTACAGCATTTTTTACAAGGAATTCCCTGTTTTTCGGATATCCAAAATCCCTTACAATATCATCGATATACTTTCCCGCATTAAGCGCAGCCCTTGCCCGATACATATCCAGCAGCGACGATGTTACCGCATAAAGCAGGGATATAGGTTCGGTCTTTTGCAAAAACAGCTCGTCCATCAGTCTGAGTGCCTTTTTGGTGTCAAAAAGTGCAATTGCCTTGGACAGGTCAAAAATCGTTGACGAAAGCTGATCTGCCGACAGCATATCAATGATCTCCCGTGTTATCTCACCGCCATTTGCATAAGAAGCCAGCTTTTCCAGCTCATTTGAAAGCATGACCATATTTGAATTGTAAAGCTCCGCCAGATATGCAGCATCCTGCGGCGATATGCTGCAGCCAAGCTTAGCGGCACGGGAACAGATAGTTTTCGAAAGCTCCGCAGGCGTTTTCAGCTCAAAACAGCATGTAGTTCCGTATTTTGCAACGGCGTCAAGCAGCTTTTTGTTCTTTGCCGTCGGCACTTTTTTTCCGCCGCAAATATCCACAGAGGTGTTATAGAAAATAAGCACAGTTTCTTTCGGAAGGTCGGCAACCAACGAGAGAAGCGCCTTATTGTCCTCGGCAGGAAGCTGCTCCGCATTTATATCGCAGACGGTGCAACACTGTCGTTCGGCAAAAAACGGCAGCATTTCGCAGGAATCCAAAAGCTCGCCTACATCAAGATCATCTCCCTGAAAGCTGTGGAGATTATAAGCTTCGCCGTCCTTGCCCACGATTTTTTTCATAAGCTGCTTTGCGCATTTCTCCACCGAATCAAAATCGTGCCCGTAAAACCAATAAACATTTGAATAATCTCCGCTTCTGAGTGCAGAGAACAGTTCCTTGTCAGTAACTGCCGCCAAAGCTTATCACCTCCGTTTTTATTCTTCCATCGGGATATGTAAAGTATTCTGCATTTACACCATACAAGGTATTTTCATCTGAAAGAAACAATCTGTTTTCGGAATATACTGTCCGTTCATTTCCCAAATCAGCGTCACTTTTGCCATAGCATACCAATATATCCGGATATGCCATAAATCTGTCTGCAATCTGCGGATCTTCCGTCAAAAGTAATGTAATGCCGTTAAGCTTTACAGCAATATCAGTCTTTGAAACAGGCAAAACAGCCGCAAAATCATTGTCGATCTCGGCACTGCCATAAGAAAACTCAGACTGAACAATTTTAAATGTATCCTCATCTGCAAGCCGTCCTTTCGGTACAGCAACCATTCCCAGATCAAAATGCTCAAAGCTTTCGGTAAATGCTTTGTCTTGGGGATATGCACCTCTCGGCAGAACAAGCATATCAACAGTATTGATTCCGTAACCATAAAGATAATCCGCCGCTGCAGAAGCACATTTCTCACCGTAATTCAGGTCAATAACTATCGCCTTATATCCGTCATGAACAATACATACCGACGATTTCGTATCACCGATAACGGCAGCCGTAACCCTGCCGCCTATATTCATTCGGTCAACAGACAATGTTGTTATCATCACAGCAAACATTGCCGCCGAAGCCCACGCCGCAGCAGATCTCCCCTTCATAAATCCCACAGCAACCGCCGCAATAATGACAGCTGCTGCCATAACCTTCGGAAGTTCGCCCTGAAGCGGAAGATACGACCACTGCTTTGTTCCGAAAAATCGGCAGACATTCAGAACAATATGCGCCGCCGAGCCCGCAGGCAGCAGCAAAACGCCTATCGTCCCGCCCGTCACCATAAAGGCAAAGCCGCAGAACAGTATCAGAGTGCATATGGGCATCAGCAGTATCTGAACGATGGGCGAAACGACCGAAAGTTCATCAAAAAAGAAAACCGACACGGGATATACAGCGATAGCCGCACCAAGCGGGACTATAAGAAAATCAAGCGTTTTCTCCGTCTTAAAGCATTCATCGACCGCCTTTGAAATAGCGGGAGCGATCACGGAAATCCCGATAACCCCGGCAAAAGACATCAGGAATGACGGATCACGAATACAAAAAGGATTTATTCCCGCCAGAATTAACGCCGCAATTCCAAGTGAATTCAAAGTGTCACTCTGCCGTCCCAACGCCGTTCCGCTGTAAACGATGAAGATCATCACCGCCGAGCGTATAACAGACGGCGTAAGTCCCGACATGATAGCAAAGGGCGTTATAACGAAAAAAAGCAAAACAAACCGTTCCGCGGGTCCCAGCGGCAAAAAGCCCAGAACGGCAATAGCAAATCCCGCAATCAGCACCATATGAGTACCCGAAACTGCCATTATATGACCGATTCCCGAACGGTAAAAGCAAAGCTTGTCAAAGCTGTCCAGCCCGGATTTTTCGCCGAAAACCATTGCAAGAACAACTGCTGCTTCACGTTCGGCAAGGGCGCTTTTGATTTTCCCGCAAATCTTATCCCGATAGCCGCAAAGTGTCTTTTTCAGGGAAAATTTATTGTTGGAAGTGAAGCTTTCGGCTGTAATGTCCGTAAGCTTTACATATATTCCTTTGGGCTTATAGTAGCTTTTTTCGGGAAATTTCCAGCTGTCCTCCAGTCTGCGGCAAGTCCCTGTAACATCGGCATGATCGGAAATCTCATAGGTAGAATTACCGGAAAAGAAGCTGACTGTCGCTCCGACTTCTCCGTTGATCTTCCCCTTAGCAGTATATATGGCAGTTCCTGAAGAAAGCAGCTTACATTCGGTTATCTGCCCCGAAAAGCATACCTGCTGCCCGTCAAATGCGACCGTTTTATTGTACACATACGTATTATAGATGCTGTACCGCAGAACACCGACCGAAGCCGATATAATGCAAACAGTCAGCGTCATTATTAACTGTCCGTCAGCCTTGTGAGGACGTTTCCTACGCTTGACCGCAAAGAACACCGCCGAAATTGCTGCAGCGCTGCCAAAAACCGCGACAGTAACATACAACGAAAAAAATGATGCGAAAAACATACCGGCAATAAACGAAAAACCGATATATGCCATTTTCCGCACCATTTTTACTCCTCCAAATCCGCCTTATTTAAAAAACAGCGGAAGCTTTTCCAGATAGAATATATCAGTCCTGTCGGCAGCATCTCCCTCGGCAAGAACAGCGCACTTTCCTGCAATAATGCCGCCTGCGTGCTCAACAAGCTTTTCTACTGCGGCAAGGCTTTCACCTGTACTGATAACATCATCGGCGATAAGCACACGTTTGCCGTGAAGCATTTCAGCTTCATCTGCGCCTATGTAGAGAGTCTGCTCATTTTCAGTTGTAATGGATTTGACCTTTACAGATACAGGATCCTTCATATACAACTTTGTGGACTTTCTAGCCACAATATATGGGATATTCATCTGCTTTGCCATTTCATAGGCAAGGGGTATACCTTTACACTCTGCTGTCACAATAACATCACATTCGGGAGCTTTTGCGGCAAGCTCCTTTGCGGACGCTACCGTTATCTCAACGTCCGAAAACATAATGAACGCCGCAATATCAAGCTTGTCATTTACCGCACAAATAGGCAGCTTACGCTTGCAGCCTGCAATGGTCATCTCGTAAAATTCAGCCATTTTATCTACCTCCCATCAGCCTGCGGGCCAGCCGAATTCACGACCTGCCAGCAGATGGAAATGCAGATGCTTAACGGTCTGACCTGCGCTGTCACCGCAGTTGGTGACAACACGGAAACCGTCATCAAGCTTCAAATCCTTCGCAAGCTTCGCAATGACCTCAAAGATATGACCGACCAGCGCAGAATTTTCCGCTGCGACCTCGGCAGCACTCTTTATATGTGTCTTGGGAATAAGCAGATAATGGATAGGAGCGGTGGGAGCAATATCCTCGAAAACGTACACTAAATCGTCCTCGTAGATCTTCTTGCTGGGTATCTCCCCTGCTGCAATTTTACAGAAAAGACAATCTTCCATACAATTCACCCTTTCAAATCAACCGATAAATTCGGAAACAATATTCTTAACGGAATTTACAGCTTCGGAAACCTTGGAAACATCTCCCGCACCTGCCATAGCACTGTCGGGACGTCCGCCGCCCTTACCGCCTGTAACAGCAGAAACCTTCTGAACGATCTTGCCTGCGTGAGCACCCTTGGAAAGAGCGTCCTTGCCGCATACGCAGAGGAACTGTGCGGAATTGCCGTTTACAGCCGCAAGAACAGCCACCGCATCGGGATATTTGTCCTTGACCTTATCACCCATTGTTCTGAGGACATCGGTCTTGGTGTTCTCGAAAATTCCTGTCATCACCTTAACACCGTTTACATCGGAAGCGGAAGAAACAAGGCTTTCTGTTCTTGTGGATGCTATTGTGCCGCTAAGCTCGGAGATCTCCTTTTCAAGTCCCTTCATCTCGTTCATAACTGCAGCGCACTTAACGGGCAGTTCGGAGGGATTTGCAAGCTTCAGAGCAGCTGCGGAGCTTTCAAGGCAAGACTTGTAGCCCGCGATCATATCGAGCACGCCTGTGCCGGTAACAGCTTCGATACGTCTTACACCTGCTGCTGCGGAGGCTTCGGAAACTATCTTGAAAAGTCCCAGCTTTGCGGTGCTGTCAATATGAGTACCGCCGCAGAATTCGATGGAATCGTGAGCCTTGACAACTCTTACAACATCGCCGTACTTTTCTCCGAAGAGAGCCATTGCGCCCAGCTTCTTAGCTTCCTCGATAGGCATTTCGGTCATTGTTACGGGGAATGCTGCGAGAATATCGGCATTTACGAGATTTTCTATCTTAGCAAGCTCCTCGTGGGAAACTCCGCTGAAATGTGTAAAGTCAAAACGAACCTTTTCGCCGTCAACCAACTGACCTGCCTGATGAACGTGATCGCCCAGAACCTTTCTGAGAGCATTCTGGAGCAGATGAGCAGCTGTGTGATTACGCATAACAGCAAGTCTGCGCTCTGTGTCCAACTGAGCGGAAACGATATCTCCGACGGAAATAGCACCCTCGGCAGTACCGATGTGCATATAATGACCGCTAGCCAGCTTCTTGGTGTCGCTTACAACAAATGCTCTTGTATCAGCCTTCAGCACGCCCGTATCGCCGACCTGTCCGCCGCTTTCAGCATAGAAAGGAGTCTTGTCAAGAACGATAACAGCATCATCGCCGTCATTTACCATATTTACGCTTTCGCCGTTTACAAATGCAGCGATAACCTTTGCGGAAACAGGCTCCATATAATCGGTATATCCGACAAACTCGGTAGCGGGAGCGTCAACCTTAATAGTGTTTTCGTCCCATGAAGAACCGGATTTTGCATTGTGGTCGTCCTTAGCTCTCTTCTTCTGCTCGGCAAGCAGCTCTCTGAAACGTGCTTCGTCCAGTTCAATGCCCTTTTCTGCGGCAATTTCAAGAGTAAGGTCAAAGGGGAAACCGTAGGTATCGCTCAGCAGGAATACGTCCTCACCGCTGAGAATCTTTCCGCCTGCACTCTTAACAGCGTCAAGCTTTTCGTTGAGGATAGCAAGTCCCTTATCAATGGTCTTTGCGAAGGACTCCTCCTCGGCACGGATAGCATTCTTTATCATCTCACGCTTTTCAGCAAGCTCGGGATATGCAGACGCATTTTCGTTGATAACGGTATCTGCTACCTCACAAAGGAAAGGTCTTGTAATTCCCAAAAGTCTGCCGTGACGTGCTGCTCTTCTAAGCAGTCTGCGGAGAACGTAGCCTCTGCCTCCGTTGGAAGGAGTAACACCGTCGCCTACCATAAATGTTGTGCTTCTGATATGGTCGGTGATAACTCTCAGGGAAATGTCGGTCTTTTCGTTCTTCTTGTACTCAACGCCTGCTATCTTTGCGATATGCTTCATTATATTCTGAACGGTATCGACCTCAAACAGATTATCAACGTCCTGCATTACGCAAGCTAGTCTTTCCAGACCCATACCCGTGTCGATATTCTTCTTCTCCATGAGAGCATAGTTGCCGTTTCCGTCACTGTCGAACTGAGAGAATACAAGGTTCCATATCTCGATAATTCTGTCACAGTCGCTTGCCTGCTCAAAGCTCTCGAAGGGACCGTACTTTTCTCCTCTGTCGAAGTGAATTTCCGAGCAGGGTCCGCAGGGACCGCTTCCGTGCTCCCAGAAGTTATCCGCCTTGCCAAGACGAACTATCCTGTCATGAGGGATACCGATCTTATTTTCCCAGATCTGCTCTGCTTCGTCGTCACTCTCGAAGATGGTTATCCAAAGTCTGTCGGCGGGTATCTCCAGAGTTTTGGTCAGGAACTCCCAAGCCCATTCGATAGCTTCTTCCTTGAAATAGTCGCCGAAGGAGAAGTTTCCGAGCATTTCAAAATATGTGCCATGACGTGCAGTGATGCCGACACGCTCAATATCGGGCGTTCTGATACATTTCTGGCAGGTAGTTACCCTTACATTGGGAGGGGTTTCCTGTCCGAGGAAGTACTTCTTCATAGGTGCCATACCGCTGTTTATCAGCAGAAGGCTCTTATCGCCGTGAGGGATAAGAGAATAGCTGGGCAGACGGGTATGTCCCTTGCTTTCAAAGAACGAAAGATATTTTTCTCTTAAATCATTAAGTCCGGTCCATTTCATATTGATCTTACTCTCCAAATTGCGGCACGCAGCCTGCCGCATAAATTTTTAGGCGGAGAAAGGCTTGCTGCACGCCCAAAATACTCCGCAATCCATACATAATATATATTATACCAATTTGCAGTAAAAGTCAATATTTTCTTAAAAACTTAATAAAACCACAAATATTATTACGATTTTTGATTTTTCGGGATATTACAAAAAAATAATTTCCGAAAACAGTAGAAATTTTCTTCGGTATATGTTATAATATAAAGGTAATGCCTTTTGGCGTATAATTATTTCAGAGAAATGAGGCGCATTATTTGTCCGTACAATACGAAAGAAAAGAACTTGGCGGAGGAATACATTTTTCCGTCATATTAGACAAAAGATATAAAACCAACTTTTTCTCAGTCAGGCTGATAACAAAGCTTTCCCCCGAAACAGCCTCGGCAAACTCCATAATACCGTCCATACTGTCAAAAAGCTGCGAGTCCCACCCATCTCAGACCGAATTTAACCGTATGCTCACCGCCCTTTACGGCTCAACCGTTTATGACGGTTGCGGCAAGCTGGGAGATTATCAGACGCTGTCGGTAAACGGTACCGCTATCGGTGACAGATACGCCCTAGAAGGCGAAAATATCTGCGGACAGCTTATTGACATCATCTTAGAATGTGTCACAAGACCCGCTCTGGAAAACGGCGTGTTCCCCGAAAAGGAATTTGAGCTGAAACGCCGTGAGCTTATCGACGACATACTTACCGAGATAAACGACAAGCGCAGCTATGCCTTTATGCAGACATCAAAGATAGTCTACAAGGGCGAGCCTGCCGCAAATTCCGTAAACGGTACCCTTGAAACCGCAAAATCACTCACTCCCAAGACTGTTTACGAACAGTACCGCAGACTTATTTCCGAGGCACAGATAGAGGTCATTTTCGCAGGCGGAGAATATCCCGAGGGCGCAGAAGAAAAGATAATCGGCGCATTCAAGCCCGCCGACAGAAAGGTACCGTCTGATATTATCATAGCCCCCTCTCCCGTCAAGCATCAGTCTGTATCTGCGGAGGACGAGCTGGACGTTGTTCAGTGCAAGATGATACTAGCCTATAAGTTCAGGTCGGAAAATGAACCCGCTGTAAGGCTGCTGAATATGGTGCTGGGCGCAACTCCCGTTTCCAAGCTGTTCACAAATGTCCGTGAGAAGCTGAGCCTTTGCTACTACTGTTCGTCCTCGGTAAATCTGATGAAAAAGACGCTTTTTGTTGACAGCGGAGTAAGCCTTGACAAGGTAGAAGCTGCGAAAGCCGAGATAAACCGTCAGATTGAGGAGATAAAAGCGGGAAATGTCACCGAAAGCGAGCTGTCTGCCGCAAAGCTGGCGATCTCCAATTCCGCAAAGGCATATTACGATTATCCGAAGGCTCTGGCAGGCTGGTATTTCAATAACAGTATCAGAGGAATTTCCGACGATCCCGAGGAAATTGCAGCAAAGGTCTGTGCCGTCACTATGGACGAGCTGAAGGAAGCTGCTGCAAGCCTTGTCCCCGATACCGAATATCTTCTCAGAGGTCTTGATGAAAGTGCAGGTGATGACGAATGAGCATTGTAAACAAAGAGATAATTTCAAATGAACGCTGCGGCGAACAGCTTGTCAAGCTCCGTCATTCTGCGGGACTTACCATTATGATTTGGAAAATGCCCGATTACAGCACTGTTCACGCCCTTTTCGGTACAAAATACGGTTCTATAAACAACACCTTTAAGCTCCCCGAGGACAAGGATTTCACCGTTGTCCCCAATGGAATCGCTCATTACCTGGAGCATAAGCTTTTCGAGAATGAGGACTGCCCCGTGTTTGAACAGTACGCAAAAACAGGTGCTTCGGGAAATGCCTACACAAGCATTGACAAGACCTGTTACCTGTTCTCCTGCTCCGATAATTTCTATGAATCGCTGGAAATTCTGCTTTCCTTCGTTCAGGATCCCTATTTCACCGACGAAAACGTAGAAAAGGAACGAGGCATTATTGCCCAGGAAATAAAGATGTATGAGGACAATCCCGACTGGCGTGTTTTCTCCAATATGCTGAGCGGAATGTACCATACTCACCCCGTAAAAATAGACATTCCCGGAACTGTGGAAAGCATCGGCGAGATAACCAAGGAGCTGCTTTATCAGTGCTATAACGCATTCTACAATCTCGACAATATGGTGCTGAGTATTGCGGGAAATGTTGACGAGGACAGGATCATCGAGATATGCGACAGGCTGCTGAAGGACGGCAGACCTGTGTCCCCCATCTGCTCATTCGGCGACGAACCGGACACAGTTGCACAGCCTGAGGTCAGACAGAAGCTGGAGGTCGCTGTTCCAATGTTCAACATCGGCTTCAAGCTGCCGCCCGTAAGCGGTCTTGAAGGTCTGAGAGCAGATATTACTGCGAAGATCACCCTTGCCGTGCTGGCATATGAAGGCTCATCATTCTACCGCAGATATTACGATGAGGGACTTATCAACTCCACCTTCTACACCGACGTATTTTCGGGAGATGGCTTCTTCTGTCCCTATTTCGGCGGAGAATCAAGAGAGCCGCACAGAGTATTCTCGGCAATTATCGAGGAGATCGAACGCTGCAAAGCCGAAGGCCTTGATAGAGAGAGCTTCAACGCTTTGAAAAAATCTCTCTACGGTTCAGCTATCAGAGAGCTTGACAATGTGGAAGCCGCAGCGACCCTTATGCTCAATTCCCATATGGACGGCGTTTCACCCTTTGACCAGATGGAGATAATCGCCGATATGACCTATGAGGACGCTCAGAAAATGCTTTGCTCCATAGATACATCAAAGGCGGTACTTTCAATTATCGAACCTAAGTCCGAGGAGGAAGCTTCCGATGAATAGTTATCTTTTTGCAAAGGTACAGCCCCTTGACCCCACCAACATTGTTTTCCCGGGGCTTGGTATCAGTTTAAATGTTGACAAGGACGCTTTTTTCATCGGTGATCTGGCAATAAAATGGTACGGGCTTATAATAATGACCGGCTTGCTTCTGGCACTTGTCTACTGCTTCAAGCGAATGAAAAGCTTCGGCATCAGCAGCGACAGAGCCTTTGACGCAGTATTTGCGGGATTTTTCGGCGCACTTATCGGCGCAAGGCTTTACTACGTCGCTTTTCAGTGGGATCAGTATAAGGACAATCCCATTGAGATACTGGCTTTCAGGGACGGCGGACTTGCCATTTACGGCGGGCTTATAGGCGCTCTCATTGTCGGCTGTACAGTTGCAAAGATACGAAAAGTAAAGCTTCTCCCCCTGCTTGACCTGGCGGGACTTGGATTTCTTATCGGTCAGGGCGTCGGAAGATGGGGAAACTTTTTCAATCACGAATGTTTCGGCGTGAACACGGACAATATCTTCGGAATGTCCAGCGGTCGTATCCAGAGCTTTCTTGCCGCCAATGCAGACAGAATTTTCGATGAAACAGGGCTTGTTATCGACCCATACTCAACCGTTCACCCCTGCTTTTTGTATGAATCCTTCCTCTGTCTTTTGGGATTTCTCATATTACACCTCTACTCAAAGCACCGCAAATTTGACGGTGAGATATTCCTGATGTACCTCGGCTGGTACGGTCTGGTGAGATTTTTTATAGAGGGACTTCGTACCGACAGCCTGATGATAGGTCATATCAGAGCATCTCAGCTTTTGGCGGGAATATGCTTTGTAACGGCAGTCAGCCTTATTATCGGAATAAGAATCCATATCCGCAGAATGGGAGATTATGTTTTCTATAAGGACACCGAGGAATCCAAGAAATTCATCGAGGAACAGGAAACAGCCGAGGCAGAGGAAAAACGCAAAAAAGCGGAAAAGAAAGCAAAAAAATCTTCGGGAACGGAAGAACTTCGTCCCGAAGATAAAATAGTCGATGATGACGAAAATAACAAAAAGGAGAATGATGAAAATGGCAGCAGTAATTGACGGAAAGGCAATATCCGCAAAGGTAAAATCCGAGGTAAGACAGGAAACGGAAGCACTCAAGGCAAAGGGCATATCTATCGGTCTTGCGGTGGTTATCGTGGGAGATAATCCCGCTTCGAGAGTTTACGTTAACAACAAGAAGAAGGCTTGCGCAGAGGTAGGCTTTGAGTCCTTTGAATACGCACTTCCCGAGGAAACCACTCAGGAGGAGCTTCTTGCTCTGGTTGACAAGCTGAATAAGGACGACACCGTAAACGGCATTCTTGTTCAGCTCCCCCTCCCCAAGCAGATAGACGAAAAGGCTGTTATCAACGCTATCCTGCCCGAAAAGGACGTTGACGCATTCCACCCCGTAAACGTCGGCAAGATAATGATAGGCGACTTTGCATTTCTCCCCTGCACACCCGCAGGTGTAATGGAGCTTATTGCGTCCACGGGCGTTGAGATAAGCGGCAAGGAATGTGTTGTTATCGGCAGAAGCAACATTGTCGGCAAGCCTATGGGAATGCTGCTTCTCCACAAGAACGGCACCGTCACCATCTGCCACTCCAAGACGAAAAATCTTGCGGAGGTCTGCCGCAGAGCGGATATTCTGGTTGCTGCTGTGGGACGTGCAAACTTCGTTACCCCCGATATGGTCAAGGAGGGTGCAGTAGTTATTGACGTTGGAATGAACCGTCTGGAAAACGGCAAGCTTTGCGGTGACGTTGACTATGCCGCTTGCTTTGAAAAGGCGGGCTACATCACACCCGTTCCCGGCGGCGTTGGCCCTATGACTATTGCAATGCTTATGAAGAATACTCTTACATCGGCTAAGATAAAGAACGGTATTGCGCTCTGATAAAATATTGGTAAGCTTTCAAGGCATAATCGGCTATTAACAGTCGGTTATGCCGTTTTTGCTTTCGGTGAATTTTACGGGAAATTCCGTCAATAATATTCCCGAAAGGTCGTGTAAAAATGCTGAACAGATTGCTTGCTCTTGTAGTAGCCTTTGCTTTGGGATTTTCCCTTATTTATATGAAAATTGCCCTGATAATCACCGATGAAGATATGCAAAGGCGCACCCGCAGCTACAACAGCTGCACCATTCGCACAGAAAAAAGCTATGCGTCCGTTTACGACTGCAACGGGCAGCTTCTGAACAATGCCGAAAAGAAGTATTACGCCGTTGTAAACCCCGACGGAAACGCAGTTGTGTCCGTACTCCCCTATGCAGCCGACAAATCGAAGTTTCTCAGTAACGCTTCTTCAGCCGTACCGTTTATGGCAGAGGTGTCCGCAGACTGTCCCGAATGCGAAAATGTCTGCCTGTTCACAGGGACGGTCAGAAGCACGCCAGAACAGGCCGCCGTTCACGTGATAGGCTACGAAAGCGACGGACAGGGCGTCTGCGGCATTGAAAAGGGATATAACGAGTTTATCCGCTCCCACCGTTCATACGGCTCGGTGACATATGAAGCTTCGGCTTTGGGAGATGTTCTGACCGGCGGGAAATATGAAATACACCCCTCCGAAGAGGTCAGAGCGGGTATCGTGACAACTATTGATGCAGATATTCAGCGTATCTGCGAGGACGCAGGCAAAAACATAGGCAAAGGCGCAATTGTGGTAATGGACGTTTACAGCGGCGAGATAAAGGCAATGGCAAGCTTCCCCGACTTCGACCCCACCGCCCCCGAAAACTACCTTGACCGCACAGACGCTCCCTTTGTAAACCGTGCGCTTATGCCCTATTGTGTCGGTTCCATATTCAAGCTGGTGACCTGCTCGGCAGCACTTTCTTCGGGCTTTGATGAGGAATTTACCTTTAACTGCACAGGCTCATCGGACATTAGCGGTCAGATTTTCAACTGCCACAAATGGGGCGGACACGGCGATCTGTCCATGAAAAATGCCGTTGTGGAATCCTGCAACACCTATTTCATCGAGCTTGCAAGCTATATTTCACCCGAAAAGCTTCTGGATACCGCCAGAGGTTTTGGCTTTGGAAACGGCGCATATCTCTGCCGAGGCATATACAGCGAAAAGGGCTGCCTGCCGACGGTAAAGCAGCTGTCCGTTCCCGCCGAAAAAGCAAATTTTTCTTTCGGTCAGGGCTATCTGACTGCAACGCCCGTTCAGATAGCGGTTATGACATCAGCAATTGCAAACGGCGGAAATGCTCCCCGTCCCCTAATTGTCAGAGGAACTACCGAGGATATTGACCGATATATGCCAAAGGAAAAGGCTCCCGTGTACTCAATAGCCTGTTCTGCGGAAATCTCGGCAAAGCTAAAGGAATTTATGATAGACACGGTCTATAAGGAGAACTCTATGGCAGTCCCCGAAAAGGTCACGGCAGGCGGAAAAACCTCCACCGCCCAAACAGGACGGTTTGACGACCGGGGCGCTGAGCTTCTCAACTGCTGGTTCACGGGATTTTTCCCGGCAGACTGTCCGAAATACGCTGTTACCGTACTTGTTGAGGACGGTTACACGGGAAATGCAACGGCAGGACCGATTTTTAAAGAAATCGCAGATAAAATTTATCAAAAAATCTTGACATAGTATATTATGTATAGTATAATGGTATTAAGTAAATATTTTTTACAATTTGGTGGTGAAATTTTTTGCTTAATCTGGTTCATCCCGACCGCCAGCCGGTCAGGAATTCCAATTTTCAGAGATATGTGGGATATAACGATAAAACGGAAATGAGCCGTATGCTGTCAAAGCTGTATACAGATGCTGCTGCAAACGGTGTGTGCATTACCGCTCCTATCCCCAATCCGTCGCAGAATGAGCTGTCAAAGCTGATGACCGCTGTAAACTTTAACCGTACCTCGGTAAACTCCGATGAGGTCCTGGAGGATATGCTCACCCTTTCTCAGCGGGGCTTGGTCAAGCTTGACCATTATATCAAGGGACTGCAGACAAAGGACGCAGCAGATACCGTTTATGCGGTGATCAGGGACGCTGCCGCCCGTTCGGTATCACAGTCTGCCTTCAAGAATACTTATGTAAAGCTGATATGCTGGCTTGCCAGATATTCCGAAAAGCCTGTAAACAGCGTGCTTTACATAAATGATGAAGTGTCAAAATACGACATTTACTATCTCTATCTTCTCAGCAGACTGGGATTAAAGGTGACAATGTTCAGCTTCTCCGACAACGGCGCATATGCCGAGGCTGACCCTTCGGGCGTATTTTCCGAAACAACAATGGGAAATCTTCACGAAAAATTTGAGCTGAAATTCAGCAAAATAGACCCGAAAAATATAGAGCTTATCAAGAAAATGTACGAAACCTTCACCCCTCAGGTGACAAGGAATGTTCAGAACATTACGACCTCTGTTGATAAGCTGCCCGAGGATATAATCGAATCACATTTTCAGAGAATATCCTCACGGGGAAATCATTTCAATAAGTCGGAGCTTACCCCCGTTTATTCCGCAGCAATGATCGGATATAACGAAAAGGACATTTACACAAATATCCTCTACGAAATGAAAAACAATCTCTCAAAGTCCGATAAGCTGATGCTCTTCGTTTCCAACGGCTTCAAAAATCCCGACAGCGAGCAGGTAAAGATTTTTGCGGATATTCCCCGTGACGGCTCGCTGGACGTGGAAAGCATGATAGATATGCTGGCGATGAAGATCGAGATAAAGAACAAGCCCGAAAGAACGCCTATCGTCCGATACGCATTTATCGAGGAAATGAAGTTGATGAATGCTTCTTCCCCCGAAACAGTCTTTGTTCACGGAGTAAAGCTTATTTCCTGGTTTATGCTCTGCGTTTCTTCCGATGCTTATCGTATGTCCTCGGAAATTCCGATAATATTCTACTATGGCAATATCACCCTGACAGAGCTGATGTTCCTTCATTTTGCTTCAAGAGCGGGTATGGACGTTGTGTATATCAATCCCGATAAATCCTGCTACGATATGGTTGCAAACGCAAATGCGGGACATAAAATGCAGATATTCGAGCTGCCTAATTCTATGGCTGTCGAGCCGTTCCCTACCAAGCCAGTTAAGGCAAAGATAGCAACGGTTGCATATAATGCCGAGCGTGAGCTGGATACTATGCTATACAACGATTCGGTTTTCTTCCGTGATTTCCAGTTCTCAAAGCTTACCTCTATGACACTCAAAACCACATATGAGGAAATAGATATTCTCTGGCATCAGGAGGCTAAGTATCGTTCAGGCTTCCGTGCGGACAACGACCGTGTTATTATCCCGAATATTTTCGCAAAAATAAGCGGTGTTCCCGACGGAAATGCCAACAAATACTGGGACGATGTCCGCTCCAAGCTTTCGCCGAATACAATAATAACAACGAAAGCCCCCTCGGTCCGTCACCTGACAAATGCCACTCTTGCACCCTACCGCCCATTCTATAACGGTACAACGGTAGATATTCGCAAGCTGAAGTCCTCGCCACTCAATAAATACGGCTTTCTCTCCGACGATCTGCAATACCTTATCTTCGAGAAAATTCAGGAGGTCATCGACAGCGGCTATCTCAAGGTTGACCCGCAGATAGTTGCTCCGCTTGTACTGTACGTCGGAACGAATTTCGACAGAGCTTTGCTTCGTCTGCTGCAGCTTTATGATTTCACGAAAGCTATCCCCAAGTTCATAATTATCGACAATATAGAGGACACCTTCAGCGAGGTGGAATGTACTCAGCTTCTGCTGATAAACTCGTTGGGATTTGACATTCTTATTTACACCCCCACAGGTTACCGCAACCTTGAATCGTACATTGATATGAATGCTTTTGAAAGCTACACCATGAACGATTTCAAGTATGACCTGCGTATCCCGAAATTCAAGCTTCCCGATGCAGCAAGCGCAAAGGGCGGCGGATTATTCAATAAATTCAGAAAGAAAGGTCGTTAGTATTATGCCATTACAGTTCAAACCCTCCGCAGAAAAAGCACAGGAAATGGTGGAAACCACCGCAGTTGAGGCAGCTCCCGCCCCTCAGATGAACATTCAGCCCGTAGAGGAGTCTCAGTTCTCCATGGTCGCAAAGACCGAAGAGATCAAGACCGAGCTTGCCCGCAGCCCCGAGATCGACAAGCTTGTAAGCCAGATCGATGTAAATAACCCCAACTCTCTCGTTAAATTCGGTAACGAAGTCGCCGAGGAAATTTCCAAGGCTTCCGACCAGGTGCTGAACTCTCTCAGCATTGCACAGGTAAATGATTCCGGCGAACTGCTTACCGCTCTTTCCAAGGTAATGGACCGCTTCGATGCGACTGAGCTTGACCCCAAGTCCGAAACAGGCTTAATGAAGCTTTTCTCCAATGCTAAGAAGCAGCTGGAAAAGATCCTCGAAAAGTATCATACTATGGGTGAGGACGTTGACAAGATCTACGTTGCTCTGAAAAAGTATGAGAACGAAATTGAGCAGTCCAACGTTAAGCTGGAAACAATGTTCAACGCTAACATCAACTATTATCAGGAGCTTCTGAAATACATTATGGCAGGCGAACAGGCTTGCGTTGAGCTTGACCAGTACATTGAAGAATACCGCCAGAAGGCTGCTGCTGACCCCACTGGAACATCTCAGATGGACCTCGACAATCTTATCCACGTTAAGGATATTCTTGAGCAGAGAGTTATGGACCTGAAAATTGCGGAAAACGTTGCAATGCAGACTGTTCCTATGCTCAAAGCAATGCAGTATTCCAACCTGAACCTTATCAGAAAGATAAACTCCGCATTTATCATCACAATGCCTGTATTCAAGCAGTCCCTTGCACAAGCTGTAATGCTGAAGCGTCAGAGAGTTATGGCAGAGGGCATGAGCGCTCTTGATGCCAAGACAAATGAACTGCTCCTGAAGAATGCGGAAAACACCGTATATCAGACAAAGCTGACCACACAGCTTGCTTCGGGCAGCTCCATAAAGGTGGAAACCCTCGAAAAGACATGGCAGACCATTGTCAACGGTATCGAGGAGACCCGTCAGATCCAGGAAAACTGCCGTCAGCAGCGTAAGGAAGACGCTATCCGTCTGCAGAAGATCAAAGACGATTATATGTCTAAGATGGGCTGATAATCCATTACTGACTAAAAGTCAAACAAACCGAATTCTGCGAAAAATGCAGAGTTCGGTTTGCTTTTAGCTGTTATTGTTTTCTGAGTTTTTCCTCCTCATATTTATGCTTAGTTGCCATTCCTCCTCTGATATGCCGTTCCTGCTTGTTGATCTCCAGAATATGCTTTACCGACGGATAAAGCTGAGGATTATCTATCGGCAGGCGCTGGGTAATATCTTTATGTACCGTGCTTTTGCTTATTCCAAACTGTTTTGCCGCCGCCCGAACAGTAGATTTGTTTTCCAGAATGTACTCGCCGAGGATAACGCTTCTGCTGCGCTGCTCCCCCTGTGGCTTTTCGGTCACAATACTCACTCCAATACAATAGTGTTTGCAGAGGTCAGTATTATTTTATGCCCGATTTTTCCGAAAAATTACAGCTATGCACTTTATATTGCGAAAGGATCTAATATGAAAATTGTAAAAGCGGACAGCATTAAACAGCTGTCAGACATAGAAAAACTGTATCTTGAAGCATTTCCGAAAGCGGAACGAAAACCGTTTGCGATGATAAAAAAGCTGTGCAAAATAGGCAAAAGTGAAATGCTCTGCCTTGAAAGCGATAACGGCGATTTTTTAGGACTTGCCATAACCGTTTTATATGAGGATTTAGTCCTGCTGGACTATTTTGCAATATCCCCCGAAGGACGAGGCAAGGGCACAGGCAGCAAGGCTTTGCAGCTTTTGAAAGAACAATATGCCGACAAACGCTTTTTCCTTGAAATTGAAAGCACTCTTGACCCGCATAACTGTCCCGAAGAACGTACACGCAGAAAGAGCTTCTATCTCCGCAGCGGTATGAGCGTTATGCCCTTTGAAGTTGATCTGTTCGGCGTGCATATGGAGATACTTACAAACGGCTGCACAGTCACCTATGAGGATTATCACAACCTTTACCGAAGTATTCTTCCTTTACCAATGCTTTGCAAAGTAAAACTGCTCAGAAGCTTATGAAAAAACGCATTTCATCATCACGGTGAAATGCGTTTTTTACAATTCAATTACACTCGGGTCATCTCTTATCATCTCGATAATATGCGGGATATTCCATTCTCCCGCAAATTTCTTTGTATCGGAAAAATCTCCGTCGGCAGACAGCCACAGAAGTTCATTTTCGCTGCCGCTGACATTGACAGCCTTATTCAACCGTCCCACAAAAACCTCCAGCCTGCAATCGTAGGTATAATATACCATATCCATAAAATGCACAAGCGAAACGTCCTTATCGGTTATGGAGGTTTCCTCGGAAAGCTCACGATAGGCTGCGTCAATGTTGCTTTCCCCGTCCTTTACCTTTCCGCCCGTGAAATTGAGAAGTCCCTTGTATGGGTCCTTTCTGCGGCGGCACATCAGTATCTCCTTGCAGTCGCTGCTGTATATCACAAGCAGGTTCATTACCTTCATATTGCTCATCAGTCGTCCTCCGTCAGCTTAACATCATCCGAATTGGCAGTTTCATCGGTTTTCTCGGTAATCAGTTTAGTACGGGTATTCCGTTCATCAAGGCTTTCACGCTCATTCTCGATGAAAACCTCCATACGTTCAAGAACACGCCCCTTGTCCATTGTGTTCAGCATACGGAATTTCAGAATAAACTCCTTCTCACGGTCACTCAGCTTGAAACCCTTTTCTCCCCTGTCACCCTTCAGAAGGTAATCCACCGATACGCCGAAAAATTCCGAAAGCTTCAGCAGCACATCGGAATTAACAGGTCCGCCCTTTTCCCACCGCCGCAGACAATCTGTATTCACGTTCAGATGCCGCATTAGCAGAAATGGGTTTATCCCGCTTCTGGCGCAAAGCTTTATAAGCTGTTCGTAAAACATAAGATGTCCCCCCAATACGCTCATTTAAGTACGATAATCAAAAAATCACCGAGCAGCAGCCCGACCGATAAAATACCAACAGCAAATGCCGCCCATTCAGGCAGCTTTGCATAAATTTTGTCGGCGCAAGGGTGCAGTACCTTTATCATCAGCAGCGACAATGCTCCGAAAATAAGGCTGCTGCCCAAAGCCACACGCCCGTTCAGATTAAATTTCCAGCCGAAATAGTCCCAAAGCCATAGGTTAAAGCATTTGTCAAGTATGTAGGAAACAGCGTATTCTATGACCGTTATCATTACCGTGCTTACGGCGAAAAACAAAGCCTTGTTTTCTATCCTGCCTAAAGTGAGCAGCACGATCAGTCCGCAGAAGCCATATATCGGACAGAAAGGCAGATGCAGCATTCCCCTGTCCTCATATCTGCTGTATGCGATAAAGGTCAGCGTTATTTCATAAAGCCAGCCGATGAACGACCAGCAAAGAAATTCAAATCCCACAAATGCTATCCTTGATGCCTTTTTCATTGTCATTCACTCCGAAAACAGCCGCCGAACAAAATCGGCGGCTGTTGCATAATTTTACCAAGCAGCGCCCAAAGCTTACTTGTCGGCATTGTCCTTTTTACGGATCTCAACTCGTCTGATCTTTCCGCTGATAGTTTTCGGAAGCTCATCAACAAACTCGATCACTCTGGGATATTTATAGGGTGCTGTGTTCTTTTTAACATATTCCTGAATGTCCTTTTTAAGGGCATCGTCAGCCTTGTTTTTGTATTCGGAGGTAAGGATTATGGTCGCCTTTACGGCAATTCCTCTGATCTCGTCCTTAACGCCCGTTACCGCACATTCCAGAACGGCAGGGTGTTCCATAAGAACGCTTTCTATCTCGAAAGGACTTATCCTGTATCCCGAAGATTTGATAACATCGTCGGTACGTCCTACATACCAAAAGAAGCCGTCCTCGTCCTTGTAAGCAGTGTCGCAGGTGTGATAATAACCGTCCCTGAATGCAGTGGCAGTCGCCTCGGGGTCGTTGTAATATCTGTCGAAAACACCGATGGGGTGCTTGCCGTTCATCTTAACGCATATCTCACCCGCTTCACCCACCTCACAAGGCTTGCCTTCCTCATTGATAAGCTCAATGTCAAACAGCGGCACGGGACGTCCCATAGAACCGGGCTTTGTCTTAGCGCCGAAAAGATTTCCCACCAACAGAACTGTTTCCGTCTGACCGAAGCCTTCCATCAGCTTTATGCCCGTATAATCAAGGAATCTCTTGTAAACCTCGAAATTAAGTGCTTCGCCCGCAGTAGTTGCGTATTCAAGGCAGGAAAAATCATAGTTCTCAATGCCCTCTTTAACGAGAAATCTGTAAATAGTCGGAGGAGCGCAGAAGGAATTTACCTTGTAATTTTCCAGCTTTACAAGCAGATCATGAGCATTGAAACGGTCGAAATCATAGATGAAGAGGCAGGATTCCATTATAAGCTGACCGTACATCTTGCCCCACATACACTTCGCCCAGCCCGTTTCGGAAACGGTAAGGTGCAGGCTGTGATCGTCCAGGTGATGCCAATGCTTTGCGGTAATAATGTGCGCCAGAGTATATGTCTGATTGTGAACTACCATCTTGGGATATGCTGTCGTGCCCGAGGTGAAATACAGCAGCATATCATCATAAGCGCTGCCATATATACGCTCAAGAGTGTCGGGATATTTAGCGCACTCATCGTCAAAATTCAGCCAGCCGTCCTTATTGCCGTTAACGATAAATTTCTCGCCGGGAAGCTTGTAATCATTCAGCGCAAGCTCCACATTATCTGTAACATCACCGTCTGCAGTGGCAACGATATAATCCACCTCGGCAGCATTGAAACGGTAAACATAATCCTTCTTTTTCAGCTGATTTGTGGCAGGGATTATCACCGCACCTATCTTGCACAGTGCGCATGTGATTATCCAGAACTGATAATGTCTTTTCAGCACACAGATGACCTTGTCACCCTTTTTGACACCGTGAGCCAGAAACATATTTGCAGCCTTGTTCGACTCTCTCGCAAGGTCGGAATAGGTAAATATCTTCTCGCTTCCGTCATTTCCGACCCAGATAATAGCGTTTTTGTCTGGCGTCTGCCTGCCTATTTCGTCGATAATATCGTATGCAAAGTTATAATCATCGGGACAGTTTACCTCAAATTTAATGAGCTCTCCTTCGTCGTTATATTCCTCTGTCACATATTTCTCGTTAATATTCAGCATAGCAAAACTTTCCTTTCGATTTCAGAGCAGAGCATTAAAAAAGATACCGCCAATGCTCTATCCATTTATAATTATTTTACCCCCGAAACAGGAAAAATATTCAGCTCCGCCATTTCCGACGGACTGTTGATAATATAATCTGCCCCTGCTTCCCTGAGCGTTTCAACGGAACGAAATCCCCAACTGCACCCAATAGAAACTACCCCTGAATTAGCAGCAGTATGAATATCTACATCAGAATCTCCCGCAAATGCCGTAAATTCCTTCGGAATATTCAGCTTTCTCATTATCTCCAGAGCCACGGTGGGATCCGGTTTTTTCGGAATAGTGTCCGTCTGCCCCTGAACAGCGTCAAATATATCTCCGAAAAAATGTGAAACGATAGCCTTAGTAAATTCGTCAGGCTTATTGGACGCAACCGCCAGAAGAACTCCCCTGTGTTTCAGTTCGTCAAGAAGCTCGGGAATTTCCTTATACGGCTTCGTTTTAACTGCAAAACCCTTTCTGTATGCCAAATCAAAGCTGCTACGCATTTTTGCTGCGGTCTTGGCATTATACTCTCCCTCTGGCAGTGCCCTACGCAAAAGCTCAGCAGCACCATTCCCCACAAATTGCCTTATCTCATCTGTACTTCTTGTGGGAAATCCATTTTCGATCAAAGCGGCATTGGCAGCATCGGCAAGATCGTCGATGGAATTAACAAGCGTACCGTCAAGATCAAAGATCACCAATTTCACCATTTTCATTAATCCTCTTGCTAAACCCTAAGTTTTAAAAATGAACAACAGTCATTTTTGCGTATCTAAATACAATTAAATTATACCTCATATGTATGAATATAAAAAGCGGTAATTATGAATTTTTTTACTTCATCAGGTCAAAGCATTGAAAAGAGCAATTTATCAAATCAAGCCATTGTCAGCAAATCCTAGACTATACGTTTTCTTTCACTCCTTGTTATCTGAAAGTTACATGTGTAAGTGTATCATTCCCTATAAGCATTTTCAATTTGCGTATTGTTGTTTTGCACAATTTTATTGTGAAACCTACAAAAGTCCATAAATAGTAATCAAAGCCATAAAAAATCCCGAAAAAGAACACAAAAACCCAAGCCCTGTCAAAAACAGAGCCTGGGAAACGACATATCAATATTCCAAATTCTAATACTAAACACCATTTAAAAACAGGATAAAATTCAATCTCTTCCTGTAATGCTTTTGATAGTTTCTTTAGACAATGAGCATATAGAATCACACAGTCTGTCAACGACCTTTTGAAGTGTTTGAAAGACTTCATTTTTAAAACAAAGTTTTCTGATCTCTTTCCATATCTGCTCAATTGGATTCATCTCGGGAGTATATGGCGGAATAGAAATCAGTTCAATATTTTCGGGAATTTTTAATGTTTTCGATTTATGCCACGCTGCTCCATCGCACGCCAATATGATTTTATCTCTTGGAAATGTATTTGATAAATCTTCCAAAAACATATTCATACAATCTGTATTGCAATAGGGCATAACAACAAAACAGTTCTCCCCCGTAAGCGGTTCAACTGCTCCGTAAACATATCTGTATTCACGAATATGATGACAAGGCACAAACGGTCTTGTACCCTTTTCACACCGGCAGTATTTCGGCTTGTTTATCCTTCCAAAACCTGCTTCGTCTTGAAACATAAGACGTACTCCATCGTATTTGTCACGATTTAAACTATTAAAGTTGCTCTCTACTTTTGCTTTAATTTTTTTGAGGCTTCTATCGCCTCATCGCTTGCTTTCTGCGGATGTTTGCTTCTTGGCATTACTTTGCGCCAACCGTGACGGTGAAGAACACGATATATCTGACCGGAACCTGATTTATGTCCTATAGCCTTGTCATATGCTTCTTTTATTTCACCGGTTCCAACAAGCTGACCCTTTTCCGCTTTAGCTTTAAATTGCTCTAAAAGGATCGCTTCTTCTTCAAAACTCATATTTTCACGAATTCTTCCGCCCACTTTTGGAATAAGTCCTTTTATTCCTCCGCCGTTGCAGAATTGTGCTGCCCATCTGCTTATTTGCCTTTTGTCCGCATCTAGTTTTTCTGCTATATCCTTTGGCTTCATTCCTTCTCCAAGAAGCTGCACTGCATATAATCTTCGGTCAAGATATTTATCGTTTACGATCTCTCGATATGCTCTTATTTCTTCCGCTTCTTCAACACTTATGATATACTTTTTTGACATTTCTATCACCCTTTTTTAGTATATCAAATTTTTGGGAATTTGTCCATAGTTTGGTTGAAGATTAGTATAAAAGAACAGCAGATGTATGTGGATCAGATGAAGCAGGCATTGGGAGCCGGTTATGCTCACCCCGAAATGGTCTTTCCGTCTGAGAATGGCAATTACAGGGGCAGAGGCTCTGTACTCACCTCATTAAAGCGTCTTACCAAAGGCACGGAATTTTCACATATGACCCTGCACAAGCTCCGTCACTGCAATGCTACAATGCTTCTGAATAACGGTGTTGAGCTTAAAGCGATATGCGATCACCTGGGGCACTGCGACATCAATGTTACCGCCAACATCTACGTCGATGTGCTTGAGGGTATGAAACGCAATATCGCCGCTTCCATTGAGCAGACGCTGACTGGAAACAACAGCACATCAGCTGATTAAAAGTTACAGAATACAAAAATAACCGCTATGCGAGAACATAGCGGTTAAAATGGTCTTTATGAGTTGCCCAAAAGTTGACCAAACAGATGATATACTCACCCAAAACAATGTAACTACGCCATTTGTAAGGGAAGCAATTATCGCTTTGAGAACTTTACGGATAACTTGTAATATGTTTCCGTTCTTAAATTCTGGCTTAAATACGTCATTTCCCAGCCTATCTTTAATATCCCGGACGGATTAAAACTATTCATAAGCCCCGGAATAAGCCCCAAAAATTCTTTTGATAAAAGCTCTCCTCCAATGAATAGGAGGAAGAAAAATGTTTGAATATTACTATGGAAATCAGACCGAAACCTTTAACTTTGTGAGAGTACCTTGGGTACTGTTCACCTACCCTGCCTTTGCAAAGCTGTCCAATGATGCGAAGATGCTCTATGCCCTGCTGCTTGACAGAATGAGCCTGTCCCGTCAGAACGAGTGGTTTGACGAGGACAACAGAGTGTATATCATCTATACCGTTGAAGAAGCCGCCGCTACTCTCAACTGCTGCAGTGAAAAGGCCTCCAAACTCTTCAAGGAGCTGGACGATGTAAACGGCATAGGTCTTATCACCCGCAAGAGAAGAGGTCTGGGCAAGCCCTCTATCATTTATGTGAAGAACTTTATTATTGACGAAGATCCCGATGATGATGCTCCCGGCCCCGATGACTCCGACAACAAAAATTCAAGGGACGAAGAAAGCCGTATTCAGGATAACGGCATATCCGAATTACAGAACACGGAAATTCCTGTTTCTTGTGCAGAGGAAAACCGTGTTCTTGAACCCGATAATTCCGAAGCAATCAAGAATAATATAATCAAGACTGATATTAGTAATACTGACTATCAATCATATCAATCTGTCAGCGGACGCGATCGAGATGATGCGACAGCTATCGTCAATGAAAATATCAGCTATGACATTATCACCGGGAACAATTCTTCCATAGCTGATATGATTACCGAAATGAGAAATATTATGGTTGACGTTATTTGCGGAGATCGTCAGGTTCTAATCGGAGGAAAGGCTGTTCCTGACGAAACTGCAAAGAGCACGTTTTTGAAGCTGACCGATGAACATATCCTTTACGTTATCGACAACATCTCAAAGCTCGAAGGTAAAATTCAGTGTCCCGACAAATATATCTGCACCGCTCTGTACAACGCAGCCTATACTTGTAACATTTCACTTTTCACAGGCTTTACGACTCATACAGGAATGCCGCTGACTGCAGGAGCTTGATGACAAAATCGTCGGATCGAAAAAATCACAGTAACAGCAATCTGCAAAAATCAGATTTGTGAAGCCGGCTGACTTTCGGGAAATTAATACATCGCATTTCAGCCGACTTCATTATTTTCAATATTTACGATCTGCTGATTAATTTTATCCGCATAAATTGTTCGAATTAAATTTCTGAAATCTCAGTATTGAAAAAATCGCGAAAGAGTAAATTCCCGAAAATCAAAATCCGCAGCTATGATAAATCTGAAAAACTAAAAAACGAATTTTTCGGAAAATTAGATTTACATACTCGTCTGACTTATGAAATTGCAAAAATGATATTTCTGCCGAAAGCTGATTTTTCAGAAATGCAGTTCAACCGTCTGTTCGGAGCTGCGCTTCTGCTGCCCCACTTTCGTTCAGACCATATCAATCACCGCCGCCAACATCGAAATAGAAAGCCGTAAACCTATTGAATGCAATAGATTTACAATAAGCCCTCTGGGCAGCTATCCGATGGGCGGCGGATAAAAGGAAGATACCCGCAAGCGTTGAAAAGTCATATGACTTTTGCCTGCCGCCCACGCAGGGACGGCATTCTTAGGGATTGATCCCTAAAACCCAAATATCAGACAGGAGATGATACAACTATGCCAACAAGAAAGGGCAATAAGGCGATAGTGATCTACTATTCACCCGAAGAGTGGGAAACTATCTGCAAAAAAGCAACGGCTGCCAGACTCCGAAACGGAACTTACATCCGCAGAATGTCAGTCAAGGGAGAAATCAAGTATTACGAACTCAAAGAGCTTATGTCGATGAAAAATGCATTTCTTTCCATCGGCAATAATCTCAATCAGATCGCTGCCGTCGCAAATTCCACAGGTTCTGTTTATCAGAAAGACATTGAGGACATGCAGGAGGAATTCAAGTATTTCCGCAGTGTGATGAAAAATTATCTGTTTGAAATTTCACCGACGCTGATTCATTGATTCGGACAGAACTGCAAATCTTCGGATTTGAAAAAATGGAAGTGGCGGTCTTTGTACTGACCGCCGCTTTCTCTGATTTCGTTTTTGATTTATGCCCTATTTTTCTATTTTACAATTCTTCTGAGATCAGACTCAGCCTGCTTCATATCGGCAGTTATCTCTCTATGCATCCACCATTCATAATCCCCGAAAACCGTCAGAAGTATATCATCGGATAATCTTTCCTTTTGTGACGGCTTTAGGGATCCTGTTATAGGATTTTTCAGAATTAGCTGTCTGAGCAGTTCACTTTGTTCCGACATATCCCTGACATTAATAAGTTTGCCCTCAAAAAATTCAAGTTCAAGCACTTCCGAATAGAACTGAATATTAACATTACGGTTACGTCGAAAAAACAAACTGAAATCTTTTATCTGGTTTTCTGTTTCTTCAAAAAGCCGGTCAACGATCCGTGTAATACAAACTTCTTCCCTATCATTTCTGCAAATAAGCATTTTACCCGTATAATGGAAAGTAAGATTAACATTTTGATATGTATATATGAAACCTTCATAAGGATGTTTGTTGTATGGAACTGCTGAAACATTGTTTATTACAGGATAATTATTGTCCTTCGATTTAAGCATAATATCCGATACAGCAATATGGGCAGATATTTCGTATTTCAAGAAATATCCACGCCAGCAAGCTGATGAAAACTTCTCGGGGATAATTCCGTAATCAGTGATTTGGGGCATCTGATCCTCATTCTCCACATCGCTGAAAAAATAATCTTTCCCTAAATAGGATATTGAATCACGTATCTGCATTGTCATGCTTAATCACCCCTATCCTCTTAGTGATACTTACTATATTCTATCATATCATTAGATAAATATCAAGCGAAAATCTTATTTATTTACTGAGATCACAATTCAAAGATAACAAAGCATTGTCTTTTCTGTAACCGATTCATTATAACATTTTTATAAGTTATAACTGATAAAAATATTATATAGCTCTTGATTATAAGTTATAACTGTGGTATAATACTATTAACACATAAAAATTATCGGGAGGCATTCCTATGATAAAACGAGAAATGTATATGAGCCGTATCCGTCCTTTTATCGGCAAGGAGCTTATAAAGGTAATGACTGGCTTTCGCAGAAGCGGAAAATCAGTAATGCTGCAGCTTATACAAGAGGAACTTGTCGCACAGGGCGTGCAGAAGCAGCAGTTTATTTCTTTCAATTTTGAAAAAATGGGCTTTGAGCATCTTTGCAATGCAAAAGCTCTTCACGATGAAGTTATTCGGCTGGCTGAAAAAATTGACGGTAAGGTTTATCTGTTCTTTGATGAAATACAGGAAGTAAAATCGTGGGAAAAGTGCATAAACTCTCTACGTGTTGATCTGGACTGTGACATCTACATCACAGGCTCAAATGCAAAGCTGCTTTCGGGCGAGCTTGCCACATATCTGGGCGGACGGTACGTTGAATTTGTCATTTATCCGTTCTCATTTGCGGAATTCAAGGAGCTTTATCTGTCTGTATATCCTCAGACTTCCGATGCTGAGTGCTTCAACAAATATCTCGTCGCAGGCGGTATGCCATATCTCAGCAATCTGAATTACGAAGATGAACCAAGCCGTCTGTATCTGGAAGATCTCTACAATTCCGTTGTGCTGAAAGATATTGTAAAGCGGAATACCGTAAGAGATGTTGATCTGCTTGAAAAGATTATATCCTATGTGACTGCAAACATCGGCACAACTTTCTCGGCAACTTCAATTTCAAAGTTTTTCAAAAGCGAGAACCGCACAGTTGCCGCCGAAACGGTTCTTAACTATATAAAATACTGTCTGGACGCATACCTGTTCTATCAGGTCAAGCGTGAAGATTTAGCAGGCAAGCAGATACTTTCGGTAAACGAAAAATACTATATGTCCGATCACGGCGTGAGAGAAGCCGTCTTCGGAGGCAACGCCCGTGATATAAACCTTATCCTTGAAAATATCGTTTATATGGAGCTGCTCCGACGTGGGTACAAAGTTACTGTCGGCAGGATTGGTGACAAGGAGATCGACTTCGTTTGCCGCAAGCAGAATAACAAGCTGTATGTTCAGGTAACATACATTCTCGCCTCCCCCGAAACCATTGAACGTGAATTCAGCGTTTTGGAGCAGATACCCGATAATTTTCCAAAGTATGTTGTGTCAATGGATGAGCTTGAAATGAGCAGGAATGGGATTAAGCACTGCAATATACGGAAGTTTCTTACTATGGAGGATTGGGGCTGAGCTTTATCGCACAAGCATATAAAAACACCGCTGTTCCGATTGGGACAACGGTGTTTCTGTATGTTTGTATGTTGTTAATTCATTCTTGATGTTCCAGTGGAACATTGCTTAATATGTAACCGTCAAACCCCACCCCGCCTTGAATGAATCATCGTCCAAATGCTAAAATAACCTTAAGCATCTAACCAACTCCAATGGAGTAAATGAGACACTAAAAAGATCTAATGGAGTAAATTAGCAGGAGGGCAATATGGAC
>JAGAJN010000037.1 GCA_017828975.1 Oscillospiraceae bacterium | reverse complement strand
TCGTTCTTCTGTGGTAAAATGGGTGTAATGACACATATTGCTCCTCCTGTTTATGGTTGTGTGGTTACTCCCATTATAACACGAGTTGCTTTTTGTGTCATTATTTTTTTAGGTGTTGCACTTATATTGTAAATCTATCATAAAAAAGTATAAATCTGAGATGCCGAAGTCCGTCGGGAATGCTCCTGAGATGGGACTTTCCGTTTCTTCCGTCTTTTCTCAGGGGGACGGGTATCTGCGCTATGCCTACACCCGATAGGGCAAATTTTGCGATAATTTCCGTGGCAAACTCCATTCCTCCGCAGCTCAGGTTCAGGGCAAGGGCGGCTTTGCGGTCAAACCCTCTTATGCCGCAGTGAAAATCGTAAACGTCCGTCTTAAAGCGAATCCTCCCAAAAAGCGACAGCAGCGGAACTCCTAAATATTTGTGGGAAAAGGGCATTGCGCCTTCCTCGATACCGCCCGCAAACCGGTTTCCCATAACCAGCGGGAACCCTTCACGGAGCTTTGTCACAAAGCCGCTCAGCCGGTAAAAATCGTAGCTTTTGTCGCAGTCGCCCATGATTATGTATTTCCCTTTTGCCGCCTTGATGCCGCCGATAAGTGCGTTTCCGTAGCCCTTTTCGGGGACAGTCACCACCCTTGCGCCGTGTTCGGCTGCGATTTTCGGGGAACTGTCGGTGCTGCCGTTGTCGGCAATGAGAATTTCTGCGGAAATACTGTTTTCCGATATGAACCGTTTTGCCTCCTCAATGCAGTAGGCGACGGTTTTTTCTTCGTTCAGACAGGGCATTAGAATGGTAAATTCGCAGTCGTTCATGAGTGATTTCCGCCTTTCATATAATTTTATTATAACAATTATTTTATGAATTGTCAACAGTTTATCGGGCGATTTTCCCTGCAAATTATCGCTTATGCTAAACACCATTTAAATCACGGAGAAGAAATCGGCGTAAAAAACTTGCGTATATGGTTTTTTACGCCGAGAGATTCCCGTGATTAATGAGTGTTTAGTAATATGTGCTTGAAATTTTTTCGCAAATGTGGTATAATTTTTATCGGACGCCGATGAGATCTCGGCGGTGAATTTTATGAAAATGGAGAGAAAATATGACTGTAAACGAAATCATTGCAAGCGAATTTAAGGTAAAACAGGAGTATGTGGACAACATTATTGGCTTTATCGACGATGGAAAAACTATCCCCTTTATCGCCAGATACCGTAAGGAATTTCACGGTTCCATGGACGACCAGAAGATAAGAGAAATAAGCGAAAGGCTTACATATCTGCGGAATCTCAATGCACGAAAAGAGGAGATAATCTCCCTTATCGACCAGCAGGGCAAGCTTACCGACGAGCTTAAAGCCGACATTGAAAAGGCTTCGGCAATGGTGGAGCTGGAGGACATTTACCGTCCCTTCCGTCCCAAGAGAAAGACAAGAGCGTCTGTCGCAAAGGAGAAAGGCTTGGAGCCTCTGGCTGTGCTGATACTTATGCAGAATCCCAAGACCGAGCCCGAAAAGGAAGCGGAGAAGTTCATCTCCGAGGAAAAGGGGGTTGCGTCTGCCGAGGAAGCAATTGCGGGGGCTTGCGACATTATTGCCGAGCAGATCTCCGATAATGCGGAGCTGCGCAAAAGGCTCAGAGGTCTTTACAAAAAGAACGGTATCATTTCCTCAAAGGCTGTTGACCCCGAGGACGAAAACAGCGTTTACAAGAATTACTTTGATTTTGAAAGCCCTCTGTCAAAGGCTGCGCCCCACCGTATCCTTGCGCTGGACAGAGGTGAGCGTGAGGAAAAGCTTAAGGTTTCCGCAACGCTGCCCGACAACGGGGGAGAGAACCTTATCGATTCGGAATTCGTGAAGAACAGTTCGCCCTGCGGAGAGCTTGTGAAGGCTGCCTGCGAGGACAGCTGGAAGCGTCTTATAAGCCCGTCCGTTGAGCGTGAGATAAGAAATGAGTTGACGGAAAATGCAGCGGAACAGGCGATAAAGGTTTTTGCGTCAAATCTCCGTCAGCTGATAATGCAGCCACCCGTTAAGGGTGCTGTGACCATCGGACTTGACCCGGGATTCCGCACGGGCTGCAAGGTGGCTGTTGTGGACGAAACGGGAAAGGTGCTTGACACGGGCGTTATTCACGTTACTTTGGGAAGTGCAAAGGGCATTGCCGACGGAAAGCGCATTATTTCGGGAATGATAAAGAAGTACGGCGTTACCGCTATTGCTATCGGAAACGGAACTGCGTCCAGAGAAACGGAAAGCTTCACCGCCGAGCTGCTGAAGGAAATTCCGCAGAAGGTGTCCTATATGGTGGTTTCCGAGGCGGGAGCGTCCGTTTATTCCGCTTCAAAGCTGGCTGCGGAGGAGTTTCCCGAGTATGATGTTTCCCTGAGAAGTGCGGTTTCCATTGCAAGACGTTTGCAGGACCCTCTTGCGGAGCTTGTAAAGATCGACCCCAAGGCAATAGGCGTCGGACAGTATCAGCACGATATGCCGAAAGCACGTCTTGACGAGGCTTTGGGTGGAGTTGTGGAGGACTGCGTTAACTCGGTAGGTGTTGACCTGAACACAGCCTCCTTCTCGCTGCTTTCCTATGTTTCGGGAATTAACAGCACCGTTGCGAAAAATATCGTTGCATACCGTGAGGAAAACGGCAGATTTACCGACAGAAAGCAGCTGATGAAGGTACCGAAGCTGGGCGCAAAGGCGTTTGAGCAGTGTGCGGGCTTCCTCCGTGTCCGTGACGGAAAAAATCCGCTGGACAACACCGCCGTTCACCCCGAAAGCTACAAGGCGGCTCAGCAGCTGATGGAGCTTTGCGGTTATACCGTCAGCGATATTACCGAGGGTAAGGCGTCCGAGATAGCATCGGCGGCGGAAAAGATAGGCTTTAAGAGCATTTCCGAGAAAACGGGCGTGGGCGTTCCCACTCTTTCCGATATTGCAAAGGAGCTTGTTAAGCCGGGTAGAGATCCCCGTGACGAGCTGCCTCCTCCGCTGATGAGAAGCGGCGATGTTATGACCATCGAGGACCTGAAGCCGGGTATGGAGCTTATGGGAACTGTACGCAATATCGTTGATTTCGGCTGCTTTGTGGATATTGGTGTTCACGAGGACGGACTTGTTCATATTTCCAGAATTTGCGACAGATTTATCAAGCACCCCCTTGAAGCGGTGAAGGTGAACGATGTCGTGAAGGTGACTGTCCTCGATGTCGATGTCAAGAGAAAGCGTATTTCCCTGACAATGGTGGGGGATAAGGGGAAGAAGTAACCTTTTCGATTATTTGCAAATTTAATAAATAATTTACAGAATTTTTACTGTTGTTTAGACAATTTGTTGACAAAAGCGACAAAGTGTGCTAGAATACAATTATGGTATATTATTATCAAAATAAGGCGATATAACCCGAATTTGCAAGTAACGAGGGGGACACTACATGAATAATTGGGACACGGCAAGCATTCTGTCCGATAGGCAAAAGCTGGAAAAGCTGCTGGATAATTCGACTATCAAAAGCGTTATTTCCTACTATCGGTTTAAGGAAATTGTTGACAAAAGCGAAAAGGACGGCTGCTATTCGCTGGCTGCCTTTTCTATCAGAAGATTTTCCTATCTTTTCCATACCTACGGCAGCGAGGTAAGGCAGTATATTTCCGAGATGATCACTTCCTATATAAGCAAAATGCTTTCCGAGGGAGAATATTTTGCTTCGGCAGGCGACAATAAGATGCTCATTTATATGAAGGGGACTTACAGTGAGGCAATTGAGCGCATTAAGGTGTATTTCGACGAGCTGTCACATATGATGGCGCTGGATAAGTGTCATATGAAGGTCACATTTGCATGCGGCGTTTACCAGATACGGGATAACAGCGAGAACATCAATGATGTGATAAACAAGGCGGGTTCCGCTATGCAGACGGCATTTGATATTCCGTCCTGCATTACTGAGGTTGTTCACTATTCGGACAAGGTATATGAGAGCGTTGTGCGCAACAACATTATCGAAAATGACCTTGTCAACGCTGTTAAAAACAACGAGCTTATTGTGGAGATACAGCCGAAATTCGATATGAAAACAGGCAAATGCGTTTCTGCGGAGGCTCTTGTCCGTTGGATGCACCCTGTTCTCGGACGTGTCGTTCCCGATGATTTTATCCCGTATGCGGAAAAGACGGGCTTCATTATCGACATTGATATGTTCGTGCTGGAAACTGTCTGCAAATATATGCGCAGCTGGGCAGATGCGGGCTTTACTCCCGTGACTGTTGCGGTCAATCAGTCAAGGCTGCATATCTCCGACCCCAATTATGTTGACAGCGTTTTCACCATGATGCAGGAGTATGACGTTTGGCCAAACCTTATCGAGCTGGAAACTACCGAATCCATTGCATTCAATGATTACGCTTCGGCAACGGAGATACTTCACCGTCTGCATGACTATGGCTTTGTGCTTTCAATGGACGATTTCGGAAGCGGATATTCATCTTTGTACATGCTCCACGAGCTTGAATATGACGAGCTGAAGCTGGACAGAAAGCTGGTTGCAAGCATCGGAAAATCCGAAAAGAGCGTTATTCTGCTCAAGCACATCATTGCTATGGCGCATGATATGAATATGACAGTTGTTGCCGAGGGCGTTGAAACCGAGGAACAGGCGGCGGCTCTCAAATCCATAGGCTGCGATGTTGCACAGGGATTTTTGTATTCCCACCCGCTGTCCATCGACAGGTTTGAGGCTTCTGTTTTTGGAAGAGTTATGCCCGATGAGGTGTTAGTGTAAATAATGGACTGTAAAGCCCGAGGCAAGGGAAACGCCCCTTTGCTTCGGGCTTTTGATCTGCGTATTGACATTTTGTATAAAATGAGGTAAAATATATTGTAGGAAACTATGACACGAAATATTTATCGGAAAGGACATATTATTATGAAATATAAAATTCTCGTCAGCGGCGATAATTCTATGTTTATAAAGGACTTTTTTCAGTATACCGAGCAATATTTTGACTGCCTGACTACCTCCGATATTCAGAGGGACATTATCGGGCATTTTGAACTGTTTAAGCCCGATGTTTTTCTCATATTCGCAGAGTCGGAGAACAGCGAGATACTTAGCCGTGCAGAACAGCTTCGTTCGGGCGAAAGCGGCGGAAATACGCCTGTTGTGATAGTCGGACGCTCCGAGATCTGCATGAAGCTTCAGCGGATGTATCCTACGCTGGCGGAGCTTTACATAAAGCGTCCCGTTTCGCCCGATAATCTGGCACTGGCTATTATTGATTTTCTGGACAGAAATAAGCTGGAAAAGCTGAAAGAAAAGGCTGCAAAGGAACAGTCCGAGGAAAACGGAAGGAAGCATATCCTTGTTGTGGACGATGACAGAACGGTGCTTAAGATGTTAAAGACCGCTCTTTCGGAAACATACGAGG
This sequence comes from Oscillospiraceae bacterium, assembly GCA_017828975.1. Classification (GTDB taxonomy): domain Bacteria; phylum Bacillota; class Clostridia; order Oscillospirales; family Ruminococcaceae; genus UMGS1889. The sequence goes on along the minus strand of JAGAJN010000037.1, from coordinate 25,166 downwards.
TCACCGCTATGCTTAACGGCGTTCTGGTGGAAAAATTCCTTGAGTCCAAGAAGGTCGATGTTATAATTCTTGATTATGAAATGCCCATAATGACGGGGGCTGATGTTTACCGTCAGATAAAGCTGAATCCGAAAACTGCGGATATTCCCATCTGCTTTCTGACGGGCGTTTCGGAGCGGAGCAAGGTTGCGGAGATAATGCAGCTGCGTCCGAGGGGTTATCTTCTCAAGCCTATCAACATGGAGATGCTGTTGTCTACTATCAGCAATCTTACCGAAACTTGAATGACTGCGTTTTGCAGTTTTGGAAAGGATCATTAAATGTCACTTGGCAAGATAAGGCGGCTGTTGCTTGCCGCATTTCCGAATATAAATGAAAAAAAGCTGTACAAGCTCCACCGTTCGGCGGTTAGGGTAATGCGTTCTCGGCTACTGCTGGAGGGGTTTTACAAGCTTTGGGATTACACCATTTACTGCGGCGGACGGGAGGTTCGGGTGAGGATATTCCGTCCCGAAAATGAGTTTTCCGACAAGGTGATAATGTTCTATCACGGCGGCGGCTGGGTGACCGGTGGCGTTGAAACATACACCGAGGTTTGCAGACGTCTTGCTAATGAAACCGGCTGCCGAATAATTTCCGTGGATTACGGACTTGCTCCCGAGCATAAATTCCCCGAGGGGCTGGCGGACTGCTACAATGCGGCGCTGGAGCTTTCAAGGCGTCCGTGGCTGTTTGGCATCGAGGGGAAAAAGAAGCTGGTGCTTATGGGGGACAGCGCAGGAGGAAATCTGGCGGCTGCCGTTTCCGCTCTGGCAAGGGACAGGCGGGATTTCAAGGTGTCGGCGCAGATACTCATCTATCCTGCCGTCTGGTGCGATTACAATGAGGAAACTACACCATTCGAGTCGGTCAGGGAAAACGGCAAAAGCTACATTCTCACCGCCGCACGAATGAGGGATTATATGGAGCTGTACAAAAGCTCCGACGACGATTACAAGTCACCGTATTTCTCACCGCTTCGGGCGAAAAGCTTCAAGCATCTCCCGAAAACGCTTATCATCACCGCCGAATACGACCCCCTGCGTGACGAGGACATCGCTTACGGAAAGGCACTTCGCAAGGCGGGCGTCAAGGCGAAAATCTTCATGATGAGCGACGCTATTCACGGATTTTTTATGTATGACAGGCACACTTTGCCCGTCAGAAAGGCCTTTGCGGTCATCAAAAAATTTTTAAACGAGGTTGAGTCCTGATGTCTGAAAAGAAGCCCACCAGCTGGAGGCGGCTGGATAATGCGGCGAAAATTTTCCCGTCTACAAGTGAAAAGACAGATACACGAGTTTTCCGATTTTCCTGTGAGCTTACCGAGCCTGTTGACCCCGAAACGCTGCAAAAGGCGGCTGACAAGGCGATAAAGGATTTCCCGCATTTTCTGAGCATTATGAAAAAGGGCTGGTTCTGGTACTATCTGGAAAGCTGCGACCTGCCGCTTATTGTCCACGAGGAAAACCGTGCGCCCTGTTCGCAGCTGTATTTCCCGGGGCGGAAAAATCTTCTTATTGACATTTCGTATTACAGATGCAGAATAAATCTTGAGATATATCACGTACTTTCCGACGGAACGGGTGCGGTGCAGTTTCTGAAAACGCTGGTGTGCTGCTATCTGACAATGCTTCACGGTGACGAGTGGGAAAAGCGTCCGACCATCGATTATGACGCATCACGCACAGAACGTTCGGCGGACAGCTTTCAGAAATATTACAGCAAGGTCAAGGGCGAAAAGCGCAAACGTGTCCGCCGCGCATACAACATCAAGGGCGAAAAGCGGGAAACCGAGGACCTGCGCATGATCGAGGGCATAACCTCCGTTAAGGAAGCAATTGCGGCGGCGCACAGCTTTAACACCACTCTGACGGTTTACCTGACGGCGGTGTTCATCGAGGCAATTCACGAGGAAATGACCGTCAGAAAGCAGAAATATCCCCTTGTGCTGATGGTCCCCGTTAATCTGCGAAACTATTTCAGTTCGGAAACGGCGACGAATTTTTTCGGAATGATAGCGGTGAAATACGATTTCAAGACGCAGCCCGATGATTTTTCGTCAATAATTGAAGCCGTGTCCGAAACCTTCAAAACGGAGCTTACCAAGGAGCGGCTTTCCGTGAGAATGAATGAATTGGCGGCTCTGGAACACAATCCCTTCGTGAGGATCGCACCTCTTGGATTCAAAAATATCTGTCTGAAAGCCGCAAGACACATCAAGGATTACGGCGAAACTGCGGTGGTTTCCAACATCGGCAGAGTAAAAATGCCCGAACAGCTGCTGCCGTATATACGAATGTTCGATGTTTTTGTCAGCACGCTGAAGGTTCAGTTACAGCTTTGCTCCTTTGAGGACAAGCTTGCTTTGTGCTTTTCTTCGGCGTTCACAAGCTCGGATATTGAGCGGAGATTTTTCCGCAAGCTTGCCGACCACGGGCTGAATATCGAGATACGCTGCTCGGATATTGACGAGCTGCCCGAGCCGCCCGAGGAGGAAATCCGGACGGAAGAAACGTCTGATATTCACGAGGAAACGTCGGACGAAATATCGGAAGAAAGTTAAGAAAGGATAACGTATATGCTCTACTGTGAAAAATGCAAGGTGTATGTCAGCGGTCAGAAAACTGTCTGTCCCCTTTGTCAGAATGAGCTTTCGGGAGCGTTCAGTCCCGAGGAGGAAATATTTCCGAAGCTGAAAAAGCCGAAGTATTCGGGGCATTTTCTTATGCGGCTGATAACGTTTATCGCCATAGCTGCGGCGGTCATAGTCACATCGGTGGATATAATGATACCCGGGGAGCTTCGCTGGTCCATGTTTGCGGACGCGGGTATCTTCTGCGCATGGCTTTGCATAATCGTCGGGATAGCCAAGCGGCACAACGTTATCAAGAAGATAACCTTTGAACTGCTTATTGTCACTCTGCTTTCCATTTTGTGGGATATGTACACGGGCTGGCACGGCTGGTCGCTGGACTATGTTCTGCCCTGCTGCTGCGTGGCGGCAATAATTGCAACGGCGGTTTTGTCCCTTATCTTCAAGCCGCAGGCAAGGGAAGCACTGTTTCATCTGGTGCTGAACGGCATCTACGGGATTATCCCGCTGTTTTTCCTGTTTACCGACAAGCTTCGCATCATTTACCCGTCAATGATATGTGCGGCAATTTGCATTGTTGCGCTGGCGGCTATCATACTGTTTGACGGAAAGAGGATAAAGGAAGAGCTTTCCAGAAGGCTTCATGTCTGAATTGAGTATTTCAAAACGCTGTGACCTTTGGTTACGGCGTTTTTTTTAAGAATTAACATATAGAACATAATAATTTGCTCTATTTGCTTGATTTTAGTCTGATAATCTAGTATAATAGTAGTATATTGTTTTTAGGGGGCTATTATTTTGGATCTGACAAAGCTGCTGCCTATCCTTGCGGAGGGCTTCCTTGTTTCCATAAAAATCTTTGCGCTGACGCTGCTGTTTTCTATTCCGCTGGGATTTGTGGTATCTGCGCTGAAAATGTGCAAAATACCGCCTGTTCGCTGGATAATCAACGCTTACATACTCATAATGCGGGGAACTCCGCTTATTTTGCAGATAATGTTCATCTATTTCGCCCCCACCATGCTGTTTAAGGCAGATGCGCCCCCCGACCGTTTCTGGGCGGTAATTGTGGCGTTCAGCATAAATTATGCGGCATATTTTGCGGAGATATTCCGAGGGGGAATTCAGGCTGTTCCCAAGGGACAGTTTGAGGCGGCTCAGATACTCGGTTTCAATAAAATGCAGACATTTTTCAAGATAACGCTTCCGCAGGTCATAAAAACCGTGCTTCCGTCCATCGGAAACGAGGTCATCACGCTGGTAAAGGATACATCTCTGGCGCAGGTAATTGCCGTGTCGGAGCTGTTTGCGTTGGCGAAAAAGCAGGCGTCTACACAGTTTTCGGTAATGCCGCTGTTTGTGGCGGGCGTGTTCTATTTTGTGTTCAACTGGCTGGTAACGCTGCTCTTCGATCTCGGCGAGAAAAAGCTGAGCTATTACAAGTAAGGGGGAATTTGAAATGGCTATGCTTGAGGTGCGAAATCTTCGGAAATGTTACGACGATCTTGAGGTCATTTCCGATATTTCCTTTGACGTGAACGAGGGCGAGGTGCTTTCGGTAATAGGCCCTTCGGGTTCGGGAAAATCCACCATGCTCCGCTGCATTAATCAGCTGGAACGGATAACCTCGGGCAGCGTCTGCGTTTGCGGCGAGAATATGATAACGGGCGAAAAAAACGGCGAGGCTGTTTATGCGTCCGCCGATGTGCTTAAAAAAATTCGCCGAAATGTGGGACTTGTTTTCCAAAATTTCAACCTGTTTCCGCATTTTTCCGTGCTGAGAAATATCACCGAGGCTCCCGTCAGCGTGCTGAAAATTTCCAAGGAGCAAGCCGAGGCAAAGGCTATGGAGCTTCTCGGGAAAATGGGTCTTGCGGACAAGGCAAAGAGCTATCCCTGCGAGCTTTCGGGAGGTCAGCAGCAGCGTGTTTCCATTGCGAGGGCGTTGGCATTAAGTCCTCAGATGCTTTTCTTTGATGAGCCTACAAGTGCCCTTGACCCCGAGCTTACGGGGGAGATACTAGCAGTCATAAAGGAGCTTGCCGCCGAGAAAATGACCATGGTAATCGTCACTCACGAGATGGCATTTGCAAGGGACGTTTCCGACCGTGTTATCTTTATGGACGGCGGAGTTATCGTTGAGGAGGGCGTTCCTTCCGAGCTTTTCGGAAATCCCAAAAATGAACGCACCAAACAGTTCCTGAAACGTTATTCGGAAAATACTTTCAAGGGAGATAAGTAAAATGCTTGAATTTAAATATGACACCCAGCTGCTCATTGAGGGCGAGGGGCTTGACGAGGACGAAATAGACGAATATATCAAGGCAAATTTCAAGGGGGACAGTCTGCTTGCGGTGGGCGATGACGACCTTATCAAGATACATTTCCACACCAACGAGCCGTGGAAGCTGCTTGAATATTGCTCCACTCTCGGGGAAATTTATGATATTGTTATCGAGGATATGGACAGGCAGTCGAGGGGGCTGAAAGGATGATCTTGTGTCCTTTCTGCGGCGGTGAAGCAAGAGCGGGAGCGGTCTATTCTCCTCCGGGCAAGGGAATTTACGGCTCACGTCTGGAATGGTACAGCGAGGAGGACATGCAGACGAGGTTCCCGACGCCGACAGCATGCTACACATTCTCATATTTTTTTGATAAAACAAATTTTACGGTGGGATATTTTTGCGGGAATTGTCAGAAAATCTTTGCGGCGTTTGATGTTGACGAGCCGGTTCTTCCCAACAGTTATGAAGATGATGGAGAGGAAATTACAGACGAGATAGCCAAGAAAATATGTCCGCAATGCAAAGCGGAAATTGACTTTGATTATTATAGATGTCCCCGATGCGGGAACGAAAATTTTTATCGGAAATGAGGTTTTTTATATGGCAGTATTTAAAGCAGCTGCAATATTTTCCGACCATATGGTATTGCAGCGGAATAAAAGCGTAAGAATATTCGGCGAGGGCGAAAATGGCAGAATAGTAACTGTCCGATTTAATGGACAGGTAGTTTCCGCTTCTGTTGCTGACGGGAAATGGACGGCAATGCTTTCTCCCATGGCAGCGGCAGTTGATTTAACGATGAATATCTCCGACGGCGAAAGCGAAATTACATTTTCCGATATTGCCGTAGGAGAGGTGTGGCTTGCGGGCGGACAGTCCAATATGGAGCTGGAGCTGCAAAACTGCGAAAACGGCTGGGACGAGCTTCATAAGATAGAAGCCGACCCCGACTGCGTGAACGTGAGATTTTATTACACCGAAAAATACCCTTGCGTTGATGATGAACTGATAGAAAAAGAGTCCCACAAATGCTGGAGCAGACCCGATAAGGAAAATTCCCGCTGCTGGTCGGCGGTGGGCTATTTCTTCGGTAAAAAGCTTTCCGAGGACTTAGGCGTTACAGTGGGCGTTATCGGCTGCAACTGGGGCGGAACCTCCGCATCTGCGTGGATCTCCAAGGAGCGTCTTGCCACCGATATTGACACAAACGAGTACAATCTGGATTATGACAAGGCAATGGAGGGCAAGACCTACGAGCAGTATCTGGAAGATCTGGCAGATTACCGCCGCTGGGAGGCTGACTGGACGCCGAAAATGCAGAAAATGTATCAGGATAATCCCAACACAAAATGGGCTGATGTTATTGCGACGCTGGGACCCAACCGCTATCCCGAGCCGCTGGGACCTCGTTCGCCGTTCAGAGCGGGCGGCGTTTATCAGTCCATGATACAGCGTGTTGCGCCGTACACCATGGCGGGTGCTATCTACTATCAGGGAGAGAGCGACGACCACCGTCCCGAGGGATATTACAAGCTGATGAAGATGCTTATCGAGCAGTGGCGTTCCGATTGGAAGGACGACAGGCTGCCCATAATTATGGTGCAGCTGCCCATGTACTGCAACGAGGGCGAGGACAGGAACACCAACTGGTGCGTTGTCCGTGAAGCTCAGGCGAGAGTGTTCAGCACTGTGAAAAACACGGGCCTTGCGGTCATTTCCGAGTACGGCGAGCATAACAACATTCACCCCGTAAAGAAGGAGCCTGTGGGAAACCGTCTGGCTATGCAGGCGGAGTGGGTGGTTTATGGGACACTTTCCGAGGGCGAGGCCTGTGCGCCGTCCTTTGAAAGCTGCCGTTTTGAGAATGGCGAAGTGATCTGCAAAATCACTCACTGCGGATCCGGCTTGACGATTTCGGAGGACGCTTCCGAGATACTCTGCGAAATAGCGGGGGAGGACAAACAGTTCGTTCCTGCCGACAAGCTGACCGTTCGGGGCAGCGTTCTGACCGCCTCCTCCGAGAAGGTGAAGGAGCCTTGTTATCTGCGGTACAACTGGGCAAACTGGTGCAGTGTGCAGATTTTCGGCGGGAATGGAATGCCGCTTATGCCGTTCAGAACGTCGGCTGACGACGAATGAAAACGCTTCTGGTTGCTGTAAATGCCAAGTATATCCACACGAACATTGCTGTTCGGTTGATAAAGGGATATGCGGAAAAGCATGGTATTTCAGGCATCGAGATAGCCGAGTTCACCATAAATGAACAGATAGGGGACATTCTTCGGGGGATAGTTTCCCGCCGTCCCGAGCTGCTGGGATTTTCCTGTTACATATGGAATATCGGCATGATAAGGCAGCTTTGTGTGCTGGTGAAAACCATTCTGCCCCATTTGCGGATAGTGCTGGGGGGACCGGAGGTGTCCTATCGTCCCGAGGAGATCTTGCGGGATTTTTCCTGCGATTATGTCATTTCGGGAGCGGGTGAGGAAGCGTTTTCACGGCTCATAAGCTGTCCGGAAAACGCTGAAACAATCGGCGGTGTTTCGGGCAGAAATGCGGACGGTTCGGTTTTCTCAAACAAGAATATTTCCCCCGTGGATATGGCTTTGCTGCCCTTTCCTTACGACGATTTAGGGGAAACGGAGCATAAGATTTGCTACTATGAAGCGTCAAGGGGCTGCCCGTTCGGGTGCAGCTACTGTCTTTCGTCGGCGGACAGAAATGTTCAATTTGCTCCCATAGATAAGGTGAAATCGGAGTTGAAACGGTTCATTGACGCAAGGGTGAAGCAGGTGAAATTCGTTGACAGAAGCTTCAACTGTCGTGCTGATTTTTCCGAGGAAATTATTCGGTTTATCATCGAAAATGACAATGGAATAACTAACTTTCATTTTGAAATTGAAGCAATGCTTATTACCGAAGGCTTTATCTCCCTGATGAACTGCGCAAGGCGTGGACTGTTTCAGCTGGAGATAGGGGTTCAGTCGGTAAACCCCGAAACACTGGCGGCAGTGCACCGTAAATCGGACTTTTCGCTGCTGTCCGAGCAGGTAGGCAAACTGCTCCGACCTCAGAATGTTCACATACATCTTGACCTTATTGCGGGGCTGCCGCTGGAGGATTTTCAGAGTTTTCGACAATCCTTTGACATGGTGGCGTCACTACAACCCCATCAGTTACAGCTTGGCTTTTTAAAGGTGCTTCGGGGGAGCGGTCTGGAGGGTGATGCAAGGCGTTACGGCATCAAATATTCGCCATTCCCGCCCTATGAGGTATTGTCCACAGACTGTCTTTCATACGAGGACATTTGCCGTCTGAAACAGGTGGAAGCTGCCTGCGAACTGTTTGTGAATTCGGGGCGGTACTGTCATTCTGTAAATCTGCTGATGAAGTCGAATAACAGCCTGTTTGACCTGCTTTTGTCTGTCAGCGAATATTCGGAAAAGTGCGGTAAACCGCTTTCGGCACACAACAAGCTGTCCCCCTATGAGCTGCTTATCTCATACGCAAAGGAGCGCACCGACATACCGCATAAACATATGAAAGCGGCGGCAAAGCTGGATTTTTTGCTGCATGAGCGTCCGAAAAATTCCCCCGATATTTTCGACGGGAATATGCTTTCACGAGATGAGATTTACAATGCAATTGTTCGGGAAAATCTTTGCGGACTGCTTGAAAATCCCGAGGGACTGTCTGCGAAGGAGCTTTTCGGATATGTGCATCTTGAAAAGTTTCCCGTTGACCCATTTACTTACGAAGAAAACCCGACCGTTGTTCTGTTCGATTACAGGCACATGGATATGCGGGGAAATTCTGAATTTATTTTGATTGGAGATAGATAATATGAAGATTTCTGAAATGTTCGGCAAGGGCAAAACTATACTGTCCTTCGAGGTATTCCCGCCGAAAAAGGCCATGCCGGTTGATACCATATACGAAACGCTGGACGGCTTGAAGGACCTGAATCCCGCGTTTATCAGCGTTACCTACGGCGCAGGCGGAAATGCTGCCGACCGTACCACCTGCGAGATAGCGTCTGCCATAAAGCACAAGTACGGCATCGAGTCTGCGGCGCATCTGACCTGCGTAAACAATAGCAGAGAGGATATTATCAAAATTCTCGGAGATTTTAAGGAGTGCGGCGTTGAAAATATCCTTGCGCTCAGGGGCGATATTAACCCCAACGTTCCTCCCAAGGACGATTTCAAGTACGCCAGCGAGCTTATCACCTTTATAAAGGAAAACGGCAGCTTCGGAATTTCGGGCGCTTGTTATCCCGAGGGACATCTGGATTCGGAAAATATGGTGGAGGACATTCTCAACCTGAAAAAGAAGGTGGACGCAGGTGCGGAGCATCTTATGTCACAGCTTTTCTTCGATAATTCCTGCTTTTACAATTTCCTTGAAAAGGCGAGAATTGCGGGCGTGAATGTGCCCATCGAGGCGGGAATTATGCCTGTTACCAACAAGAAGTCCATCGAGCGAATGGTTTCCATGTGCGGTGCAAGTCTGCCGCCAAAATTCACCAAGATGATGCAGCGTTACGAGAACAATCCCGAAGCGCTGAGAGATGCGGGCATTGCTTACGCTATCGACCAGATAGTTGACCTTATCTCCAACGGCGTTGACGGAATTCACCTGTACACCATGAACAATCCCTATGTTGCGGGGAAGATAAGCAATGCAGTTTCGTCGTTGCTGTAATTTCGGAGATACTATATGATAAAAATCGAAAGGATAGACCGAAGCGAGGCGTTTCGCTATCTGGGATATAAAGGAAATTACGTTCCCGATGATAAGATAAACGAGCTTGCGGACATTTGCGAAAAAGAGCTTCTTGCCGTGATACAGCCGAAGCTTGTTTACCGTGTTTTCGATATTGTGGAAAATAACGGTGATTGCGTTCGGCTGTCGGGCTGTGGATTTTCACTTGACGGTAGGGACATTTCCGAGCATCTTGCGAGCTGCGTAAAGGCGGTGCTGATGGCGTGCACTCTTTCGGCGGGAACGGACAGAGTTATCCGAAAAGCCGAGGTCACCGATATGACTAAGGCGTTTATTATGGACGCTATGGCAAGTGCCGTTACAGAGCAGGTCTGCAACGCTGCCGAGGAGGAGATTTTCGCAAATGTTACGGGATTTTTCCGAACATGGCGGTTCAGCCCCGGCTACGGTGATTTTCCCATAGACGTCCAGCGGGATTTTCTGGAAATTCTCAATGCGCCCAAGCAGATAGGTCTTTGCGCAAATGAAAGCAGTCTGCTGACGCCGAGAAAATCCGTAACGGCTGTCATCGGGCTTTCGGAAAGCGAAATTCCGAGAAAAAAACGAGGCTGCGGAAGCTGCCGAATGAAAGATACCTGCGCATTTCGCAGAAGGGGAGATAGATGTGAATTTTAATGAGCTTTTGAAAAGCCGTGAGTTTGTTTTTCTTGACGGCGGTATGGGTACGATGCTTCAGGCGAGAGGGCTTAAACCCGGGGCAAGTCCCGAGGCAATGAGCATTGAAGCCCCCGATGTGCTGGTGGGCGTTCATCTGGAGTATCTGAATGCGGGTGCGGATATTGTCTACACCAACACCTTTGGCGCAAACCGTTACAAGCTGACGGAGTGCGGATATTCCGTTGATGAAGCAATTTCTGCGGCGGTGAAAAATGTCCGCAAAGCCATTGAGCTTTCGGGAAAGGACGCTCTTGCCGCGCTTGACATCGGTCCTATCGGTCAACTGCTTGAGCCTACGGGAAGCCTTACCTTTGACGAGGCGTATGACATTTTCAAGGAGCAGATAGAAGCGGGCGTTCGTGCGGGTGCGGATATGGTCGTTTTTGAAACTATGTCCGATCTGTATGAACTGAAAGCGGCGGTTCTGGCGGCTAAGGAAAATTCCGATCTGCCCATAATCTGCACCATGACCTTTGAGGAGAATATGCGGACATTCACGGGCTGTTCGGTGCCGTCAATGGCCCTGACGCTGGAAGGATTGGGCGTTCAGGCGATAGGCGTGAACTGCTCTCTCGGTCCCGATGAGCTTTATGCGGTCATGGAGGAGCTTTCCCGTTGGACCACACTTCCGCTTATTTTCAAGCCCAATGCGGGACTGCCCGACCCTGTCACCAACAAGTACAACGTATCTCCCGAGGAATTTGCCGAGAGTATGGTCAAAACCGTTCCCTTGGGTGTGAAAATATTCGGCGGCTGCTGCGGAACTACTCCCGATTACATTAAGGCTACCGTTAACAAACTGTCCGATAAACGGTACACAAAGCAATCGCCCAAGATACCCGCAGCGGTGTGCAGTGCGTCCGATACTGTCGTGATAGATCAGCCGAGAATTATCGGCGAAAGGATAAATCCCACGGGCAAAAAGCTGTTCAAGGCGGCTCTTTTGAAGGGTGATATTGACTATATTCTGGGACAGGCTATCGAGCAGATCCACGCAGGTGCGGACATTCTCGATGTGAATGTGGGTCTGCCCGGCGTTGACGAAAAGCAGATGATGGTGACGGCGGTCAAGGCGATACAGGGCGTTACAGACGTGCCCTTGCAGCTGGATTCCACTATCCCCGAGGTCATGGAGGCGGCGCTTCGTTATTACAACGGAAAGCCCATTGTGAATTCGGTAAACGGCGAGGAAAAGTCCCTTTCCACGGTGCTTCCGCTGGTTAAAAAGTACGGTGCGGCGGTGGTCGGTCTTACGCTGGACGAAAACGGTATTCCCAAGACTGCCGATGAGCGTTTTGCTATTGCCGAGCGTATCTTAAACCGTGCGCTTGAATATGGTATCCGACGTGAGGACGTGTTTATCGACTGCCTGACGCTGACTGCATCTGCCGAGCAGGAGGGCGTTATGGAAACTGTCAAGGCACTTCACCGTGTCAAGACGGAGCTTGGTCTGAAAACCGTACTGGGCGTGTCAAACATTTCCTTCGGTCTGCCCAACAGGGAGCTTGTAAACTGCAATTTCCTGGCAATGGCGCTGTCAAACGGGCTTGATTTGCCCATTATCAATCCGAATGTGGCATCAATGACGGGTGCTGTCAGGGCGTACAAGCTGCTGACGGCTATTGACAAGAATTCGGTGGAATTTATCGCTGCATACGGCGGGGACAATTCAGCTCCAAAGCCTGCACAGACTGCCGTAAAAGCGTCGGATATGACACTTGCCTATGCCATCGAAAATGGTCTGAAGGCGGAGGGCGCACGCATTACCGAGGAGCTGCTTGCCACCGTTGACAGCATGGAGATAGTCAACGAACAGCTTATCCCTGCACTTGACAGGGCAGGGGAGCAGTTTGAAAAAGGCAAAATTTTCCTGCCGCAGCTGATACTGTCCGCAAGCGTTGCACAGGCGGCGTTTGAGGTCATTCGTCGTAAGATGATAGAAAGCAATTCGTCCCCTGTTTGCAAGGGCAAGGTAGTTCTGGCGACGGTAAAAGGCGATATTCACGACATCGGCAAGAACATCGTCAAGGTGCTTCTGGAAAATTACGGCTTTGAGGTCATCGACCTTGGCAAGGACGTGGAATATGATGCGGTACTGAATGCCGCCGTTGAGCATAAGGTGAAGCTGGTGGGACTGTCCGCACTAATGACCACCACGCTGAAATCTATGGAGGAAACCATTGCTCTGCTGAGGGCGAACAATGTTGACTGCAAGATAGTGGTCGGCGGCGCTGTTCTTACTCCCGATTACGCCGAAAAGATAGGCGCAGACTTCTATGCAAAGGACGCCAAGGAAACGGTAGATATTGCCAAGAAGGTTTATGGTGACTGATATATTCCGAAAATACGCAAAAAACCCGCTAACAGTTTGTAACATGAACTGTTAGCGGGACATTTTTTGCAGGTAAAAAAATTATTCCATGTAAACCTTAGCCATTTTCTGTTCCTTAACGGGTCGGTCGCCATAGGTAGTTTCGGTGGTTGCGATCTCGTCAACAACGTCCATTCCTTCCACAACCTTGCCAAATGCTGCATAGTCGCCGTCAAGATGGGGAGCGTCCTGGTGCATAATGAAGAACTGAGAGCTTGCGCTGTCCTTGAACATGGACCTTGCCATGGAGATAACGCCTCTGGTGTGTTTGAGGTCGTTCTTTACGCCGTTGGAAGCGAACTCGCCCTTGATCTTTTCGTCGGAGCCGCCCATGCCTGTTCCCTCGGGGTCGCCGCCCTGTATCATAAAGCCTTCGATAACACGGTGGAAGATAAGTCCGTCATAGAAGCCGTTCTTTACCAGCCTTTCAAAGTTTGCCACTGTGATAGGGGCATGCTCGGGGTAAAGCTCCAGCTTTATCTTTTTGCCGTTTTCCATTTCGATTACTACCATTATTATACTTCCTTTCATAGCCGTTTTTTCGGCACATTAATGATATTATATCATATCCGCAGCTGCATTTCAATAGCTTTTGGGGATTTTTTTGCTGTAATGGTGTTTTGATGGACTGCATTTTTATACTGCTTTTTAAAATGTAAACTATATACACTATACAGAAATAGAAACAATTATAAGTATTAATAGAAAGATATTTCTATTAATAATCAAAATAGAAATGTAAGATATTTCAAATATATACTCTCGAGAAATATGAAAAACAGTAGAGATACTATTCCTGAGGGGCGATGGCAAGTGGGGCAGAGAAAGGAAACTGTCCCCCGAAATAAGCAATGTACCGAAACAGCGAAAGGCAGAGGTGTTTTTGAAAAGCAGCGGCTATCACAAAGTAAAATCAAAAAAATCAGCCGCACAAAAGCACGGCTGATCGAAAGAAAATCATAGATTTTTAAGGTCAAAGGGCGTTTTCTGGTAAACGCAGTAGTTGAGCCAGTTGGAGAACATAAGGTTTGCATGACATCTCCATGTGAACAGGGGCGGCTTGGTGGGGTCATTGTCAGGGAAGTAGTTGTAGGGAAGGTCGATCTTGTCGCCCTTGTCCAGGTCACGGAAGTATTCGTTTGCCAGGGTCAGGCGGTCGTATTCCGAATGGCCTGTGATGAAGAACTGTCTGCCGTGCTTTTCTGCGATAATATGTACCCCCGACATATCGGAGGAGGTGAGTATCTTCAGCATAGAGATGCGCTCAACGTCAAGGCGGCGGACCTCGGTGTGACGGGAGTGGGGGACATAGAATATCTCGTCAAAGCCTTTCAGCAGCGGGTGGTCCTGAACCTCGATGCGGTGGGGGAACACGCCGAACATTTTGCTTTCAAGGTCGTGCTTGGGTATGCCGTAGTGGTAGTAAAGCCCCGCATATGCGCCCCAGCAGATGTGCATGGTGCAGAAAACATTGGTGGTGGACCACTTCATAATTTCGCATAATTCCTGCCAGTAATCCACATCTTCAAATTTGTACTGTTCCACGGGGGCACCTGTTATGATAAGTGCGTCAAAACGCTCGTCCTTGATCTCGTCGAAGGTCTTGTAGAACTTGGTTAGATGTTCGATGGACGTGTTTTTGGAACGGTGGGTGGCTGTCTGGACAAGCTCAATGTCCACCTGAAGGGGGGTGTTACTTAGAAGTCTAAGTATCTGCGTTTCCGTTTCGATCTTCTTGGGCATCAGATTGAGGATGGCAACTCTCAGGGGTCGAATGTCCTGGTGGGAAGCCACGTCGTCCTTCATTACAAATATATTTTCATTCTGAAGCGTTGTGAACGCAGGAAGTGTGTTGGCAATTTTTATAGGCATTACGGAGCCTCCTTTTCAGCAGTACATTCCATTATATCACACTTTTATTTAAAAATCAATTGACAGGATATTATATTTTGAGTAATGGCATCAGCTGAGTGTTTTTGCCTTATAATTTATATTCCATAAAACTGCTGTTTTTCGTAAATCCAAAATCGGAATAAAGCAGCGTCCCCATATCAGAAGCGGTTATCTGAACGGTGCCGCAGCCTTGCTCCTTGGCTTCGTTTACAACTCTTGAAAGCAGCTCCCTTGCAATGCCTCGGCGTCTGTATTCCTTGTCTGTGAACATACTTGACAAAAGCCCGATTTTTCCCGTTGGACAGCCGAAATACGGCGGTTTCTCCACAATTGACATTCCGCTTGTGCCGATGATTTTCCCGTTGTCAACAGCTATCCATGAGATGAAGGTGCCGTCCGCCATATGGCGGCGATAGTAATCCATTAAAGAGGGTGTCAGGTCAATATCTTCTGTTGCGCCTTCTTCACGCAGCTGGTATATGCGCATTTTTATGAATGTATTCAGCCCGTTTTCTGTAAGCTTTTGGTATTTGATAGGCATATGTTTACTTCCTTAATGTTTATTTAAAATATGTTTGGCGAATTATTTTCTAATTATAGTCTATGTTGCGGATAATGTCAAGCGTTTGGCTTTTTATTAAGCGGTCTGTCCCGTAACAGAGCTTTGTAAAATTTTCCGAAAAAAATTGAAAAACCTCTTGACAAAACCGATTTTGTGTGTTATGCTAATGACAATATCTCAAATGCTTTGACAGGAAAAAAGATTTCCATCGCATTTTCAGAAAGCTGTCGGGTGATGCAAGACAGTATTGTGCGGAAATCATAACTCGTCCTCGAGCTGCTGCGCCGAAAGGTTCATTATAATACCGATTAAGCGTGACCGGTTGCTCCCGTTACAGAGCCGCGCATTGTTAGATGCGTATAAGGTGCGGACTTTTTGTCCGAACAAGAGTGGTACCGTGGAAGTATTTGATTTATCGCTTTCATCTCTTTACTAGTGGGAGATGAGGGCTTTTTTATTTTCCGAAAAATTATCTTAACGAAAGGAACGAATTACCATGGAAGCTTACAAACACTACAAAAGACGTTATTTTATGCCCCCCGAGAGATGCCTTGACTGGGCTGAAAAGGAGTATATCGACCATGCCCCCTACTGGTGCAGCGTTGACCTGCGTGACGGAAATCAGGCGCTTATCATTCCTATGAGCCTGGACGAAAAGCTGGAATTTTTCAAGCATCTGGTAAAGATCGGCTTCAAGGAGATCGAAGTCGGTTTTCCCGCAGCGTCCGAAACTGAGTATGAGTTCTGCCGTGCGCTGATCGAGCAGAAGCTTATCCCCGATGATGTTACCATTCAGGTGCTCACTCAGTCCAGAGAGCATATCATCGCCAAGACCTTTGAGGCACTGAAGGGCTGCAAAAACGCTGTCGTTCATCTCTATAATTCTACTTCCGTTGCTCAGAGAGAGCAGGTTTTCAGAAAGTCCAAGGAGGAGATCATCGAGATTGCAAAGTTCGGTGCAAATCTCCTGAACGAGTACAAGGCAAAGACCGAGGGCAATTTCCGATTTGAATATTCCCCCGAAAGCTTCACGGGAACAGAACCCGAGTTCTCGCTGGAAATATGCAACGCTGTTATCGACATCTGGAAGCCTACTCCCGATAACAAGGTAATTATCAATCTGCCTGTTACCGTTGCGGAGAGTATGTCCCACGTTTACGCTTCTCAGGTGGAATATATGTGCAAGCATCTCCATGACCGTGAAAATGTGGTCGTTTCCCTTCACCCCCATAACGACAGGGGCTGCGGCGTTGCGGATTCCGAGCTGGGACTGCTGGCGGGCGCTGACCGTATCGAGGGAACACTTTTCGGAAACGGCGAGCGTACGGGAAATGTTGACATCGTGACACTTGCTATGAATATGGTTTCCCACGGCGTTGACCCCAAGCTGGATTTCTCCAATCTCCCCGAAACTGTCGAGCTGTACGAGCGTCTGACACGTATGCACGTTTACGAGAGATCGCCTTACAGCGGTGCTCTGGTGTTTGCGGCATTCAGTGGTTCTCATCAGGACGCTATTGCAAAGGGCATGAAGTGGAGGGAGGAAAAGAACCCCGAGTTCTGGACCGTTCCTTATCTCGCTATCGATCCCCACGACATCGGCAGAGAGTACGAGGGCGACGTTATCCGTATCAACAGTCAGTCGGGCAAGGGCGGTATCGGCTATCTTCTCCAGCAGAAGTTCGGCTTCGACCTGCCCAAGAAGATGAGAGAGGATTTCGGATATGCCGTAAAGAGCGTTTCCGACCACGCTCACAAGGAGCTTATGCCCGATGAAATTCTTGATATATTCAAGGAGAGATATGTAAATATCACCACAAAGATAAAGCCTGTTGAGATTCATTTTGCCCAGAAGGACGGCATTACTGCGACTGTTACCGTGACCTATAACGGCGGTGAGGCGCAGACCTTTACGGGTATCGGAAATGGTCGTCTGGACGCTGTTTCCAACGCTATCAAGGCAGGTCTTGGACTTGACTTTGCTCTCAGCACATATCAGGAGCATGCTCTTGAAACCACCACAAAGTCCAAGGCGGTCGCATATGTGGGCATCGAAAGCTCCGACGGCAAGACCTACTGGGGTGCAGGTATCCACACGGATATTATCGACAGCTCCGTTTCCGCTCTGATCGCTGCTGTAAACAATTCTCTGGCATAAACTGCATAACGCGGATATATTAAAATACCGCATATGGTATCTCAGGAATCAGAGATACCATATGCGGTATTGTTTGTATATTATAGAAATATCAAAGCTTCTCAAAATCGGAAGCGGGGTGCTTGCAGATGGGGCAGGTGAAATCAGCGGGAAGCTCTTCGCCCTCGTAGATATATCCGCATATCTTGCACACCCAGCCCTTTGAAGCTGCGGGCTTCTTCTTCGGCTTGATGTGGGAGTGATAGTAGCTGTATGTCGCGGAATTTACGTCGGAAAGGTTCTGCTTCTCGATGACCTCGCCGATGAACAGGGTGTGAGAGCCAAGGTCGATCTTCTGGGTAACTGCCGCTTCGATATATGCGTTTGCGGTGGATTTCAGATAGGGCAGACCGTCCTCGGTCCAGCCGAACTCCATGTCTTCGGTGGGGAAGAACTTCTGTGTGTCCCTGCCGCTGGCAAAGCCGAAGTGCTTGAACACGCTGAACGGTGTTTCCTCGGACAGCACGGAAACGCAGAATTTTCCCGAAGCAGCCACCATATCGTGGGTGAGTCCCGACTTATTGACCGAAACTGATATACATTCGGGCTTTGATGCCACCTGGCAGGCTGTGTTGATGATGCAGCCATTTACCTTGTCGCCGTCGTTAGCGGAAAGGACGTACAGACCATAGCTTAACTTGTTGATAGGATCCATAGTTATCAAGCTCCTTTACCTTATTATTTGTGATTAACTTTCTAATATGCGGATATGAAAAAACCGTCCGAAGCTCGGACGGTTTTGCTGGTGCGCTGTAAGGGACTCGAACCCCTGACCTACTGGTTCGTAGCCAGTCACTCTATCCAGCTGAGCTAACAACGCATTTTCAATCAGCGTTATTTATTATATCACATTGATTTGGATTTGTCAAGGGTTTTTTGGAATTTTTTAAAAATAATTTTTGATACCGTGAAAAACGGTGGATAGTGTCCGGTAATAAAAAATATAAAAATCATTGTCATATTTGTGCAAAACGCTCATTGAAAAGCATTACAAAATGTATTAAAATAATAATATGGATAATTTTGCATAACGGAGGGATTTTGATGAATGTTACCATAAAGGACGTTGCAAAGGCGGCAGGAGTGTCGGTGGCGACGGTTTCCCGTGTTCTGAACAACAGCGCAGTAGTTTCGGATGCCGCAGCCGAACAGGTGAACAACGCTATCAAGGAGCTTGGTTACAGCCCGAATTTTCTCGGCAGAAACCTGAGAAAATGCGAAACCAACGTCATTCTCGGCATAGTTCCGTCCGTTGAGCAGAGCTATTACAGCCCCGTTATCCACGGCATGCAGGATATGGCTGCCGAAAGGGGATACGATATCCTTATTACCACCTCTTACAGCGATATTCCCACCGAAATGCGCCTTCTGAATATGGTTTTCAACCGCACGGTGGACGCTGCCGTTCTGCTGGGAACTCACATTGAGGCGGAGGTGCTGAACGACCTTGTGAAGCGGTACAATATTGCTCTGTGCTGCGAAAAGGTCGATGGCGCCAATGTTCTTTCGGTAATTGCGGATAACGTAACATCGGGGAAAAAGGCAGTGGAATACCTTATCTCAAAGGGTCACCGGCGGATAGGCATGATCTCTACTTTGAGCCGTGCGCCGTCCTCCGTTGACAGGGAAAAGGGCTTCAGGAAGGCGCTGGAGGAGAATGGGATAGCTTTTGACGACTCCCTTATTTTCAAGGGAGATTACGGATATGAATACGGCGGTGAGGGATTTAAACAGCTTATGAGCCTTGACGAGCCGCCCACGGCGATCTTCTGCATTTCCGACCTGCTGGCTGTCGGGGCGATAAGGGAAGCGACAGCGCAGGGCTACACGGTCGGACAGGGCGGTGAGAATGATATTTCCATTATGGGCTTCGACAATATCCTGCTGAGCGGTATGTTTATGCCGGGTGTTACCACCGTTTCGCAGCCTTGCTATGATATAGGAAAAATTGTTATCGACAGGCTTATCTCCAATATCAGCGAGCATAAACATTTCAACGAACAGATCATTCTCGACTGCGATATTGTGGAAAGAGATTCGGTTGCGGATATTTCCGAATAAAATAAAAGGGCTTCTGCAAACTGCCGCAGAAGCCCTTATTTTCGCCCGTCAGAGGAAGAATGACGGGTTATTTTTATTCAGCTTTTACATAAACCGCACTTTCTTCCACCTGCTCCCATTCGTGAAACTCGGAAACGGCTTCGGCTGTGACCTCGGGTTCGGGAACGCCCTCACCCTCGGACGGCTCTTCGCTGTCTGTTCCGCCGCCGAAGAATATTTCCATTTTGTTGATATATTCCGCCGCAGCATCGGGATCAGCCTTTGAAACATCTATGGGCAGATCAAAGAGCAGATTTACCCCATCAAAATCGGGATTTTCCGTTATCTCGCCCGTTTCGGCATTGTAATTGTACGCATCTCTGTTAAAGAAAACACCGTCTGCGTCTGACACACCGATATAAAGTCCCCTGTCCGCAAACATTTCGATATTGTCGCAGCTGATTATCCTATAAACAACTCCGTTTTCGGCAAATCCCCTGTAACCGCCCTTCATAGTGGCAATATTGTATTTCAACGGGTCAAGCCCCTTGATATACGGTGAAACAAACAAAGGTGCATCTTCCATAGGCTTGCCGTCTGTCCTTGATATTGCAACAACGGCATACGTTCTTTCGTCAAGCAGCTCGCCGTTAAGGAAATACAGATTATCGCTGATATTGCTGTTTTTCCCCGATACTGCGCCCAAAAATGTTACGCTGTATTCGCCGTCAGTCCTTGTTTCACCCGTAAGCACCGCATTTTCGCCTTCAAATGCCTGTGACAGCGCAGGGTTGTCAACACGCTCCGCAGCTTCGGACGGGGACAGCAGCCTGTACGCCGCAGCTGCCGTCAAGGTGCAGACTGCCGCCGCCGCACACGCAATTATCGCAATTTTCACTTTTTTATTTCCTGTTTTGCTCATAATGCTTTTCTCCTTTGCTCTCTCTAAAATTTCGTCATTGATGGATTTTTCGGGGAGAAAATCGGCAGAAAGAGCGGTTTTCAGCATTTTTTCAAGTTTATCCTCCATATCCGTCTGCCTCCAAAAATTTTCTGAGTTTTTTTCTCGCCTCGGACAGTCTGCTTTTTACCGTGCCTTCGGGGATACCCAGCGTCTGCGATATTTCCGTGACCGACATTTCCTCGGTGTAATACAGCAGGATAGGTATCCTCTGCTTTTCGGGAAGCCGCCTGACCGCCGTGATGATCGCCTGACGTTCCTCACGTTCGATATAGCCGTCCTCGGGGCAGGGGGAAGTGTCGGAGATATTTCCCGAATTTTCCTCCGACACGGAAAGGGCAAGCCGCATACGTCTGGCGAATTTTCGCTTTTTGTTTGTCCACAGCTTTACCGCTGACGAGATCAGCCAGCCCTTGGGATTTTGTGAAATATCCAGCTTGCGGGAGTTTTCGGCTGCCGTCAGAAATGTGTCCTGATAAAGCTCGTCCGCCTCGTCCCGACTTTGGGTAAGGTATACGCAGAAGCTGTAAATGTCCTTTCCGCAGGCTTCGATAAGCTCGCTGAATTCTGCCCTGTTCATTGGATTTCCTCCGTTTTGATGAAAGATATACTTAACACCATTAGAATTATGGAGAAGAAATCGCCGCTAAATCTTGCATATATGGATTTTGCGGCGAGAGATTCCCATAATTCAATGAGTGTTTAGTATTACGATCGTTTTTGCTTTCACTATAATATTGTCGTTTTGAGAGATAAGGTTCATTTTGTCAGAGAAAAATTTTGACCCGAAAAGATTGAATTCCTTTCGGGTCGGTTTTGTTGTTTGATATTGTCAGTATCACTTTACGTTTAAACCTGGAATTTGCAGAAAAAATATGGAGTGTTTATTATTAGATATTTATAAATGTAGTTCCATATTAGAAAATTATATCATCACCGTAATAAAAAGTCAATAACTTCGAAGAATTTAAAAAAAATCCCTATTAACAAAAATTTTTCCTGAAAACCCCTTGATAATTATTCAAAAATGTTATAAAATAGAATTATAAGCTGTGAGTCCACAGCAGATTTTTAAACGAAAGGATGTCATACCAATGGCAGGTTTAAACAAGGTTACAGTTGACGACATTAACGTTAAGGGCAAAAAGGTTCTCGTAAGAGTTGACTTCAACGTTCCTATGAAGGACGGAGTTATCACCAACGACAACAGAATCACCGCTGCTCTTCCCACTATCAAGAAGCTTATCGCAGACGGCGGCAAGGTAGTTCTTTGCTCTCATCTCGGCAAGCCCAAGAATGGTCCCGAGGCTAAGTTCTCCCTGAAGCCCGCTGCTGACAGACTGGCAGAGCTTCTCCCCGGCACAAAGGTTACTTTTGCTCCCGATGATTCGGTTGTAGGCGACAACGCTAAGAAGGCTGTTTCCGAAATGGCTGACGGCGACATCGTTGTTCTCGAAAACACAAGATTCAGAGGCGCTGACGAAACCAAGAACGGCGAAAACCTCTCCAAGGAGCTGGCTGACCTGGTTGACGGCGAAGTATTCGTTATGGACGCTTTCGGTTCTTCTCACAGAGCTCACGCTTCCACAGCAGGCGTTACAAAGTTCGTTAAGGAGACCGCAGTTGGTTACCTGATGCAGAAGGAGATCCAGTATCTCGGAAATGCTGTTGAGGTTCCCGAAAGACCCTTCGTTGCTATCCTCGGCGGTGCTAAGGTTGCCGACAAGCTGAACGTTATCTCCAATCTGCTTGAAAAGTGCGATACCCTCATCATCGGCGGCGGTATGGCTTATACATTCCTCAAGGCTAAGGGCTGCGAGGTAGGTACATCTCTCGTTGACGAGGAAAAGATCGACTACTGCAAGGAGATGCTGGCTAAGGCTGACAAGCTTGGCAAGAAGCTGCTCCTGCCCGTTGATACTGCTATCGCTGCTTCCTTCCCCGATCCTATCGACGCTGAGATCTCCGTTGAGATCGTAGATTCCGACAAGATCCCCGCTGACAAGATGGGTCTTGACATTGGTCCCAAGACTATGGAGCTGTTTGCAGAGGCTGCTAAGTCCGCTAAGACTGTTGTTTGGAACGGTCCTATGGGCGTATTTGAGAACCCCACTCTTAAGAAGGGTACTGTTGCTGTTTGCGAGGCTCTCGCAGCTGCTGACGCTACCACTATCATCGGCGGCGGCGATTCCGCTACCGCAGCTATCAACCTGGGCTATGCCGACAAGATGTCCCACATCTCCACAGGCGGCGGAGCTTCTCTCGAATACCTGGAGGGCAAGGTTCTTCCCGGTGTTGCTGCTATTGCTGAGAAGTAATTTTATATTCGCTTGATTTTGGCGGGAAATGAGCTGTTAAAGGCTTGTTTCCCGCTTTTTTGTGTTGACATTTAAATAATTCTGATATATAATATTGACATAAGTTTAATTTTTGACGGATATTTTGGGGGAATATATATGAAATTCAAGCGGATATTTTCGATAATAACAGCGGTCGCTATGTGTGCGGGACTTTGCGGCTGTCAGCCTAAAAACAGCGGACAGTCGGCGGAGGAAGGCACTGTTTTGGAAACGGTACTGTCCTATAAAGAGGACAGTTCGGAGGGTGAAACAGTTCTTGAAACAGCTGTGTCCGATACCGTATCTTCCGAGATAAGCGAAACGACTTCGGCGGAAACAGAGCCTGTTTCGGTGAATATGCAGGTCGGAGATATTGCATTTTCCCGTCCCGACAAGGATTTTATAAGAACTGCCGCCGAGAAACGTGACGGCTATTATCTCACTCTTCGCCTTAACGATGACGGCAGCTTTTCGGTGCTGAACGATGATGAAACCGACAATGCTTTGTACGGAAACAATGATTATGAATATCTGAAAGAAATGCTCACCGAGGAGAATTATAAAGAGCTTGCCGAAGCAGGGATACTTGATGAGCTTGGCATTGACAGCTACGAAAAATATGCAGAGTTTGTGCTTGATGCTTACGGCTATGACAGCATTGAGGACGCCAAAAAGGGAGGAAAGCCTGCACTTTATTTCGTTATCGGTCAGTCCAACGAATGGGATAGTCTTGTGGAGGGCAATGCCGAGCTTTTGACAGAGGCAGCCGAGCAGCTGTTTGTCAAGCTGGAGGAAAATCCCGATATAGCAAAATCTGCTTCAAAAGCTCTGGAAAGCGGCAAAAGCTACGCCTGTGTTGCGTCTGTCACCGATATGGGCGGCGGAATTATCGAGCTTGAAATGGGATTTGCCGATATGGAAACCTGCCGAAATGCCGATTCTCCCGAGGAGGCAGATTATTATTTCAAGGATAAGCTGTCTGTGGACGGAACTGACGGATTTTCGTTTGGAGAATTCTTTGTCCCCGCAGATACAGAATATCTCTGCATTTCAAGCCGTGATGAAGCAACGTTTAAAATGCTTACTTCGGATTTGAATTTCCCCGAAAATGCGGTGATATGTGCAGCCGTGAAGGACGATAATTACCATAGCTATGATATTTCCTTCGATTTGAAATGGCTTAGCGAAAATCTGCCGAATTTGAAGGGCTTGTATATGTATCAGGCGGAGATAGAAAACCCCGAATATCTGACCGAATTATCGGCATTGGAGGAGCTTTCCTACTATCCGTCGGTCACAGATGAGGACGGATATATCTCCGCAGACAATGGTTATCTGCCCGATTTCGGCAAGCTTACGAAGCTGAAAAAGCTGTATATTTTCGGGAATTACGAGGATTACGGCTTTCTGAAAAATCTTGGAAATGTTGACAGCATTTCCGTTAAGGTCGAGCAGGTGGAAAGAAGTCAGCTGGAGGATATTTTTGCTTGTCCCAATGTTACCGAGCTGGAGGTGTACGGCTGGGCAAGTGATGATCTCCCCGATTTTTCGGGGATAGAAGCGCTGAAAAACCTCAGAAGGCTTGACATTACCATATCAAAGCTTGATTTTGCGCAGATAGCCGAGGCTTCGTCACTTGAAGAGTTTTCCGTTAGGGTGTACAACGGCGGACAGAATGCCGAGCAGCTTGGAAAGCTGAAAAATGTCCGTGTTATGAAGCTTGACGGCGTTGAATGTGATGATTTTGGTTTCCTCACAGAAATGACATCGCTGCGTGATTTGACTATTTCATCTATGACGGGTATCCGCAATTCCGATGTGGAGAAGCTTACAAATCTGGAAAAATTGTCCCTTGCCAACGAAACGGCTGTCGATGTCCGTGTTATCGAAAAGCTTCCCAATCTGAAAACCTTTTTCTGGGACGGCAGTTCACAATGGGTTGATATTTCAGATGTTAAGGGTTCACAGTCGCTGGAATCCTTCGGTCAGCTTTTCGGCTCCATAGAGTCCTATGAGTTCTTCGGGAACTGTCCCAATTTAAGGACAGTTACTCTGCTTGGGGTAAACGGTGTGCCGTTGGATATGAGCATTTTTGTCGGAACAAAAGTTGAAACTATCGACTGCAACGGCACTAAATTTGAAAATCTCAAGGCACTTGCCGATGTGAAAACGCTGAAAAGCCTTTCCGTTTCGGGTATCTTGGAGGAAGATGAGGATATAATCTATCTGAAATCGGCTTTGCCCGACTGCGAGATATACTGCGGAGAGCAGGCATTTACAAATACGGTGGATTGAATAATAGTGAGACCTGCAAATAAAAGTCAATCCCCCAAAGAGTGAATTTACAGATAATTCATATGATAAAAAAAGTGCATGACAAAAAGACCGCATTCAAAAAGATTTTTAAAGCAGTCAGAGAAATGAAATATAGATTTATGGAC
>JAGAJN010000036.1 GCA_017828975.1 Oscillospiraceae bacterium | reverse complement strand
GTAAAGCAGGGTAAAGAGGGTGGGGTGAAAGGAAAGGGGATTGCAAAGGGGGAAACGTTAGGGGCGGGGGAAACTCCCTGCTTTGCGTTAGGGTTTGTTGTGTCCCCCGCCCATATAGTTTCCCCCTTTGCGGTAGAGCCATAAAAGAAACAAAAGTCACAAAGGGGTTGAGAGAAAAGAATGTGTAGCAAAAAATGCAAATTACACAATACTCACCACAGAAATATGCTTGCAAAAATAGTCTATATGCTGATAGAAAATTAGTATTAGTATTAATCTCGGTATTAACAAAAAAGGCGAGATCCCCCATGATCGGGAAATTTCGCCTTTTGAGTGTAAAAATCTGTTAATGAGTATTCCGCATTTTAATGTCCATTATGTCATCAAGCTGACCTGTTTCTCCGTCACCGTCATCATTTAACATAATATCCCATGCAGCAACATCTTCCAAAATATCAGCTTCTCCGTCGCCGTCAAGATCAAAAATATCATCGAAAATGTCAAACATAATTCAGCCCCCGAAGAATAATTCCGCATTAAACTAAAGTCTGCTCTTAAAATCCTCATAGGAAAAGCTTCTGACAGTTTCCACCGTCCCGTCAAGACGGCGAAGAAGTATAGAGGGCAGCTTCATTCCGTTAAAGGTGTTGTTTTTCACCATTGAATAGATAGCCATATCGCAGAAAACAAGCCTGTCGCCCACATTCAGCGGCTTATCAAAGGAATAATCCCCGATAATATCCCCCGAAAGACAGGTAGCCGAGCCCAGACGATATATGTGCGCCTTCTCATTAGGCTCACCCGCTCCGATTATCATGGGACGATAGGGCATCTCCAGAACATCGGGCATATGACACGCCGCCGAAGCGTCAAGGATAGCAATATCAATGCCGTTTTTTGACGTTTCCAGAACGGTGGACACAAGAAATCCCGCATTTAGTGCAACCGCCTCCCCGGGCTCCAGATACACCTGAACGCCGTACTTCTGCTGAACCCTTTCTATCTCGGAAATCAGCAGCGGAATGTTGTACCCCACCTTTGTGATATGATGTCCCCCGCCGAAATTCAGCCACTTCATACCCTTTATATAGCCGCCAAACTTCTCCTCAACGTGAACAAGAGTATTCGCCAAAGCCTCCGCACCCTGTTCGCAAAGGGTGTGAAAATGCAGACCGTCCAGCATGGACAGACAGTCGGGGTCAAAGTTTGCAAGCGTCGTTCCCAGACGTGAACCGGGAGCGCAGGGGTCATAGATAGCCGAGTCCTGCTCGGAATATTCGGGATTTATCCGCAAGCCCACCTGCGGACGCTTCCCCGATTTTTCTATCATCGGCACAAATCTTTTAAGCTGCGAAACGCTGTTGAACACAAAATGGTCGCATATCTCCAGCAGCTCGGGCATATCCGCAGGGTCATAGGCAGGCGAAAAAACGTGGTTTTCCCGTCCGAAGGGCTTTGCCATTTCCTCGAAGCCAAGCTTTGCCTCGTAAAGTCCGCTGGCAGTTGTTCCGTCCAGATATTTTGCGATCAGCGGATAGCAGGAGTACATGGAAAAGCACTTCTGCGCCAGCAGTATCTTTGCACCCGTTTTTCTGCGGACATCATCTAGTATCTCAAGATTTTTCAGCAGCAGCTCCTCGTCCGTGATGTAACAGGGCGTGGGAAGGCTGTTTATATCGAAATTCACCGTGTTTTCAGGCAATTGTTTCACTCCTTAATCGACCAGCTCGGGGTCAAAGGTTTCCTTCCAGGGCAGTCCCCACTTGTTAAGAGCGTCCATAAAGGGGTCGGGGTCGAACTCCTCAACGTTGTAAACGCCGGGCTTCTTCCACTTGCCCGTAAGAACCATCATTGCGCCTATCATAGCGGGAACGCCCGTCGTGTAGGAAATAGCCTGAGATTCTACCTCCTTGTAGCACTCCTGATGGTCGCAGACATTGTAAACATAATATTTAACGTCCTTGCCGTCCTTCTTACCCTGCATAATGCAGCCGATATTTGTCTTTCCGACCGTTCTGGGGCCGAGAGAAGCGGGGTCGGGCAGAACAGCCTTCAAAAATTGAAGAGGAACTATCTCCATACCGTTGTAGTTAATGGGCTTGATAGATGTCATTCCAACATTTTCAAGGCATTTCAGATGTGTGAGATAGGACTGTCCAAAGGTCATAAAGAAGCGTATTCTCTTGATTCCCTTAATGTTTATAGCAAGGGACTCCAGCTCCTCGTGATGAAGCAGATACATATCCTTCTCGCCTATTTCGGGGAAATTGTACACTCTCTTTATCTCCATAGGCTTGGTTTCCACCCACTTGCCGTCCTCGATATAGGAACCGTTTGCGGACACCTCACGAATGTTTATCTCGGGATTGAAATTGGTCGCAAAGGGATAGCCGTGGTCGCCCGCATTGCAGTCAAGAATATCCAGATAGTTTATCTCGTCGAAATAATGCTTAGCGGCATATGCGGTAAATACGCCTGTAACGCCCGGGTCAAAGCCGCAGCCGAGAACAGCGGTGATACCCGCCTTTTCAAAGCGCTCTCTGTAAGCCCACTGCCAGCTGTACTCAAACTTTGCGGTGTCCTCGGGCTCATAGTTTGCCGTGTCGAGATAGTCCACCTTGCAGGCAAGGCAGGCGTCCATAATGGTCAGGTCCTGATAAGGCAGAGCAACATTTATAACGATGTCGGGCTTAAAGCTGTTGATAAGAGCAATAAGCTCGTCCACATTGTCGGCGTTTACCTGAGCGGTGGATATTTTGGTCTTTCCGCCGGACAGCTTGTCTTTAAGCTTGTCGCACTTGGATTTTGTGCGGCTTGCTATCATAATTTCCTCAAAAACCTCGCTGTTCTGACAGCACTTGTGAATAACTACGCTTGCGACACCGCCGCAGCCGATGATCAATGCTTTTCCCATAGTAATACTACCTTTCCCCGCCGAAAAATTTCTTGACACGGCGGCATCACATAATACTATGGACATTATAACATATATCGGGAGAAAATACAATGTTTTTTATGTAAAATATAATACGCTCTTGATTTATCCGACGGTTGATGCTATACTTATAAAATACCGCAACTCAAATCAAGAAATCCACCGAAATATACAGTATACTATACTTAGAGCAGAAAAAAGGAGCTGACAAGGTTGAACGAATGGCATAGATACGTCCAGATAATCGTTGACGAGATAGACAGCTGCATCAAGCAAAAACGTGACGAAGCATTGACACTTTCCCATCTTTCCGAGCATCTGGGATATTCGGAGTATTACGTTTCCCGAAAATTCCGTGAAATATCGGGAATGAGCTTCCGTGACTATCTCCGAAACAGAACGCTTGCATTTGCGCTGAAGGAGGTCGGGGACAGTTCCAAAGGCTTTCTTGAAATTGCCGTGGACTGCGGCTTTTCATCTCAGGAAGCGTTCACCCGTGCATTCAAGGAAGCATACGGCGTCACCCCGAGCGAATATCGGAAACACCCCGCACCTGTCGCCCTTCGCACTGTCCTGACACCCTTTGACTGCTACTTATCGGATATTGGAGGAACAAACATGGCAAACGACATTAAGGTTTATTTTGTAACTATCCCCGCCCACAAATTTCTGCATATCAGAAACTACGAAAGCATCGGCTATTGGGACTTCTGGCAGAAGCAAAGCCAAATCCCGGGACAGGACTGCGAAACTGTCTGCGGTCTGCTGAATAACATCAAAGGAAAGCTTGACGACGAGGGCGGCAGCGAAGCAAACAGCGGCAGCGGACAGCTTATGGCGTTCATCAATGAACCGACAGGCAGGATATGCAGCTGGGGAATCCCCCTTGCAGAAAGCTACGGCGTAAGGCTTCCCGCCGATTATTCGGGCGAGATCCCCGAGCAGATGCAGATAATGGACGTCCCCGAGGGTGAATACATCGTCTTTGAACACGGTCCTTTTGACTATGAAACGGAAAATGAAGCCGTCGAACAGAAGATAGAACAGGCAATGAAAAGCTTCGACTACGAAAAATCGGGCTATAAGCTTGACACAACTCAGGGCAGAGTGTTCTATTTCTACCACGACTGCAAGCGTTTCTGGAAATATGTAAGACCTGTCGTTAAGGCAAATTAATCGAATATTCAGCAAACGAGCTGCTCCCTGCTTTGTCGGGGAGCAGCTTTTTCCCTGAAAATAAAAAGCGGAACGAAGCAAAAGCCTCGTTCCGCAGCGGTTGACAAGCAAAAATTACTTATCCTGATGCTCTTCGATATACTTAACGATATCGCCGACTGTCTTGATGCTCTCAACAGCTTCGTCGGGGATCTCAACCTCGAACTCATCTTCAAGAGCCATTACAAGGTCAACAACATCGAGGGAATCTGCGCCCAGATCGTCCTGAATGTTAGCATCGAGAGTAACCTTGTCAGCATCAGCATCGAGCTGATCAACAACCAGGTCCTTTACCTTATCAAAAATCATTGCCGTAACCTCCAATCTGATTTATCATTTAATAGTATATTATATATTCAAGGGCTTGTCAAGATAATCTGCAAATTTTTTTTGCATAAATATACCGAAATTTAGCCCTCGTTTTCATTAAATACGCCGATTTTCCTGAACTTGTTGTATCTTCTGTCCAAGAGCGTTTCCGTATCAAATGCGGATATTCTGGAAACGGCTTCTGTGAGATACTCTGCGATATTCTCGGCAGCCTGACGGGGATCGTTATGCGCACCGCCCGCAGGTTCTTCGATGATACGCTCCGCAACGCCCAATTCCACCAGATCCTCGGCGGTTATTTTCATTATGTTGCAGGCTTCTCTCTCCCGTGAAGCGTCCTTCCAGAGAATGGAAGCGAAGCCTCTCGGAGAAATGACCGAATACTGCGCATATTCCATCATAGCAAGCTCGTCGCAGACACCAAGAGCCAGCGCACCGCCGCTTCCGCCTTCGCCCAGAACAATGGAGATAACAGGCGTTTTCAGGGTCATAAACTTGTAAATGTTGGTAGCGACTGCCTCGCCCTGTCCCCTCTTTTCCGCTTCGACGCCGCAGAATGCACCGGGCGTATCAATGAAACAGATAACGGGTCTGCCGAACTTCTCCGCCTGACGTGCCAGCCTGAGAGCCTTTCTGTAACCCTCGGGGTGGGGCATTGAGAAGTTTGAAGCCTTGTTTTCCTCGATATTTCTGCCCTTGACCTGCGCAATTACCGTCACGGGGACATTTCCCAGCCTTGCAACGCCGCCCATAACGGCACCGTCATCGCCGTAAAGCCTGTCGCCGTGCATCTCGAAAAATTCGTCGAAGATCATGGGGATATAGTCCCTGACCGTGGGACGCTGCTTGTTTCTGATTATCTCCAAACGTTCCCAGGGAGTGTAATCGTTCAGACCCTCCGCAGCGGCAAAGCTAGCCTTTTCTGAGGGAGGACAGCATTTTACCTTTTTGTGAAGCTTCAGAAGATGTGCAATAGTCCTGCGCATGGTCTTTCGCTCGACTATCATATCCGCAAAACCGTGCTCCAGCTGAAATTCCGCAGACTGGAAATCCTCGGGCAGCCTCTGCTTGATAGTTCCCTCAATGACACGCCTGCCCGCAAAGCCGATAAGCACCTTCGGCTCGGCAATGATAATATCTCCCTCGGAAGCGAAGGAAGCGGTTACGCCGCCCGTTGTGGGGTCGGTCATTACCGTGATGTAAAGCAGCCCTTTTTCGGAATGTCTTGCTGCCGCTCCGCAGGTTTTCGCCATCTGCATCAGGGAAACGATACCCTCCTGCATTCTTGCGCCGCCCGAAGCGGTAAACAGGATAACAGGCAGATTTTTCTCCGTCGCCCTTTCAAATGCACGGGCGATTTTCTCGCCCACAACAGAGCCCATAGAAGCCATCATATAACGGGAATCCATAATGCCGATAACACACTTTTCTCCCCTTATCTCAGCCTCGCCCGTGATAATAGCGTCGTTTAAGCCCGTTTTCTCACGAAGCTCCGCCTGCTTTTCCTCATAGCCGGGGAAATCAATGGGATTTGCGCTGGTCATATCGCTGTCATATTCAACAAAGCTTCCGCTGTCTATGGTAATATCCAGACGTTCTCTTGCGGAAATTCTCGAATGATAGCCGCAGTTTTTGCAGACCTTCTGAGATTTCACAAACTCCTCTCTCAGAAAAACAGCCGAGCATCTCGGACATTTGAACATAAGGTCGGCGGGAATATCCACCGTGCCGCTCGTTTCCTGCTGAACGTTATCATCGTTAAATCTGGTTTTGACAATTTTGAAAAGATCCTCTAAAGCCACTTACACTCACCGTTCCTTCTGCGGGTTACTTTCTCCGTCCCAGATAGCCAATATCGTAATTTCCCTTTTCAAAAACGGGGTCACGAATAAGCTCCAGCTGGAAGTCGATATTTGTATCAACGCCCTCCACGATAAACTCGGAAAGCGCCCATTTCATCTTCATTATCGCTTCTTCTCTTGTGGGAGCGTAGGCGATGAGCTTTGCTATCATACTGTCATAATAGGGCGTGATGACATATCCCTGATAAGCAGAGCTGTCAATTCTGATTCCCGGACCTCCCGGAGTATGCAAAGCCTTTATCTCCCCGGGACAGGGACGGAAATTCTCCTTGGGATTTTCCGCATTGATACGGCATTCGATAGCGTGTCCCCTAAGTCCGATGTCCTCCTGCTTAAAGGGCAGCGGCTGACCGTCTGCGATCTTTATCTGCATCTTTACAAGGTCGATGCCCGTCACAAGCTCGGTAATGGGGTGTTCCACCTGGATACGGGTGTTCATCTCCATAAAATAGAACTCGCCCTTTTCGTCCAGCAGGAATTCGATAGTACCCGCATTGTAATATCCGCAGACCTTTGCGGCGTTTACGGCAGCCTCACCCATACGCCTTCTGAGATCTTCGGTCATAACGGTTGAAGGAGTTTCCTCCAAAACCTTCTGATTTCTTCGCTGCATTGAGCAGTCACGTTCGCCCAGATGTACCACATTGCCCGATTTATCGGCAAGTATCTGAAATTC
The DNA here is from genome assembly GCA_017828975.1 of Oscillospiraceae bacterium. Lineage (GTDB taxonomy): Bacteria > Bacillota > Clostridia > Oscillospirales > Ruminococcaceae > UMGS1889. The sequence continues at coordinate 6,980 of JAGAJN010000036.1, read as the reverse complement.
TATGTGCTTGGGATTTACGATGAAGCGTTCCATATAAATGCTGTCATCGCCGAAATAATTCTTTGCTTCCTGCTTGGCTTCGGTAACGGCTCTTTCCAAATCCTCCCTGCGCTCAACAAGACGGATACCCCGTCCGCCGCCGCCCGCAGAAGCCTTTACCATCAGCGGATAGCCTATCTCCTCCTCCGCAAGACGGATAGCCTCCTCCATTGAGGGAACAGCGCCGTCCGACCCCGGGATAACGGGGACGCCCGCCGCTTTCATTGCGGATTTAGCCGCCGCCTTATCCCCCAGCATATCAATGGAATCGGGGGACGGACCTATGAAGGTTATGCCGCACCGCTCGCAGGTACGGGCAAAGGTGGCATTCTCCGAAAGAAATCCGAAGCCCGGGTGTATAGCATTTGCGCCCGTTATCTCACAGGCAGCGATTATAGCTTTGTAATTCAGGTAGCTGTCCTTGGTTGCGGGTCCGCCTATGCAGACCGCTTCGTCAGCGATCTGGGCATGGAGAGCGTGTCGGTCAGCGGTGGAATATACCGCAACCGTCTTTATCCCCATTTCACGGCAGGCTCTGATGACTCTGACCGCAATTTCGCCCCTGTTGGCGATCAAAACCTTATTAAACATTGCAATTCTCCAAACACTTATTTGATAGCGAAGGTTATCTCGGCAGAAACAGCCTTCTCGCCGTTAACGGTGCAAACGCCACTGCCAACGCCGATGGGACCCTTTACCTTGGTTATCTCGACCTCGATTTTCAGCGTATCTCCGGGAACTACCTGTCTGCGGAACTTAGCTTCCTTGATACCGCCGAAGAAGCCTATCTTGCCCTTGTTTTCGGGCATAGCCAGCATAGCTGCGCAGCCTGCCTGAGCCATCATTTCCACCATAAGCACCCCGGGAACTACGGGATAATCGGGGAAATGTCCCTTGAACCAAAATTCATCGGGCTTCATATGCTTGTATGCAACGACCTTTTTGCCCGGTTCAAGCACTTCTATCTCATCTATAAGCAGGAACGGATCCCTGTGGGGGATAAGCTCCATTATCTGTTCTTTGTTAAGCATTTGGCGACACTCCTTTACTTGATTACCATTACAGGCTGGTCGAACTCAACAGCCTCTCCGTCCTTCACGAGAATATCCATGACCGTTCCGTCAAAGGGACTCTGTATCTCATTCATAAGCTTCATGGACTCGATTATCATAATAACGTCGCCCTTCTTCACCCTTGCGCCTACCGATACGAAAGGCGGCTTGTCGGGTGCGGGAGAAGCGTAAAATGTTCCCACGATAGGAGATTTCACAAGATTTCCGTCGGACGCATGAGGAACATCGGGCACTCCCTGACCGTCCTTAGCTGCGGCATTCATGGTCACAGGCATCATATCCTGCTGAATGGGAGGCATGGGAGGCATACCGATGGGAGGAGGACATTTCTTGCCCTTGATGGTGATGGATTTGTCGCAGCCGTCACAGATAGTTATCTCGCCTAAGTCCTTTTCCTTGACAATATCTGCGAGAGCGGCAATAGTTTCAAGGCTGACACCGTAAATCTTTTCGCTCATAGTTCAGCCCCCTTAATCCTTGTATTTCTTGAAGCAGAGAGTAGCGTTGTGTCCGCCGAAGCCTAAGCTGTTGGACAGAGCAGCGTCTACCTTCATATTTCTATTGCCCTCGGTGCAGTAGTCAAGGTCGCACTCGGGGTCGGGAGTAACATATCCGCAGGTCTTGTGAACAAAGTCATCACGGCAGGAAAGTGCGGTAACGATAGCCTCAACAGCACCCGCAGCACCCAGAAGATGTCCTGTCATGGACTTGGTGGAGTTGATGACCACCTTGCGTGCATTATCCTCGCCCAGAGCGATCTTTACAGCATGAGTTTCGTACTTGTCGTTCAGACCCGTAGATGTGCCGTGAGCGTTGATATAGTCAATGTCGGACGCTTCCAGACCCGCTTCCTTGTATGCAAATTCCATGCCCTTTGCGGCTGCATCTCCCTCGGGGGAAGGAGAAGTCATATGGTAAGCGTCGCCCGTTGCGCCGTAGCCTGCAAGCTCGGCGTAGATCTTAGCGCCTCTAGCCTTTGCGTGTTCCAGCTCTTCAAGCATAAGCATACCGCAGCCCTCGCCCAGAACGAAGCCGCTTCTGTTCAGGTCAAAGGGAGTGGAGCAATGCTCAAGGTCTGTGGAACGTGTGAGAGCCTTCATATTGTTGAATCCGCCCAGAGCAAACTCGGAAACGCAAGCCTCTGCTCCGCCCGCCAGACATACATCAAGATAACCGTCCTTGATCTTTCTGAACGCTTCACCGATAGCGTGTGCGCCCGAAGAGCAAGCGGTGGTGGTGCAGAAGTTAGCACCCTTGAAGCCCGTTCTGATGGAAACCTGACCTGCTGCCATATTTCCGATCATCATGGGGATATAGAAAACGGAAACCTTGTCGGGACCCTTTTCCAGATACTTTGCATGCTCCTGCTGCGTAAGCTCCAGACCGCCGATACCAACGCCGACAATAACGCCCGCCTTGTAAGGATCAACGTCCTTGAAATCGCTGCCCGAATCCTTCATTGCCTGAACAGCGGAAGCCACTGCAAACTGAGTAAATCTGTCCATTCTCTTGGCTTCTTTTTTCTCGATATATTCCTCGGGAACGAAATCCTTTACCTCGGCAACTATCTTTACCGCCAGCCTGTCGCCCTCGGGGAAATTTGTGTAGTTAAAGCCCAGCTTATTTGCCTTGATGTTATCCCAGAATTCGGGAACGCTGTTTCCGAGAGGATTTACCGTACCCATTCCTGTAATGACTACTCTTCTCATCTGCATTATTCCTTTCAATTACATCATAATTCCGCCGGAGATCTCAATGGTCTGACCGGTAACATAGCTTGCATCGTCCGAAAGCAGGAAGGAAACAACGCCCGAAATTTCGGAAACCTCGCCGTAACGCTTCATAGCAATCTGACCGAGCATAGCAGCCTTCTGCTCTTCGGTGAGCTTGTCTGTCATGGGAGTGTGGATAAATCCGGGAGCGACCGCATTTACGGTAATTCCTCTTGAACCCAGCTCCTTAGCGGCAGTCTTTGTCATACCGATGATAGCTGCCTTTGATGCGGAATAGTTTATCTGACCGGGGTTGCCGTAAAGTCCCGCAACGGAAGCAAGGTTAACGATGCGTCCCGACTTCTGTCTGAGCATAACGCCGCCGCCCACCAGCTTTATCATATTGAATACGCTTTTCTGATTTACAGCGATAACAAGGTCATACTGCTCCTCGGGCATTCTTGCCAGAAGTCCGTCCCTTGTGATGCCAGCGTTGTTTACCAAAGCGTCGATAGTGCCGAAACGTTCCTTGACTGCCTTTACCATTGCCTCACAGTCGGCATACTTGGAAACGTCCGCAACGTAATATTCCGCTTCAACACCGAATGCACGGCAGTCCTCCAGAATAGTGTTGTTCTCGAAGGAAGCCTCGCTGATGTCGTTAAGTGCGATATTGTAGCCGTCCTTTGCAAGTCTGAGTGCGATAGCTGCGCCGATTCCTCTCGACGAGCCTGTTATAAGAGCTGTTTTTGCCATAAAATTCAACCTTTCTGCATCATTTGCTGTAATATTATGCTAATATGTGGGATATATATACTATATTATTTGCCGAGAAGCTTTTCAGCCTGCTCCATCATTTCCTTGATGATAACGGCAGCGGGCTTTACCTCGTTTACCATACCTGCAATAAGTCCGCAGAGCATAGAGCCTTCATCGGTGTTTCCGTCAACAACAGCCTTTCTGAGCGAGCCAACAGTAAGCGCCTCGAAATCCTCCGGGGGAGCGGCGTTTTTCTCCATCTCCTGAAGCTTCTTGGTATACTTGCTCTTAATGCAGCGGCAGGGACTTCCCGAATAGAAGCCTGTGATAGCGTTGTCGGTATCCTTTGCTGCAATAACAGCGTTTTTGTAATTCTCGTGGATCTGACATTCCTCGGAAGCAAGGAAGCGTGTTCCCACCTGAACGCCCTCTGCGCCCAGCATAAAGGACGCTGCAACTCCTCTGCCGTCAGCAATTCCGCCCGCAGCGATAACGGGTATCTCCAGAGCGTCAACCACTTGGGGAACAAGACACATAGTAGTATTCTGACCGATATGTCCGCCCGACTCGGTACCCTCCGCAACAACTGCGTCAGCACCCGCTCTTTCCATTCTCTTTGCAAGAGCCACCGAGGGAACAACGGGAATTACCTTAATGCCCGCAGCCTTCCAAGCCTCCATGTACTTGCCGGGATTTCCCGCACCTGTGGTAACAACGGGGACCTTCTCCTCGATAACCAGCTTTGCAAGCTCCTCTGCATTGGGGCTCATCAGCATAATGTTAACGCCGAAGGGCTTGTCTGTCATTTCCTTGGTCTTTCTTATCTGATCTCTGAGGTAATCAATGGGAGCAGAGCCGCCTGCGATAATTCCCAGACCGCCTGCGTTTGAAACGGCAGAAGCAAGGGTGCTTTCAGCTATCCAAGCCATACCGCCCTGAAAAATGGGGTACTCAATGCCTAACAATTCGGTAATTCTTGTTTTCATAGTAACGTCCTCTCTTAATACTCGAAGATTATTGCGCCGAAGGTAAGACCTGCGCCGAAGCCTACAAAGCAGACCTTATCTCCCTTCTTTATCCTGCCGCTTCTTACAGCCTCGTCAAATGCAATGGGAATGGTAGCGCTGGAAGTATTGGCATGTTTGTCAATGTTTATAACGATCTTGTCCATAGGCAGACCGCTTATCTTTGCTGCCGTTTCGATAATTCTGATATTTGCCTGATGAGGAACAACGGCGTCCAGCTCATTAAGGTCAAAGCCGATTCGCTCCGCAGCCCTTTCCATAGCCATAGGAAGTGCGTGTGTTGCGAACTTGTATACCTCCTTGCCGTCCTGATAGAGATAATGAGAATTGGACTCGGGGTAGCCGTCATCAACATGTCCCGCACCCGTCAGGAACGCATTTGCGGGAGGAATGGAACGTGCAAAAAGGAACCTTCCGCCGTTTCCGTCAGAACCGCAGTAGCTTGTGTAAAGCTTGTCGGGAGCAGCTTCGATAACAACAGCCGCCGCACCGTCCGCAAAAAGAACGCAGGACGCTCTGTCTGTATAATCGGTTATTTTCGTAAGATTTTCATTTGCCACAACAAGGGCATACTTTATATGTTCATCTGTCTGGAGATAACGCTTTGCCATATCCACGCCGTAAACGAAGCCCGAGCAAGCGCAGTTGATGTCAAGAGCCATAGCATTTTCCGCACCAAGCTCTCTCTGTACCATACACGCCATTGAGGGGGTGTAGTAGTCGGATGTAATGGTAGCGTCGATGATAATGCCTATGTCGAGAACGTCGATCCCTGCTGCCTCAATAGCCTGCTTCGCCGCCATGCTGCCCATGTACCATGTAGGCTCGCCGTCGGATACATAGCGCTCCACCATTCCCGTGCGGGTCCTTATCCACTCGTCGCTTGTTTCGATAAACGCCTTATAATCGTCGTTTACCACTCTTTTCTGCGGCGTGTAGCTGCCTGTGCCGATAATGTTGATTCCGTACAAAACTTTCTCCTCCATATTTTTATTTTTTCCTAAACGATAATACATTATAATGTGTATCGAAACACTTCACGGGATTTTTCCGATAAACCTTGAAATTTTCCCGATGATATGTTATAATTATTGTCAATGACATGCTCCGCCGCTTCTTTCGGCGGACAAGTCCGTACCATTCTATTATATTATACTTTTGCCCGATTTGTCAATGCTATTTTGCTTTTTTATGCAAAAAAGATATAATAATTTGCTTTGGCAAACTTATCTGTATGTATTTTCGGACAACATTTCCGATAAGCTCGGGCATATCACGAAAGGATTGTTAAATTATGTCAAAAACAGTATTTTTATTTTCGGGACAGGGCTCACAGTACAGCGGAATGGGCAGGGAGCTTACGGAAAAGCACCCCGAGCTTATGAAGGTATACGAAGCAGCAAGCGACATTCTCGGCTTTGACCTTGCAAAGATAAGCTTTGAGGGAACGGACGCCGAGCTTGCACAGACCAAGGTGTCCCAGCCCGCAATCATGGCAGTTTCCCTCTGCGCCCTTGAAGCTATGAAGATAAACGGCATCGAGTACAGCGGCGTTGCGGGACATTCTCTCGGCGAATATGCCGCAATGGTGGCTGCAAATATGCTTTCGGTCGAGGACGGCTTCCGTGTTATCAAGGAAAGAGCCTCCGCAATGCAGAAAGCAGCAGAAGCCTCCGACGGCGCAATGTACGCTATCATCGGCAAGGACGCTGCCGAGATAGAGGAAGTTTGCGGCACTATTGACGGTTATGTTGTTCCCGTAAACTACAATTCCACCGTCCAGACCGTTATTGCAGGCGAATCCGCAGCCGCTGAAAGGGCAGCCGCCAAGTTTGCGGAAATGGGCGCAAAGGCAGTAAAGCTGGGCGTTACCGCAGCATTTCATTCCAAGCTTATGCAGCCCGCAGCAGATGAGTTCAAGGAGGCTATCAAGAACGTGACCTTCGCCGCTCCCTCCTGCGATTTCTATTCCAACATCACAGGCGCAAAGCTTGACACATTTGACAATATGCCCGAAAGACTGGCGGCGCATATAGTTTCCCCCGTCCGCTTCACCTCCGAGCTTGCCGCAATGCAGGCTGACGGATATGTGAACTTCGTTGAGCTGGGTCCCAACAAGGTGCTGACGGGTCTTGTCAGAAAGACTCTCAAGGACGTTAATTTCGCTAACGTTGAAAATGCAAAAACTCTTGAAAAGGCACTTGAATTGTTCAAATAAATCAAAGCAGCAATATTGTAGGGGCGGGGTTTCTGTCAAGAGTAAGATAGTTTACACTTTGTGCAAGCACATGGTTTACACAATTTATGTATCAGAGTTCTTCTGAAATCTCGGGTCGTTTTCGATGAGGTAAGCCCTTTTAAAGGTAAAAACC
>JAGAJN010000035.1 GCA_017828975.1 Oscillospiraceae bacterium | reverse complement strand
TTTCGATCACTTGTTCTTTCCAAGGCATATTATGTCTCCTTTCGACATTTTCTGCCTTTAGTATATCATAAAGTTGTAAACTATGTCCTTGCACATTATGTAAACTATGTTATCACACTATACAGTTTCCCCGCCCGCAGACTTCAAGAGTTCTTTGGGTAACTGCGGGACGGGGATGCGCCCCTACAATAATTCGTATAAATTTCACATTTAACTCAGCACCATAAATTCCACTTTTCACTTTCCACATTCAACTCAACATTAAAAAAGAATTCCCGCACCGTTTCCGATGCGGGATAAAAGTTTGCGATAATATTAACCGATTATCAGCCCATTGCTTCAACCTTAGAGTTAAAGTCATCAACCTGACCCTGAACGAAGTCAGCAATAGTTTCTCTTGTGGTAGCCCAGTCGATACCTCTCATAGCGGAACGAACGCCGTTCTCACCGCTGTCGATAACGCCTGTAAGGTCAGCGTTTACACCTGTGTAAACATCGAATACAGGGTTCTCCTGTGTAACTCTGTGGCACTCTGCCTGCATTTCAACCATTTCATCGGTCCAGCCGTAGTCATTCTTGAGCTTTTCATTACCCAGAGCAAGAACGCCCTCGTCGGTGTTTGCAACTCTCTTACAATCCATAAATCTTGCAAGACCCTCGGGATTTGCAGAACCCTTACACATTACATAAGCATCCATGCTTGCGCCGAGATAATACTTGTCAGCCTCGGGGTCCTTAGGCATGGGAACGAACATTACCTCGTCAACTGCGCCGAACTTAGTTGTCCAGATCTCGGGAGCGCCGTACAGTGCCCAAAGTCCGCAGGGATAGAACATTTCCTTGCCCTCTCCCATAAACTCAGGCTTCTCAGCCCAACCGAAGGGCTCCTTGTTCAGAACGAGATTGTTCTGATACAGGTCGTACATGAAGTTCATAACTCTTTCCATATTGGGATCATTTACATTGGAAACGACCTTGCCGTCCTTCAGACCGATGCAGGGAACGCCTGTTGTGAGCATGATAGCCTTTTCAGCCCACCAGCCGTCGATACCGTGTCTGTCCTCGTCGGGGTTGCAGTAGTCGGTAAGTATCTGCTTGAAGGTATCCCAAGTCCAGTTGCCATCTGCATAAAGCTCAGCAGGATCGTCCAGACCGTAATCCTCGATAGTCTTTCTGTTGTAGATACAAACGTTGTCAGCTGTAACGCCGGTGATCAGCATATAATGCTTGCCGCCCAGAAGCATCTGATCGTTTGCAGCCTTAACGGGTGACCAAAGCTCGCTGTCATAGTCTATGTAATCATCAACGGGCTGGATCATTCCTGTAACTGCGCCGTTGGGGAATACTTCGGTATCATAGGGGAAGAAATCGATTCCCTCGCCGCCCAGAACATAGTTGGAAAGGTCGGTAAATCTTGTTGCCCACTGAGTAGGATACCACTTGATGCTTCCGCCGTACTTGGTTTCAAAAAGCTCCAGCTCCAGGGGCTTGGACTTTCCGGAGGTATCGGGGTTGATGTCCCAGTTGGAGAGCCACTTGATCTCGGTGTTTGCCAGCTCAGCATCGGGGAGCTTTGCAGCAGCTGCATCGATGACAGCCTGCTCGTCGTCCTTCAGAGTTTCGGTGTTGATGTCAACGCCCATAGTGGTAGTGGTGGTAGCTTCTGTGGTATCTGCGGGAGCTGTTGTATCAGCGCCGCCTGCATTGCCGCTGTCGGAATTATTATTTCCGCCGCCGCATGCGGTAAGACCTGCCATCATAGTGAAAGCAAGCAGACCCGAAAGGATCTTCTTTGAATTCTTCATAATTTTTTCCTCCTGAATAATTAAAGGTGAATACGATTTAATTAACCGTTATTATTTTATCACATTTAACGCATTTTGTCAACACAAATTTCACAAGCGAATATTGGAATAAATATACAAAAATCCCCGCATCGAAGTAAGTAAGCACTTGCCGGTCCGATGCGGGGAAAAATCATTCGGTCAACGGAGATCAGCCCAGAGCACTGATCTTAGCGTTAGCGTCATCTATCTGACCCTGAACGTAGTCAGCGATAGTTTCTCTTGTAGTAGCCCAGTCGATACCTCTCATAGCGGAACGGATACCATTCTCGCCGCTGTCAACGATACCGGAAAGGTCAGCGTTTACACCTGTGTAAAGCTCAAATACGGGGTTAGCGGCAGTCAGCTCCTTAGCGGTCTTGGACATTTCAACCATTTCATCGGTCCAGCCGTAATCATTTCTGAGCTTATCCTCACCCAATTCAAGAACGCCTTCATCGGTAGCGGCAACTCTCTTGCAATCCATAAATCTTGCAACGCCCTCGGGATTAGAGGCACCCTTACACATTACAAACACTTCCATGCCTGCGCTGAGATAGTAGTTGTCAGCCTCGGGGTCCTTAGGCATGGGAACGAACATTACCTCGTCCTCTGTGCCGAACTTAACTGTCCAGATCTCGGGAGCGTAATACAGTGCCCAGAGTCCGCAGGGATAGAACAGCTCCTTGCCCTCGCCGATAAACGCAGGCTGTTCCTGCCAGCCGAAAGGCTCCTTGTTCAGAACAAGGTTGTTCTGATACAGGTCGTACATAAAGTTCATAACTCTTTCCATATTGGGGTCGTTGATGTTGGAAACCAGCTGACCGTCCTTAATGCCGATGCAGGGAACGCCTGTTGTGAGCATCAGGCACTTTTCTGTCCAGTAGCCGTCGATACCGTGTCTGTCCTCATCGGGGTTGCAGTAGTCAAGGAGCAGCTGCTTGAAGGTATCCCAGGTCCAGTTGTCGTTTGCAAACAGCTCTGCGGGATCTTCCAGACCGTAATCCTCAATAGTCTTTCTGTTGTAGATAACAACAGCGTCTGCGGTAACGTCTGTTACCATCATATAGTGCTTGCCGCCCAAAGCCAGCTGATCGTTTGCAGCCTTGATAGGTGCCCAAAGCTCGCTGTCATAGTCCATGTAATCATCAACAGCCTGGAACATACCGGACAATGCACCTGTGGGGAATGCGTCGCCGTCATTGGAGGGGAAGAAGTCGATTCCTTCGCCGCCCAGAACATAGTTGGAAAGATCGGTGTATCTTGTTCCCCACTGTGTAGGATACCACTTGATGGAGCCGCCGTACTTTGTTTCAAAAAGCTCCAGCTCCAGGGGCTTGGACTTACCGGAAGTATCGGGGTTTATGTCCCATGTAGAGAGCCACTTGATCTCCTTGTTTTCAAGCTCGGCATCGGGGAGCTTCTCGGCAGCCGTTTCAATAATAGCCTGCTCGTCTTCCTTCAGAGTTTCCGTATTGATGTCAACTCCCATAGTGGTGGTTGTGGTAGCTTCTGTGGTATCTGCGGGAGCTGCTGTGTCAGCACCGCCTGCATTGCCGCTGTCGGTATCGCTTCCGCCGCCGCATGCGGTAAGACCTGCCATCATGGTGAGAGCAAGCATGCCCGAAAGTATCTTTTTAGAATTTTTCATATTTTTTCCTCCTGAATGATTGCGATTTGCAACAGAATTGATTTGCTGTAATAAATCACTAAATATTATAGCATACGAAAAAAGCAATGTCAACGCCGTTTTCGACTAATTTGACAACACCGTTTTGTACAGTTTATCACATTAAACGTTTAAGACAGCAAAAAAATAAAATCGCCGCTTGATTGGAGCGGCGATTTGTTTAAGGAGAAGTATTATGAAAAACCCAAAGGGGATATTTTTTGGCTGCCGCCCCTGAGCTTGCCTTTTGGGACGGACGAAAAGTAAAACAAACCGTTATTTTTTTAGGTTATCTCAAGCATCAGCGGTATTCCGCATATCTGCATAGCAAGCAAGCTCCGCCTTTCGGACGGAAATGATTTAAGGAGAATTTTCTCTGAAGGGGCGGCCCCTTTCCGAGTACATTTACAGTATAAACCGCCAATGTGTTGAAAATATGAAATCGAAATGAAAATCGGGGAAAATCTTTACTTTTCCTCCGCAGACGCCTTTTCGACTCTCAGCATATTGGTAGTCCCCGCAACGCCCAGAGGAATTCCCGCAGTCAGGACAACAATATCGCCGTCCTTTATCATGCCGCTTTTCACCGCCGTGGAAAGTGCGTGGTCGAACAGCTCGTCGGTGCTGCTCTTTTCGTCGATAAGCAGCGGATAAACGCCCCACGAAAGATTCATCTGACGCAGAACGGTCTCGCTGGTAGTACAGCCGATTATCATACAGCCGGGACGGAATTTCGAGATCATTCTCGCCGTAGTTCCCGATTTTGTCACGGTGATGACCGCCTTTGCGCCTAAATCGTGAGCGGTTGTAACTGTCGCATGGGAAATAGCGTTTGCGATGCTTGTGCTGTGGTCGGCAGCTCTTGCGTAAAGCCTGCTCTCGTAGTTGATGTCCTTTTCGGTGGTACGGGCAATGAGCGCCATAGTCTGAACGGCTTCAACGGGGTGCTTGCCCGCAGCGGTTTCCCCCGAAAGCATTATTGCGGAGGTGCCGTCATAGATAGCGTTTGCAACGTCGGTTATCTCCGCTCTGGTGGGACGGGGATTGGTTATCATGGACTCCAGCATCTGAGTTGCGGTGATGACCTGCTTTCCCGCATTGTAGCCCCTTTTGATAATGTCCTTCTGGATTGCGGGTATCTGCTCAAAGGGTATCTCAACGCCCATATCGCCTCTTGCGACCATGATTCCGTCAGCGGCTTCAAGTATCTCGTCGATATTCTCAACGCCCTCCATATTCTCGATCTTTGCGATTATACGGGGATTATACCAGCCCAGACTGTGGCAGAATTTACGGAGATAGTTTACATCTGCCGCCGAACGCACAAAGGAAGCCGCAATAAAGTCAAAGCCAGTCTTTGCGCCGAATTCCAAGTCGGACATATCCCGCTCGGACAGATAGGGCATGGAAAGCTTTGCCCCGGGGATATTGACGCCCTTGTTGTTGGACAGCGTGCCGCCGTTCACAACGGTACAGGTTATCTCCTTTCCGGAAATTTTCGTAACCTTAAGCTCCACAACACCGTCGTTTATAAGGATAGACATACCAATGCTGACATCTGCGGGAAGTCCCTTGAAGGAAACGGACGCTTTTTCGGCAGTGCCGACAATGTCCTCTGTGGTGAGGATATAGGTGTCCCCGTCCTTTATTTCAACGGGCTTGTCGTCGGCAAATTTTCCCAGACGCACCTCGGGGCCCTTAGTGTCCAGCATAGTCGCAATGGGAAGGGACAGCTTCTCACGCAGCCTTACCACCTGCTCGAAACGCTTTTCATGGGTAGCGTAGTCGCCGTGGGAGAAGTTGAAGCGTGCAACATTCATGCCCGCAAGCATCATATTTTCCAGAATTTCGTCATTATCCGTAGCAGGACCTACCGTACATACTATCTTTGTTTTTCTCATTCTTTCCATCTCCGATTCTGTATTTTTAAATCAATATTAAGTATAATATATCCGTCCGAAAAAGTCAATTTGGCAATTTCAACTATCAATTTTTGACATATATGTAGTATCTGCCAAATGTTATGGGGGTATGCACAAAATGATAAAATCGGGTAAAATTACGGAAAATTCTACTCAACGTGCACCATAGTAACGCCCTCGCTCATCTTTATCTTATCCACCGAATAGTAAAATAGCTCGCTGTTTTTTGGGATAGCCACAATATAGCGAAGCTCCGGCTCGTCACCCTCCTTGCCAACAAGTATCTCCGAGGAGATGACGGTTATGCCCGTCTTTCGGAAAACCGCAGAAATGTTCGGGACCGCCTTGTCCAGAGAAGCCGCCTTTACCGCAACACACCTTGTTTCGCCCTTGCCCATGAAGATATGCCGTGCCATTCTCAGGGTGATAAGTATCATAACAGCCGCCGCAAATCCTCCGCCGTAAAATCCGCTGCCGAACGCCAGACCGACACAGGAAACCGTCCAAAGGCTTGCCGCCGTAGTCAGTCCCTTAACGCTGAACCCCTCCTTCAGGATAGTTCCCGCACCGAGAAAGCCTATGCCGCTGATGACCTGCGCACCAAGCCTTGTGGGATCAATGCTTGCCGTCCCCGCATATTTTAAACAGACAAATTCCGAGGTAATGACCGTCAGCGCAGCCCCCGTACACACAAGGATATTTGTCCGTATTCCCGCAGGACGGTTAATGTGTTCCCTATTATTTCCGATAACACCGCCCGCCAGTGCAGCCGCCAGCAGCCTGAGAACGGTTTTCAGCATAAACGCCATATCCGCAAACGGAATGATACTGTCGATAAATCTGTCGGTCATAATATCGCCTCCCATTATTGTCAGTATACCACATTTTCGATTTCCTGTAAATATTTTTTCCGAAAATACCGTCCAAATCTGTTGACAAAGTATACTATTTTATGATACAATGATTTCGACAAATTTTATCTATGGAGGAATGTAAAATGAAGAGCGGAACAACATCCGACAGCAGCTCCTTTGTAACCGAAAAAATGGTCTTTATCCACATGATGTTCATAGCAGGTGTCTGCCTTGCCTTCGGAATAACAAATCTCGCCACAAAATACGTTGCGATAGGCATTGTTACCATTTCCATGGGCGTGATAGTTCCCACATCGGTCTTTCTGCTGAGAAATCGGCTCTCGCTCATAGTCCGCGGAATGATACTCACTCAGGCACAGCTCCTTGCAATAATCCTCATTTCAAGCACAAAGCACGAATTGCACGGAATGTTCGCCCTGATGCTTGCGTCAATGGCGGTGGGCTGTATCTATTTTAATAAGAGCAATCTGATAATACATTGGATAGTAATGGATATAGCGTCAATTGGCGGACTGCTCATGCCTGCCTTCTTTTTCGGTGAAGCTGCTGCGGACCTCGTTATCAAGGGCATACTCGGTCTGAATGTCGGCGCAGTTCTCCTTCTGTACCTTCTCAACAGCTGCAACAAATCTATCGGACAGGCTCAGGAAGCCCAGACGGAAGCCGAGGGTCTTCTAGGTTAGGTCAACAGCCAGATGGAAAGCACAAAAGAGCTTATGAACGAGAATGTCAGAGTTATCGACACTATCGGTCAGATAGCCGCAAATCTCGAAGCAAGCATAGGTACTATGGAAAGCGTTGCCGCATCGCTCAGTTCATCTTGTGAGGAAGAGGAGCAGACCATTTCCGAAATAGCAAGCGATATTGCAAGCATTACCGAGGAAACCTCCAAGAGCCTTGCGGAAGCCGAAAAGGCCGCCGCAGCCGCTCAGAGAAGCTCCGATATGCTTATCGAAAATAACGATGAAGTCAAGAAAATGGTCACCGCCATGTCGGATATTACCGATGCTTCTCACCAGATCGAAACCATTATCAAGGCTATTGAGGACATTGCATTCCAGACAAATATTCTCGCCCTGAACGCAGCCGTTGAAGCCGCAAGAGCGGGTGCAGCGGGCAAGGGCTTCGCAGTTGTTGCCGACGAGGTGCGTAATCTCGCAACCAAGTCCGCAGAAGCCGCAAAGAATACCTCCGACCTTATACATACCTCCATCGAAGCGGTGGACAGGGGAACTTCTCTTGCTATGAACGTTGCCGACAGAATGAGCGACGTTATCGCAATTTCCGCCGAAAGCTCCGAGCATGCCAAGTATATCACGACTCTTACGGAAAGTCAGGCAAGCTCCGCAGCGTCCGTTAAGGAGAAGATGTCGCAGATCTCCATTGCAGTTGCAAGGAATTCCGAAAATGCCGTTGAAAGCTCCGAGGTCGCACGCTCCGTTGCCGAGGAGATAAGAAGAATGAACGATATTGTAAATTCTCAGGCAAACTGATAATCGAGGAAGGATACCATGCTCAAAAAAATACTCAAAGGCTCCGACTGCGCAAGCTGCCGTATCTGCTGTGTTTTCGACAGATACGACCTGTGGGAAACGCCGCTCATTGACGAAAAGCTGTATGAAAGGATAAAAGCCGAATTCCCCGAAACGGAGTTTGTTTCAAAGGGTGACGCAAGGCTTATGAAAATGTCCGAGGACGCCGACGGACTGTACTACTGCCCCATGCTGGACAGGTCAAGCGGCTGCCGTCTGGGAGATGAAAAGCCCTTTGACTGCCGAATTTGGCCCTATCGGATAATGGAGCTGGGCGGGAAGCAGGTCATTTCCATAGCGTCCATCTGCCCGTCAATGTACAATAAGCCCCTTTCGGAGCTGACGGGATTTCTCGATGAATCGGGGCTTGCCGATGAAATTTTCAGATATGCCGACAGCTTTCCCGAAGCCGTAAAGCCCTATGAAGCGGGATACCCCATACTAAAAGTCAGAGAATAATACACCTTTCGTTTTAGTGTTGAATGTTGAGTGTTGAGTGTTGAGTGTTGAATTATTTAAAAAATCGAAGTTATCGGTTTTCAATTTTAATTCAACTTTCAACTCTCAACACTCAACACTTTTTCATTATCCCCGAAGCTCAAGCATATAATTATACTAAAATGCTTTCGGAGGGATATGATGAAAAAGAAGAAAAATGCCGTATCCGAAAAGGAGATCGAACGCAAAGAGGGTGAACGGCTGGTTGCGCTGGCGGGCAATCCAAACGTGGGAAAATCCACCCTTTTCAACCTGCTTACGGGAATGAATCAGCACACGGGAAACTGGACGGGCAAGACCGTTTCCGCCGCCTCGGGACGGTTCACCCACAAGGACCGAAGCTATCTTCTCTGCGACCTGCCCGGTACATATTCCCTGAACGCCCATTCCGCCGAGGAGGAGGTCGCACGGGATTTTATCTGCTTTTCGGGCGCAGATGCCGCACTTGTGGTCTGCGATGCTTCATGCCTTGAACGAAACCTTAACCTTGTCCTGCAAACGTCCGAGATAACCCGAAAATGCGTCGTTGCCGTAAACCTTATGGACGAAGCGGCGAAAAAGCAGATAACCGTTGACTGCCGACGGCTTTCCTGCCTGTTGGGAGTGCCCGTCTGTCCCATTACCGCCCGAAGCGGCGAAGGAGTTGAGGAGCTTTTGGACGCTCTGGCGGCAGTCTGCGATGATACCGTTCCCGTAAACGACCCCACCGTTATCTACGAGGACGAAATAGAAGGCTGCATCTCCCGTCTGACACCATTGCTTGAACGGCGTATCGGGGGCGTTTGCAGCAGCCGTTTTGCCGCTGTCCATCTTCTGGAATATGACAGCGCATTTACCGAAAAGCTAAGTGAAGCCGTGGGCTATGACGTCTGCCTTGACGAGGAGATCGCCGCCGCCTTAGACAACGAACGTGCCCGCCTGACCGACTGCGGCTTCACCCGCTCAAAGCTCAATGACAGCACAGTAACGGCGTTCATAAACAAAGCCGAGGACATTGCAAATGCCTGTGTAAGCTTCGGGAAACCCGACTATTACGAACGGGACAGACGCATTGACAAGCTGCTTACCCACCCTGTTTTCGGCGTTCCGCTGATGCTTCTGCTGCTGGCAGCGGTGTTCTGGATAACCATCAAAGGGGCAAATGTCCCCTCGGAAATGCTGTCAAACCTGCTGTTCGGTCTGAGCGAAAAGCTTAACGCCGCAATTGTCGGAGCAGGCGCACCCGAATGGCTGCGGGGCGCACTCATAGACGGCGTTTACCGCACACTTGCGTGGGTAGTTTCGGTAATGCTGCCGCCCATGGCAATATTTTTCCCGCTGTTCACCATTTTGGAGGACATTGGCTATCTTCCCCGAATTGCCTTTACTTTGGACAGATACTTCAAGCATTCGGGCGCATGCGGAAAACAGGCGCTTACCATGGCAATGGGCTTTGGCTGCAACGCCGCAGGTGTCACAGGCTGCCGCATAATCGACTCGCCCCGTGAACGGCTCATTGCAATGCTCACAAACTGCTTAGTCCCCTGCAACGGCAGATTCCCCATGCTGATAATCATCATCTCAATGTTCGTTTCGGGCGGCGGACTGATACAGGCGGGAGCACTGACGGCTGTCATTCTCCTCGGGATAATCCTGACGCTGCTCATGTCACGGCTGCTGTCAAAAACTATCTTAAAGGGCGAAGCCTCGTCCTTTACGCTGGAGCTGCCTCCCTACCGCCGCCCGCAGATAGGCAAGATACTCGTCCGCTCCGTGTTTGACAGAACGCTTTTTGTCCTCGGTCGTGCGATAACATCAGCCGCACCCGCAGGACTTATAATCTGGCTTTGCGCAAATCTGCCTTTGGGAGATTCCACCATTTTAGGCACGGCTGCGGGATTTTTAGACCCCTTCGCACGGCTTATGGGGCTGGACGGAATAATCCTTATGGCGTTTATTCTGGGACTTCCCGCCAATGAGATAGTTATCCCCATAATGCTTATGGGCTATATGTGTACGGGGACGCTTACCGAGGTCACCGAACCCGCCGCACTTCTCTCCGTCCTCCGTGACAACGGCTGGACGCTGACCACAGCCCTCTGCACAATGATTTTCTCCCTCTGCCACTTTCCCTGCGCCACCACGCTTATGACTGTAAAAAAAGAGTCGGGCAGCAGAAAATGGGCATTTGCCGCCTTTCTGCTCCCGACCGTTATGGGGATAATTTTATGTATTGCCGTCGCTTCCGTCGGACGGCTCATTGCCTGATGAAAGAGTCTGCGTAATAGCCGCAGGCAGACCGTTCACCGTTATCTCGGGGTCGTCCAGGTCGATAAGCAGGCACCTTTTGCCGCCTACCAGCGCAGTTCTCACCAGGTCAACGGAATCTCTGCCGATATTTACGGTAATTCCGGGCATGGACAGCACCGTCTTTGTTTCCACCAGATTTGAAACGGTCAGGGGCGCATCTCCCACCGTTTCCTTGTAGACCGCAGACAGTCCCTCCAGACGTTCATCGCTGACGCCCGCTTCGGAAAGGATTGTTTTCAGACGGTTATCGTCAATAACGGGCAGAGAGGTTTCGTCCTTGTTCAGCTCGACGGTTTCCATAAGCTTTTCGTTCACTCGGGTGATGACGTTGTAATCCAGCTCGTCCCCCGCAACGCTAGCCACCACCTGATGAAAACGCTCCTTTTCGCTTTCGCAGGACATAAGGAACTCACAGCCCAGTATCTCGGTAATAACGGAGATATTGGGCTTTTTCGGCGACTGAGTGTAGTACATAACGTGGTTGACATCGGACGCTCTGTCGCTGAAAACGGGATAAAGAAAGCCGTCCGACGGAACACGGCTGATGATCTTTTCCGTGTTTGCCTTTTTGATGATGGTGTTGGTTTCATCGTCGAAAACAAGCCCGTCGGTGCCCGTGTTTACGGGACAAATTGCGGCAATAACGAAGTTGTAGATGTTCTCGTTAATGTCCGCTTCAATCTCGGCATTTTTGTTTTTCGTGAATACCGAATAGGAGCAGTGACCGATAAGCAGAGTGAACGCCTGCTCGTAAACTATCTTCTCCGCAATTTTCTGCAAAAGCTCGTCGGCGGACTCGTCGGTTTCCTCCAGCTTGCCCGAAACAAGGCTGTACAAAAGCTTCTGAGAACCGCCCTCCTCGTAGGAATCACGGGGGAACTCATACTCGGTCAGCGCCTTGCCCAGACTGCCGCTGAGGACCTTTTTCAGCGTTTCCATAATAACGGACGCTTCCTCCTCGGGGATAAGTGTGTACATTCTGTTTGACTTGCAGAGGATATTTCTCTCATGGTCAACGAATGCGGAATACACCCTGTTGAGGGTGAAAAGTCCGCTTGCTTCGCTGAAATTCTTTTTAAGCTCGGATAATTCTTTTTTGTTCATTTTGTGTTCCTTTCTCGTTTCCGCAAATACGGCATATCTGCGGGCGGGGAAACCCCGCCCCTACAAACGGGCAATCAACAATTTCCCGCCGTTATTTCGCCTTATACGTCACAACTTCCTTAATATCGCCGTTTTCGATGATAACTCTCGGCACCCTCATGCCCACGTTGCAGACTATCTCATATCCGATAGTCCCGTACAGCCCCGCCAGCTCGTCGGCGGTAATGGTTTCGTCACCCTGAGAACCGATAAGCACAGCCACATCGCCGCACTTTGCCTCGGGAATATCGGTAATATCCACCATCATCTGGTCCATACATATCCTGCCGATTATCTTAGCCCGCTTTCCGCAGATAAGCACCTCTGCCTTGTCGGAAAGAAGCCTTGAATATCCGTCTGCATAGCCCGCAGTGAGGGTAGCGATACGCATGGGCTTATCTGCGGTGAATGTCCTGCCGTAGCTGATGCAGTCGCCCTTCTTTGCGTCCTTTATATAGGAAATTATGGTCTTGAAGCTGAGAACGGGAGTGGTTTTCACGGGAACGGGCAGCTTGGGATTGGGCATAAGTCCGTAAAGCACGATGCCAAAACGGACAAGTCCGCTGTCCTCGGTGAAATGATACTCGCCGCCTGCGCTGTTGAGGAAGTGACAGTATCTGAGATTTATGCCCTTTTCGGAAAGACCGTCCCTGACAGCCTTGAAGCGGTCTATCTGCATATTGGTGTAAGCCTTGCTGTCCTCATCGTCGCTGTCTGCGGAGGACAGGTGGGAGAAAAGTCCCTCGGGCTTCAGGTTGGACATTTCGCAAATCTCGGCGGTTTCGTTAATGCAATTCTGAATATCGTCCGCAAGAACGCCTATGCGTCCCATGCCCGTATCAATAACGATATGCACACGGATACGAAGCTTTCTCCGCTTGGCTTCACGGTTCAGGCGGTAAGCGTGTTCCTTGGAAATAGCCGCCGCTATAACGTCGTATTTCACCAGTTCCTCCACGGAAGCGGGGGGCGTATATCCGAGAATAAGTATCTCCCCCGAACAGCCGCCGTTACGAAGCTTCACAGCCTCCTCAATGCTGGACACGGCAAACCACTCAGCGCCGCAGTCCTCAAGGCAGTTCATAACGGTAATATCGTCGTGACCGTAAGCGTTTGCCTTTACGACGAACATAGGCTTTACGCCGCTTTCCTCGGGGATAGACGAGCAGAGAGCCTTGTAGTTTGCACGGAGGGCGTCAAGGTCGATCTCCGTCCATGCACGGTGAAGTCTGATGAATTCATTTTTATCCATAGTGTAGATTTCCTTTCTATACAAATCTCCCGAATTATGGGAAAATACAAATCGGTTACAAAAAATAACAAAATAGAATTATCTATTGAAAAAAGGGAAAAATTATGCTATAATTCAAAAAGTGAGTTTGAATGAGGTGAGCATTATCATGGAATTCGGCAAAACTATGTGCTTTTCGGGACACCGCCCGGAAAAGCTCCCCGATAACGGCGACAAGCACTCAACTTCTGTAAGAGCCCTTATGAGCGTGATAAATATGGAGATAATTAACAGCATCTCCGAGGGCTATACCCGATTTATCACGGGAATGTCAAGAGGAGTTGACCTCTGGGCGGGCGAAATGGTCGCAGAGCTTAAATGCAGAGGGGAGAATATTGAGCTTTACGCCGCTCTCCCATATCCCGGCTTTACCGACAGATTTTCGGGTGACGACAACTGGACAGCGGGACATATCCTTGCCAACGCCGACAATGTTTTCACCATCAGCCCCTCATATTCCAAGGACTGTATGCGCCTGAGAAATCAGTATATGGTGGACTGCTCCGACAAGCTGCTGGCGGTCTGCCGTGACAGCCGAAGCGGTACGGGACAGACTATCCGCATGGCAGAAAGAGCGGGGATAGAAGTGAAGGTCATCGACCTGGCACCCTATTTTCAGCTTTCCGGTATGCAGTAAGAAACATTCTCCCGAAAATACGGCAGCATATCTATTATATAGCGAAAGCGGAAATTTTTCAAGCGGTTTTGCAGCTTTTTTCTGAAAAAAATTTGAGATAAGCTATTGACAAAGCCCACAGTATTTCAGCGGACGGACATTTCAACTTTTTCAACTTGACTTTCAACTAAGTTTTCAACAATATGTTGAAAGTTAACCTCAGCAAATCCGAAAGGCAGGTCACATTAATGGCAAGCAAGAAAATGAAGATAGCCGCAACCTATTTCATCACCATCATTCTGACAATGGTGCTTCTGGGCGGAACGGCTTATTTTATCATCACACATTACGTATTCGGCGAAAAGGACGACGGCAATGACCTTGACGCCCTGCTAAAGCCCGATACGCAGACCGTTAGCGAGGGTTATCAGCCCACATTTGAGAATAACAAGACAATACTTATTATCCTCGATGCGGAAAAGAGGGAGTCGGGCAGCTGCTTTCTTCTGCTGAGATTTCTCCCCACCGAACAGGGTGCGCTGGTAATGCCCCTTCAAAGTGACTGCGAGGTAAACGGCGCAAACGGCAAGACCACTCTCTACGAGCTTTTCCGAACAGGCGGCACTACCAAAGCACTTGCCGCTGTCAAGGAGATCACAGGTCTGGAGATAGACCATTATATGAAATTCGACAAGGACAGCTTCACAAACGCTCTGGATATTTTCGGCGGCGTAAACTACAAGATACCCTACCAGCTTATCTACGACAACAAGGAAACGGGCGAAATGACGGTAATTCAGGAGGGCGAACAGTTCCTGGACGCTACCCTTATCCGCCGAGTCCTCACCTATCCTCTTTACAAAAACGGCGAAAGCTACCGTGCCACCGTGCTTGCAATGCTGACCGCCGATATGTTCAATCAGAATCTTGGCACGGGAATGTCCGACCGTCTGGACAGCTGCTTCTCCACCGTTATCAACAGCGGTATGGAAACAAACATCACCAGCTATGACTATGAGGATCAGAAAAAAGCCCTTGCCTACGTCCTTGACGCCGAGGAGGACACCGTAAGCATTGTTCTCCCCATCGGCGGCTACAACGAGGACGGAAGATATGTTATGAATGCAGATTTTGTACGCCTTCTGCCCGATACGCTGATGACCGTGCCCCCCGCATATCCCACAACGCAGACAACTACCGCAGCAGCCAATGAATAAGCTTGAAATTCTCCGAAAATACTTCGGGTGCGATAGCTTCAGAAGCGGTCAGGAAACGCTTATTGACGGCATTTTGTCGGGGAAAGACGTTCTGGGGATACTGCCCACAGGCGCCGGAAAATCCCTTTGCTATCAGCTGCCCGCCCTTATGCTGGACGGCGTAACTGCGGTAATTTCTCCGCTTATCTCCCTGATGACCGACCAGCGGGACACACTTATCAAATGTGGGATAAACGCCGTATGCCTTAACAGCGCAGCTTCTCTTGACGACAACGCAGCCGCCGAACGTGCGCTTATTTCGGGACGTGCAAGGATAGTCTATCTCTCCCCCGAGCGGCTGGAAAATCCAAGGACGCTTTCCGTTTTCTCAAAAATACGGCTTTCTCTCATTGCCGTGGACGAAGCACACTGCATTTCTCAGTGGGGACACGATTTCCGTCCCGCATATCTGAAAATCGCCGAGTTTGCGGAAAATCTTCCGAAAAAGCCCATAATTGCAGCATTTACCGCCACCGCAACGCCTGCGGTAAGGCGGGATATTTTTGAGCAATTAAGGCTTAATGACCCCGTGACCGTCGTTAACGGCTTTGCCCGTGACAACCTGTTTTTTGAGATGAAGCGTCAGCCAAATGACGCCGAAAAGCTGCTTGATACGGCGGGATTTCTCCGAAGAATGGGCGCAGACAACGGCTCCTGCGGCATCATCTACTGTTCGTCAAGGGAGAGGACGGAAACGGTTTCCCGA
Organism: Oscillospiraceae bacterium; assembly: GCA_017828975.1. Classification (GTDB taxonomy): domain Bacteria; phylum Bacillota; class Clostridia; order Oscillospirales; family Ruminococcaceae; genus UMGS1889. The sequence continues at coordinate 9,118 of JAGAJN010000035.1, read as the reverse complement.
AGCCTTAGCGGACTGGGCTTCTCCTGTCTGCCCTATCATGCGGGAATGTCCGCCGTGGAAAGACAGCAGAGCCAAAACGCCTTCCTTTCGGGGCAATGCCGCATAATTGTCGCCACAAACGCCTTTGGTATGGGGATAAACAAGCCCGATGTGCGGTTTGTCCTCCATTACAATATGCCCGCCTCCCCCGAAGCCTATTATCAGGAGGCGGGACGGGCGGGGCGGGACAGAAAAGCGGCGGTCTGCCGTCTGCTTTATTCGGACAGCGACAGCTTTGTTATCCGTGCCCTTATTGACGAAACCGAGCTTGACGCGGAAACTGCCGCATTTGTCAAAAAGGTTCGCTTAAAACAGCTTTCGGCAATGGAAAACATTCTCCGTTCGGGAAACTGCCTGCAAAATGAAATTCTCCGCTATTTCGGGGAAATTTCTGCCAATAAATGCGGGAGATGTTCTGTCTGCGACGGGCGGACACAGCTTCGGGACTGCACCGTCGAAGCGCAGAAAATACTCTCCTGCGTAAAGCGAATGGGGGAACGCTTCGGCATCTCCGACACAATAGCCGTACTTCGGGGGATAAACAGCAGATTTATCTCGGAAAATGGCTTTAACAGGCTGTCCACCTACGGCATAATGTCGGACATGGTTGAAAAGGAAATTCGTGAGATCACCGAGGAGCTTATCCGTCAGGGCTATCTGAAACAGTCCGAGGACAAAAGCCTGCATTTTACGGAAAACACGGCAACTGTCCTCTATGCACGGACACGATTAACGGTCAGGCTGCCAATACAAAGCGTCAAGAAACAGTTCACACCCGCCGATGCTGTAAAGGAGCTTCTCTCCCCGTCCGAACCGTGTGACGAAAAGCTTTTTGCCCGACTGAAAGCCGTTCGGGACAAGGTGTCCTCTGTCTGCGGACTGCCAAGCTATGCGGTAATGCCCGACAATATTCTCAGGGAAATAAGCGCAGTCAAGCCCACAACGGCTGACGGGCTGCTGAAAATAAAGGGCGTTTCCCCCGAACATTTCAGGCGGTGCGGGGAACGGATCATTTCTGAAATTCTTACTTACATAAACGAAACAAACCATCAAGGAGGTCAATCATGAAAACAATGCAGCAAATACCCGCCAAAGCCTATCATTCAAGCGGATTTATGGGAAAATATCAGGAGCTTGTCCGCAGGGAGATGATACCCTATCAGTACAAGGTGCTCCGTGACGAAGCGGGAAATGCCGAGAAAAGCGGTGTTTTCGCCAATTTCATAAATGCAGGGAAAACGCTCAGAGGGGAAAATGCCGAACCCTTTTACGGAATGGTCTTTCAGGACAGCGATGCGGGAAAGTGGCTGGAAGCGGCTGCCTATTCCCTTGCCGCCCACCCCGACGAACAGCTTGAACGGGAGTGTGACGAGCTTATTTCCCTTATCGCCGCCGCACAGGACGAGGACGGCTATCTTGACACCCGCTTCACCATTTCCGACCGTGACAAGCGCTGGACAAATCTCCTTGAAGCCCACGAGCTTTACTGCGCAGGACATCTGATGGAGGGCGCATGCGCATACTTTGATGCGACGGGAAAGCGGGAATTTCTGGACGTTATGGAGAAAAACGCAGAGCATATCTACCGCAGATTTATCGTCGAAAAGGCAGAGGGCTATCCGGGACACCCCGAAATCGAATTGGCGCTGATGAAAATGTACCGTGCAACGGGAAACCGTCATTGCCTTGAGCTTGCGGAGCATTTCATCAACTGTCGGGGCGTTGACCCGTGTTATTACGAGAAAGAAAAGGAAAAGCGTGACTGGACGGTCTGGGGAAACAACCCCGTTGACCACGATTATCAGCAGAACGGCAAGCCCGTCCGTGAACAGTCGGACGCAATGGGACACGCCGTCCGTGCGGTCTATCTCTACACGGGAATGGCTGACCTTGCCGCCGAAACGGGGGACAGCGAGCTGTTCGCCGCCTGCCGCCGACTTTGGGAAAGCATCGTAAACAGGCGTATGTACATAACCGGCGGCATCGGTTCAACGGTCCACGGAGAAGCATTCAGCGTCGATTACGACCTTCCGTCGGACACGGCATATTCGGAGACCTGCGCCGCTATCGGGCTGATGTTTTTTGCGTCGAGAATGCTGGAAAATGAGATAAACGGCGAGTACGGCGACATTATGGAAACGGCATTTTACAACACAGTCCTTGCGGGGATACAGCTTGACGGAAAGCGGTTTTTCTATGTAAATCCGCTGGAAGCGCTCCCCGGAATTTCTGGTGTTTCCCCCACACACCGCCACACCCTGACCACACGTCCCGGCTGGTACGCATGCGCCTGCTGTCCTCCCAACGCCGCACGGCTTATCTCGTCCATCGGGCAGTATGCCTACGGCGAAAAAGGTGACACGGTTTTCTGTCATCTTTATGCGGCGGGAGATGCGGAGTTTTCAAACGGCATAAGGCTGCGCTGCGAAACCGAGTACCCCTACGATTTCACGGTAAATTACACCGTTTCGGGAAACGGCAGGCTTGCTGTCCGCATACCCGCAAGGTGCGGTAAATACGTTATCCGCAAGAATGGAAACAACATTTCCCCCGAAAATAAGTCGGGCTATGTTTACATAGAAATTTCCGACGGGGACACCGTGACTGTCGAACTGAATGACGCTCCGAGATTTGTCTATGCTTCCGAAAAAGTCCCCGCTCTGACGGGAAAAGCCGCACTTTGCTTCGGACCTATGGTATACTGCTTTGAGGGTGTTGACAATGAGGGAGATGTGCTTTCCCTTTCTTTGGACACATCGGAAAATGCTTCCGTGGGCGAATATGACAAAACTCTTCTCGGCGGAACACGAAAGCTTACCGCAAAGGGCTTCAGACGGGAAAAGCAGTCATCGCTCTATTCGTCGGAAGCACCGAAAAAATCCCCCTGCGAACTGACCGCCGTTCCCTATGCACTGTGGGGAAATCGGGGCGAAAATCAGATGAGAGTGTGGTTAAATATCGGCTGAAAACCTGCGGCTATGAGCATTTTTACCAATATATACCGCATGTGATTTTGTACAATATTGACTTTGAAAAATCCCCGAAAATATGGTATAATTTACTTATACTAAGAACCAATTAAAAAGTGAATAAAAAATCAAGCAAAAGCTTGCGTATATGGTTTTTGCGCAGATTTTTTTATCTGCACTTTTGTTATTAGTATTATAACATATAACGGAGGTAACGGCAATGAAAAGAATACAGTCCGCCTGCATAATGCAGACCATACGCTTTCAGCAGAAGGAGGACGGCTCGCTCCCCATTCCCGAAATGCTTGCTGCAAACAGGGCAGAATCAGCCCGCTACAAAACGCAGCTTGAAAGGGCGCAGACACGATATAAGATAGACGAAGAAGCCGAGCAGCCCGACGGATCTGTTATTATCCGTATCCGCAAGGAATACAACGGACGCACCGACATTGGTGAATATTTCAACTAACTGCGAGGCTGATAGTTATGCCATACGAGCAAAGTCAATATGTGGTCTACCGAAGCACGGAAATATGCCAGATAGGCGAACGGGTAAAGCGCTGCTTTGACGGCAAAAACGAGGTCGAATATATTACCCTGCAGCCCACCGACAGCAAAGGACTTTACTATATCCCCGCCGAAAAGCTGAAAGACTGCACCCGCCCGCTTCTTTCAAGGGACGAGATACTCACCCTGATAGACGAGATGCCGAGCATTAACGCCAGCTGGATAGTCGAGAAAAACGACCGAAAGCAAAGCTTCTCCGAAGCGGTAAAAAGCGGCGATTATCGGCTGATACTTCCAATGCTGTCGGCTATTTACACCGAACGCCAAAAACGCAGCGAACAGGGCAAGCACCTTCCCGCCGCCGACAAAAAGGCATTTGAAACGGCGATCTCCCTTCTCCACAAGGAAGCGGCATATTCCCTCGGGATACCGCAGGAGAAGGTCGAGGAGTTTATCTCGGAAAGAATTTCGCACCAAGCTTAATACTGCAAAATTTCAAGCCCGAAAGCAGCTTTTTACAGACGCTTTCGGGCTTAATAATTATTGTCCGCTCCCCGATCAATAAACAAATTCACCCGGAACAACAAACGACGGCTCCGATGTTCTTGGGTCAAATCTAAGTCTTTTAATGTAATCCTTATTTTCTATAATCATTGTGCGGTTTTCCATATCAATACGGTTGTAAACTTCCTCATTAACATAGTGCATAGTCATCCAGCCCCGACCGGTTTTGTTATTGAAAATATTACATATTTCTTTATAATCTTCCTCTGCATTTTCACCATCTCCGCATATTACTATACATACCCAATGTCCCGCAATATCAAGATATTCCTCGGCAGTCATATAAGCGGGCAGTTCTTTACTTTGATAATCCATAGGAAAACATGAAACCTTTACCTCATCATCTACTACCGATGAAATTTTATCGTAAAGAAGCTGCTCTGCTTCATCATTTATCAAATAGCAGCCGTAATTGTCAAGATATGTACCGTAATCATCACGAACATGATAATATTCCAAGCTGCCCGAAACTGTTGATACCGTTATGCCATTGTATAAGAAACCCCAAGTTTCGGTGGGATAACTATGATGTCGGTAGCTGCCCGGGAAATTGACTACTCTGAACTCCGTGTCATATTTCTCCTCCATATATTTCAAAAGCTTTTTCTCGGGCGGGTCAGCCTGAATTACCATTCCGTCAATTAAGGGAATAGTGTATTTTCTCCCGTTTGCAGGCTGTATAATAAAACTCAAAAGCAGAACAACTACTGCAATATGAATAACAGCCAAAATGATAACAAATATTTTTGATTTCATATGTCCCAACTCCCCGCAGATTATTTGATTTGCTTTTGAAACAATTATACAGCAAAGTACACGCCTTGTCAACAAAAAATCCCCTCCGACCAAATGACCGAAGGGGATATTCTCAATTTTCAAAAATTCATCACTCAACTCTCAACTCTCGACACTCCACCTCAGATTGACTGCGCCGTATAAAGCTTGTAATAAAGCCCCTTCTTTGCAAGCAGCTCCTCGTGAGTGCCCGACTCGGCAATGCCCTTGTCGGAGATGTAAAGTATCCTGTCACAGCTTTTGATAGTAGACAGACGGTGTGCGATAATGAATGACGTTCTGCCCTTTAGCAGATGGTCGATGCCCTGCTGCAAGCCACGCTCCGTCTTTGCGTCGATGGAGGAGGTTGCTTCGTCCAGCACAAGTATCTTCGGGTCGGCAAGGATAGTTCTCGCAAAGGCAATAAGCTGCTTCTGTCCCTGAGAAAGTACCGAACCACGCTCCTTGACCTCCGTATCATAGCCCTTGGGAAAGCTCATAATAAACTCGTCCGCACCGACAATTTTGCAGGCTGCCCGAATTTCCTCGTCGGTGGCATCAAGCCGTCCGTAGCGGATATTGTCACGGATAGTCCCGCTGAAAATAAAGCTGTCCTGAAGCATTATTCCCATCTGCGAACGGAGAGAATGAAGCGTTACCTTGCTGATGTCGTTTCCGTCAATAAGAATTTTTCCGCTGTTAATGTTGTAAAATCTCGAAATAAGGCTGACAACGGTAGTCTTTCCCGCACCCGTGGGACCAACAAGAGCAATACTCTGTCCCGGCTTAACGTCAAGGCTGAAATTCTCCAGAACATTCACGCTGCCGTCATAGGAAAAGTCCACGTTTTCAAACTTGACATTTCCCTTTATTTCGGGCATTTCGTAAGCGTCGTCGGCGTCCTTGACGGTCACAGGCTCGTCCATTGTTTCAAAGATTCTTTCAAGGTATGCGACGGTATTTATGAAATTGTTGAACAGGTTGGACAGGTTCATAATAGGCTGCCAGAAACGTCCCGCATAGCCGCCCATAGCAACGATAACACCCAAAGTAATCGTCTGCGGACCGACGATTATCAGTCCCACGAAATATATTGCCGCAGACACCAGCGTTGAGATATTATCCGCCACGGGCCAAACAAGGTTTGAGCATTTTACGGCAGTCATCCAGCGCTTTCTGAAATCGTCGGACAGCCTTGCATAAATAGCGGAATTTTCCTCCTCACGGGTGAACGCCTGAGTTATCTTAACGCCCGCAATACTTTCATGCAGATATGCGTTCAGGTTTGAACCCTTGTTGGAAACCGCCTGCCACGCCTTTCTCTGACGTGTCTTGATGATCGCCATAAATCCCGCAAATATGGGCAGACCTGCAAGAATTACCAGCGAAAGCTGCCAGTTCATAGCGAACATAAATATGGTGATAAAAATCAGGTTGAAAATCTCCAGAATAAAGGTGATAATTCCGTTTGACAAAAGGTCGGAAACGCTGTTTATGTAGCCGATGACTCTTGCCAGAATCTTTCCGTGGGGACGGCTGTCGTAATATTCAAAAGCCAGCTCCTGTAAATGCGCAAACAAGTCCTTTCGCATATCCAGCACAATATCCTGACCGACAATTGTCATTATCCGTGAACGCACTGTGGAAAATCCCACGCTTACGGCAATGGTCAGAACAAGCAGTCCCGCCAGAATGAAAAGCTGCCTTGTGTCCTTGTTTGGGATAGTGTTGTCCAGCGCATACTGCGTAATTACGGGGGCAAACAGCGCCGTCACCGCCGCAATTGCGCTGAGGGTGAGCGCCAGAAACATCTTGCCCTTGTACTTGCCGACATATTTGAGGGCACGCTTGAAATGCCGTATGTCAAAGGGAGATTCAAGGCTTTCGTCAATGTCATATTTGTTTCGCTGGGGCTTTTTTGCGGTCTTAACTTCTTCGCTCATAACGCTCCTCCTCTCATCTCTGTAAATCGTAAATTTCCCTGTAATAGCCCTCTCGGGAAATAAGCTCCTCGTGAGTGCCCATGTCCTCGATTTTTCCGTCACGCAGAACGATTATCTTGTCGGCGTTTTCGGCAGAGGAAATTCTCTGGGCGATAATAAGCTTTGTGCAGGGGAAATCAAGGTTTTTCAGACTGTTCTGGATATATTTTTCCGTTTCCATATCAACGGCGGAAGTGGTATCGTCCAGAATAAGGATAGACGGACGGACTGCCAGCGCCCTTGCCAGCGCAATTCTCTGCTTCTGTCCGCCCGACAGACCAACGCCCCTCTCGCCGATAATGGTGTCGTAGCCCTCGGGCATTTTCTCGATAAAATTAGCAGCGGCGGCAAGCTTTGCATTTTTCCGCACGTCCTCGTCGGACATTGAGGTGTCGCCGAACGCAATATTTCCGTCAATGGAATCGGAGTACAGCAAAACGTCCTGAGTTGCAATGCCGATGTTACCTCTAAGCTGCTTCAGCTTCATCATACGGACATTGTTTCCGTCCACCAGCACCTCGCCCGAGGAAACGTCGTAGCATCGGGAGATAAGGTTTACAAGGCTTGTCTTTCCCGAACCCGTTTCGCCCATGATAACAACGGTTTCCCCCGCCTTAACAGAAAAACTTATGTCGTGAAGCACCTCGGTGTCGCCGTATTTGAAGGAAACATTCTTAAACTCAATGTTGCCCTTTAATCTGTCGGGACAGTCCACAGCATCTGCCCTGTCAACGATGGTGGAACGTGCGTAATAGAACTCAACTATCTTATTTGCGGACGCCATAAATCTCTGTAAATCGTTTACAAGATTGCCTATCATTCGCATAGGGTTGGAAACCGTCCAGATAAGTCCCGAAAACGCCGTATATTCGCCCAAGGTGATACGTCCCGAAATAACGAACAGACCGCCCGCCAACAGCTGAACCACAGCCAGCGCCTGCGCAGTTCCCTCGATAGCGGGGTAGAAATTCAGCCACATAAGATTTGCCTTTTTATTGGCTTCGGAATAGTCGTTGTTGAACTCGTCGAAACGCTCCTTTTCGTATTCCTCACGGGCAAACGCCTTGACAACTCTGTTTCCCGAAATGTTTTCCTCGGCAGCGGTATTAAGTCCCGAAAGCCTGTCACGGAGATCCTGATAGAGAGGTCCCGCTTTTGACTTGAATATCCACGAAACGATGAAAATAACGGGGGTAAGGGCAAGTATGCATACAGCCATCAGCGGGTCAATTATAAAGAAGTAGACCGCCGACGATGTGAACAGCACCAACGCTTCCAGCAGCGTTTTCAGCACCCATGCGACTGAGTGACGCACCATATCAAGGTCGCCGCTGAGTCTTGTCATAATGTCGCCCGTTCTGTTGCGGTCGAAAAATCTTGCGTCCTGCTTTTGAACATTGTCAAAGAGATATGTTCTGACACGGTAGACAAGTCCCTGTGACGATATTTCATAGAAGATATTCGCCGTGTACTGGAAAACCGTTCTCAGCAGCGTAAACAGCAGCATTCCGATAAGCAGCTTTATAAGCATATCCGGGTGGTTTGCGAGATTTTCCGCAGCATTTTCGCCGTAGATAAAATCGTCAACTATTTTCCGTCCGATATTCGGATTTATCAGGTACATACTTTGGGTGATGACGGTCATACAGAGCGCAATTATGTAAAGCTTTCTGTAACCCTTTAGATTTTCCCAGAGCCATCTTATCTGAAACATAAATATCCCCCTTTGCACGGCTCGTAAATTTCGATAAAACGGTTCAGCGATATTTTCTGCACTTAATACTAATGTCTAATCAAAGTTTAGACAAAAAATCTGAGCAAAACCCATAAACGCAAGCTTTTGTTTGATTTATTGTCAACTTTATGATAGGAAATTAGTATTCAGGATAGAAATATACAATTTCACCCGCCGTTTTATCTTGCACAATACAGCTTATTATAGCAGAAAAACACAAAATTTCAAGTACTTCGGCAAAATTAAAGTGACGAAAATTACAAGAAACTCAAACGTTTAACTTGGCATTTTGACGGATAAGAAAAACCGCCTTGTTTAAGGGCGGTTTGATCAACTTTGTTTGAGTCACTCTTGATATGCTTCTATAACGGTACATAAAAATATCCTGACAGTTTTTTGTAGGGGATGGGTTCCTGTCAAGAGTAAGATAGTTTACACTTTGTGCAAGCACATGGTTTACACAATTTATGTATCAGAGTTCTTCTGAAATCTCGGGTCGTTTTCGATGAGGTAAGCCCTTTTAAAGGTAAAAACCCTTTTTTCAACAT
>JAGAJN010000007.1 GCA_017828975.1 Oscillospiraceae bacterium | reverse complement strand
TTGACGCACTTTTACGGCTTGAACCCGAGAAAGGGCTTACTGCAAATTTTAATTGTGACACGGTTAATATCCAACAGACGGTCACCCAGAAAAGTCCAAACAAAAGGGACAAGGTTATCCGTGTCAATGTGTTCAGTAAGGGCGACCCCCTTGAGATCTACACAAGCAGCGACGGCGAGGTCATATTCAAAAAATATTCCGCAATAAATGAAATGGCAGGTTCGGCGGCACAGGTGGCTGAAGTAGTGACCAAGCTTGCGAACTGTCCCACGGTGGTGTTTGACAGAGATCATGTTGTGGCGGTTGCGGGCGTTCAGAAGAAGGAGTTTAACGAGCGGCGAATTTCTCACGGTCTGGAGGAATATCTCGAAAGCCGAAAGAATTACGTCTGCACATCTCCCGATGATGAAAAGGTGTTCCCCGTTGAGGGGATAGACCGTCCCGCTATTGCGTGCACGCCCATACTCTCCTCGGGCGACGTAACGGGTGCGGTGGCGTTCCTCGCTCCCACAGGCGGCGCAACTGCCAATGAGGTCCAGAAGAATCTCATTCAGGCGGCGGCGCAGTTCCTCGGCAAGCAGATAGAAGAGTAAAAAGCCGTCCCCGCAGCAGCTTATGACTGTTGTGGGGACGGTATTTTCATATTATCTTTATCACCTTTGCGGGACAGGCAGCAGCGCATTTTCCGCAGCCCGTGCATTTGTCCTGATCTATCTCGGCAAGGTTGTTTTCAACGTGGATAGCGTCAAACTCGCACTTTTTCTCGCAAATTTTACAGCCGATACAGCCGTTTTTGCAGACCGCTCTTACAACCTTTCCCATATCGTGAGATGAACAGCTTACAACGTGCAAATTGCTGCCCATATTCTTTATGGCAATAAGATTATTGGGGCACTCTTTAACGCAAAGTCCGCAGGCGACGCAGGCTTTCGGATTTACCGCCGCCAGACCGTCCGCAATGCAGATGGCATTTTCGGGACAAACCTTTGCGCAGTCGCCCAGACCGATACAGCCGTAAATGCACTCACCCGAACCGCCGTAAAAACGCTTTGCCGCCTTACAGGTCTGTTCGCCCTCAAACTGCATCTTTGGCTTAGTCGCCGAACAGTTTCCCGAACAGCGTACATATGCCGTTTGCGGAACATTTTCCATAACGGACGTACCGAGAATTTCGGCTATTTTCTCAGCAGATTTTGCTCCGCCGGGCTTGCAGAGGTTGGTGGCAACGCCGTTTACAACGACTGCATTTGCATAATCCGCACAGCCGCTGTAACCGCATGCACCGCAGTTTACCTGAGGCAGAGCATCGTTTACCGCCTGAATCCGCTCGTCGGTCTTGACCTCGAAAAGCTTTGAAACTACGGTAAGCAGTATCCCCGCCGCACAGCCCAGAGCCGCAAATATCAGCACGGGGAGTATGTATGCTTCAAACATAAGGTTTTTTCCTTTCTATGATATTTTGGGGAAATGTCGGCAGCAGGTCAGCCGAAAAGTCCCTCAACAAGTCCCGCAAAGCTCATAAAGCTGACGGAAACGATAGAAGCCGCTATCAGCGTTGCGGGAACTCCCTTAAAGGTTTCGGGAACGTCCGCATTTTCCACCCTCGAACGAACTCCGCTGAAAAGCACCAGAGCAATGGTAAAGCCAAGCCCCGCACCAAGGGCATTCACAAGAGATTCGACAAATGTGTACTCGCTGTCGATGTTAAGGATAGTAACGCCCAGTACGGCGCAGTTTGTGGTAATAAGCGGCAGGAACACGCCCAGCGACTTGTAAAGTGCGGGCATTTTCTTTTTCATGATTATCTCAACCAGCTGAACGAACAGCGCAATAATAAGTATGAACGCTATCGTTCTCAGATAGGAAAGTCCCATGGGCGCAAGCAGAAATGTGTAAACGGGAAATGTGCAGAGTGTTGCGCATATCATTACGAAGGTAACTGCCATGCCCATTCCCACGGAGCTGTCCAGCTTTTTGGAAACACCCAGAAAGGGGCATATTCCCATAAATTTTGAAAGAACGAAGTTATCCGTCAGCATTGCGCTGAGCAGGATTATAAGCATACTTTTTATCATTTATTATCACAGCCTCCGTTCTCGGAAAATGAGGAGCAGTTTGCCGAATTGGGACAGCCCGCACAGCCCACAGACTGCGGCGGCTTCCTATTGGCAAGCTTGTTGACCAGAGCGATAATGCAGCCCAGCACGAAAAATCCGCCTGCGGGCATTATGAAGATAGTCATAGGCGTGCCAAAAGGAATCTCATATCCCATCCAACTGCCCATTCCGAATATTTCTCTTACGGAACCCATGAGAAACAGCGCCAGAGTAAAGCCCAGACCCATTCCCAGACCGTCCAGAATTGAGGGGAGAAGCTTGTTTTTGGACGCAAACGCTTCCGCACGGCCAAGGATAATGCAGTTTACGGTAATAAGCGAAAGGAACAGTCCCAGACTGTCATAAAGCTCGGGGAGATAGCCCTTCATCAGAAACTCGATAAGCGTTACAAAGCTTGCGATGACAACGATAAAGCAGGGCAGCCGCACCGCTTTCGGGATAACATTTTTCAGCAGGGAAATGACCGCATTGGAGCATACCAGCACGAAGGTGGTCGCAAGCCCCATTCCCAGACCATTTTCCGCCATTGTCGTGACCGCAAGTGTGGGACACATTCCCAGCAGCGTTACAAGTGTGGGATTTTCCTTGATTATGCCTTTGGTAAATTCGTGAAGATTTCCGTTTTGCTTGCTCATTGTGCAGTCACTCCTTTCAGTTCAAGATATGCCGTTACGGCGGTTTTCACGGCGGACTGTATTCCCTTTGAGGAGAAGGTCGCACCCGTGATAACGTCCGCTTCAAAATCGGGAGAGGAAATTCCCGTGAATTTTCCGAGATATTCGGGGGCAGCCGCTCTTGTTCCAAGACCGGGAGTTTCCCCGATAGACAGGACACTTATGCCGCATACAGCACCGCTTTCGTCAAAGCCGATAAGCAGGTGCAGACCGCCCTTGCTGTATCCGTCGGCGGTTATCTCAAAGGAAACATTTCCGCTGTTGTCGGAGATGACAGAGGTAACGCCGTCGAAGGTTTTCACCGTTCCGTCGTCGTTCATCTGCATGGAAAATCCGTCGGCAGTTCCGTAAATTTCCGTAAGCCCCGCAGACAGCTTGTCGGTGATGATCCCCGTCGTGTCAACATAGGTGAGATTGTACACAAAAGCCAGCAGAGCGGAGGATATAACACAGATAAGCGTCAGCACCAGCGGGGGCATAATTTTTTCTTTAAGGCTCATTTGCGTCCCTCCTTTTCGGGGAATTTTCCGCCGAGGGGGCGAATTTCCGTCAGCCTGTCAATGTACGGCGTGAGGATATTCATCAGCAGAATGGAGAAGGAAACGCCCTCGGGATAATTTCCGTAGTTTCGGATAAGGAAGGTAAGCAGTCCGCAGCCGATGCCGAAGATAAGCTTTCCCCGTCCCGTAATAGGCGTGGTTGCGTAATCGGTAGCCATGAAAAATGCGCCCAGCATAAGTCCGCCGGAAAGCAGCTGATAGGGGACATCTCCACCCGTCAGGAAGGTCAGCAGAGCGACAGTTCCCAGAAATGCTGCGGGTGCGTGAATAGTTATGGTGTGTGTGCAGAGCAGGTAGATACCGCCGATAATGAGTGCAGCCGCCGAAGTTTCGCCGATACAGCCGCCCACATTTCCGAGAAACAGCTCCATATAAGAAGCATTTCCCGAAACAAGGGGAGTTGCGCCCGTTACAATGTCAGCACCGCTGCGATAATAAAAGGGCTGACACCATGTGGTCATCTGCCCCGTAAAGGACAGCATAAGCACAATTCTTCCCACAATTGCGGGGTTTGCAAAGTTTTGTCCCAGACCGCCGAAAAGCTGCTTTGTGACAACTATTGCCACGAAAGAACCGACAACGCCGTAGAGCGGGTTGATCGTTGCGGGGAGATTCATTCCCAAAAGCAGCCCCGTAACAACTGCGGACAGGTCGGAAACAGTCTGCGGACGCTTCATTATCCGCCTTGCCAAAAACTCGAACAAAACACAGGAAACCACGCAAACAGCGAGGTTTACCGCCGCCATATACCCGAAAATATAAATTCCGGCAGCACAGGCGGGCAGCAGTGCAATTATAACATTCAGCATCACCCTCTGCGTGCTGATATTGTCATGCAGATGGGGCGACGGTGAAACCTTTAAACCGTTCATTGGTCAGTCCCTCCTTATTTCTTTGGCTTTGGCAGGAGTGCCTTAGCCAGCTGATTTTTTTCCGCCAGATGACGGTTTGCGGGGCAGACGTAGGAGCAGCAGCCGCAGTTCATGCAGAGATTTACCTTCAGCCTTGCAAGCTCTGCACCGTCCCGACGGTCATATGCCTGTTCAAGGAGCGTCGGCATAAGGTTCAGGGGACAGGCTCTGATGCAGCGTCCGCAGCGGATACAAGCGGTTGTTTCGGGCGTTTTCACGTCCTTGAACGCAAGCACGGCGTTATTCACCTTAGTAACAGCCTGCTCCGTATCATAAAGCGGAAATCCCATCATCGGACCGCCGTAAAGCACCTTTTCGGGATTCTCGGCACCGCAGAATTCGAGCAGCTCGGAAACAGCCGTGCCTATGGGGACAATATAATTTCCCTGATTTTTTGTGGCAGCGTTTCCGTCAAGAGTAAGCCGTTTTTCCGTCAGCGGCATACCCGTTTTCAGATAGCGGCTGATAAAGCCTACGGTGGAAACGTTCATCACTGCAACGCCCTGATTTGACGGCAGCTCGCCCTCTGCAACTATCCGTCCCGTGCAGGAGTGGATAAGCACCTTTTCCGCACCTTGGGGGTATGAGGAGGGGAGAGTCACCACCGAAACGCCCTTCATATTCGCAGTTTTTTCGGTCATAAGCTTGATTGCTGACGGCTTGTTTTCCTCAATGCCTATCTTGCACATGGGGATATTCATAATCTCCATTATCTTCGATATTCCGTCGATAACGTCGTCGGGATCTTCCATAAATTCACGGTAATCGGAGGTTATGTACGGTTCACATTCCGCACCGTTTATGACGAGAGTGTCAATGGGAGTTTTCACGGGGTCGTAACGAAGCTTGATATGTGTGGGAAATCCTGCTCCGCCAAGACCGACGCAGCCGCTTTCTCTGACAGCATTCACAAAGTCCTCTCTGCTGTTAATAACGGGGGGCTTTACGTCGGGAGATATGCGGTTTTCGCCGTCGGGTTCGATAATAACAGCCTTGCAGCGGCTTCCGTTCGGCAGAAGATAATCGGTAACATCGGCAACAGTTCCCGAGGCAGGGCTGTGGATAGGTGCGGACATAAAAGCGTCCGAATCGCCTATTTTCTGTCCCTTATCCACCGTGTCGCCCTTTTTTACAAGGGGAGTGCAGGGTGCGCCCATTGCCTGCGACATTAAAACTGTCAGGCGTTTGGGCATGGGAAACTGCTTTGTTTCGCAGTTTTCGGTATTTTTGTGATGCTTGACGTGTATACCGTTAAGCCTTTTCAATATAAAAACCTCCAATCGGGGAATTTTTTCATTTATCAAACAAATTTGTCTTTGTCAGCCTGTCGAGGATAGTTCCCGTGCAAAAGCCCGTAACAAGTGCGGCTGGCAGCAGAAATATCCCGTAATACAGTACTCGGACGGTACCCATTATTACACAGGCTGCGGCAAGCTGTCCGACTGTGTGCGCTGCGGCGGCTAGGACGGAAACTGTCCTGACCGTCAGCCTTTTTCGGGAGATAAGCAAAGCCGTCACAACAAACGCCGCCATTCCCCCGCAGAGGGACATTATCCCCGAAACTGCGCCCCTTGTCAGCCCCACAAATCCCGACCGCAGCAGGGACATCGCAAAGCCTTCCTTTACACTGTATTTCATAAGTATTGCACATATGACCGTGTTTGCCAGCCCCAGCCTAAGCCCGGGTATCGGCATTGCCGAGGACAGCAGACTGTCCAGCCACGACAGCGCAATGCAAAGTGCCAGCGAAATTCCTAGGAACGCCGCTTTTTGGGAAGCTTCTCTATTCATCGGTGCTCACCACATAGACAGCGACCTTATTTGGCAGACATACCGCCGACTGATATTCCGCAGTCACAAGCCCCGTTTTCACGCAAATTTTATCGGGACAATCGGAGCTTTTCACCCGAACACCGCCGTTTTCGATAAGGAAAACCATTCCCTCCGCACCGCTTACGGTAAATTCTCCCGACTGTGTGAGAGGGCGTTTTTCGGCGATCTGTCCGTCAATTTCAATCACAGCTGCGCCGCCCGACAGACTTTTCGTATGGAAAACTGTCCCGGAAATAAGGAAAAAACAAGCGGCGGCAAAGGCTGCGCAGAGTATTGCACTTTTTTTAGTGAAAAAATGTTTATCTTTCATTTTCAGACCTTTCGGAAACGGAGAGGATATTTGCATTTCCCGCCGAGATCATTTCGCCCTTTTCGGATATGACGATAATCGCAAAATCCCCGTCAAAGCGGGTGTTCAGCTTGTCGGCATATTCGGAGATGCGTTCCGTTCCGCCCAGATAAATAAGGGTCGATGCAATGTCGGAGAGTGCGCCGCAGCCCTGTTCGGCGGGCAGGACAACGGTTGCGGAAGCAATGTCCGTTTCGGCGGGACGACCTGTGTTCATATCGAAAATATGGGAATATCTCACGCCGTCCGCTTCAAAATATCTTTCGTAACCGCCCGCCGTGGAGATGAAGCTGTTTCCCGTTTCAAAAAGGCAGGCTTCACCCTCACCGAATGGGTTTCGCACGGCGGCGGTGAACCTTCTGTCCTCCGATTTTGAGTAGACCAAGGTGGACGAACCTGCGCTTATCTTTCCCTCGGAAACGCCGCTGTTTTCGAGAATTTCCAAAGCCTTGTCACAGAAAAAGCCCTTGGCGGCGGCGCCGAAATCAAGCAAAGTGCCGTTCGGAATTTCTTCCGGAACAATGTCCGCTGTGCGAACAAAAGTCAGTTTCTCCAAAATTTCGTCATCTGACGGCACACGGGGAGCTTCGGAGGAAATGTTCCACAAAAGCGTCACCGAACCTAAGTAAGGCGTTACGCCGTTTCCCAAAAGCTCGGCAGCCTTTGAATATTCAAGGCATATCTCCGAAATAAGGGCGTTTCCCGACCGTTCGCCCCCGTTAAATCGTGACACGGCGGAACTGACCTTATATGGAGATAACTCCAAATCAAGGTTTTCACAGACGTTTTTTATCTGCGAAAGGGCATCGGGAGCTTCGGCGGAAATTTCCGCGCTTATATATGTGTCAAACCCGAAAAAACCCGCTCTTTGCGTGGTTTCCGACTTGGCACAGGAACATAAAAATACTGCGCAGACCGCAGCGGCAACAGCTTTTTTCATTTAAAAAGGGGCTTGACACCCAAAAACTGCCCCCTACGGAAGCATTTCTGCGAATGACAAACCCCGCTCCTTTGCGAATTTTCTATTTTATTTTATCACGATAGTTTTAATATGTCAAGTGAAATTTTTGACGTATTGACTATTGTATGGAAACAATTTTTTCAACATAACGGTGCATTTCCGCCTTTGACGTAACGGAATGTGTGCCGTTTATTATCTCCTGCTTTTTGCTTTCGGGCAGCAGGGCAAATTTTTCCATAGCCTTCGGATTCATGGCAAGTGCGATCCCAAATCCCATGGGCAGCTCGGTATTTTCCAAAATAAAACGCCTCCTTTGCGGTTTTTTATAATATTTCCCGCAAAGAAGGCTTATTATTCAATCCTCGTAAAGATCGCCGCTGTTTTCCTTATTCAGCGTGCCGTCAAGCTCGATCATCATAAATTTTGTCAGCTCCTTGACAACGGGACGGTGCCGTGTGCCTTTCGGTACAATGATAAATTCGCCCGCCTTAACGGGGATAAGTCCCTCGTCCGTTTCAAGGCAGAATGCGCCTTCGATAACGAAAAACATCTCGTCCGACTGTTCGTGAACGTGAAAATCAAGCGTCCTGTTTTCCACATTTACAACGCTGATAACATTGCCGTTCAAGCGTCCTATTTTTTCGTAAACATAGAGCTTTTCTACGGCGTTTACTGCGTTTAAGAGGTTTATGGGTTTCATAAAAGACATCTCCTATATTCTGTATAAATGGTTAAGCGGTCCGCTGCCTTTTCCCAGATCAAGCCCGTAAGCAATAGCCCCCGCCACATAATCCTTGGCATTTTTCACGCTGTCACGCAGAGAATATCCCAAAGCCAGATTGCAGGCGATGGCAGAGGAAAGCGTGCAGCCCGTCCCGTGAGTGTTGGGATTGTCAATATGAACGCCGCCGAACACTTCCGAAACCTCGCCGTTTTCAAACAGAATATCGTCCGCCGTATCTGAAAGATGCCCGCCCTTCACAAGCACCGAACAGCCGAATTTTTTGCTGATGATAATGCCCGCCTTTTCCATTTCCGAACGGCTTGAAATGCTCATTCCGCTTAAAATTTCCGCTTCGGGAATGTTGGGCGTTATAATTTCAGCCAATGGAAACAGCCGCTCCGTCAGCGCCCTTTCCGCCGATTTTTCCAGCAAAGGCGCACCGCTTGTGGCAACCATTACCGTGTCGCAGACGATATGCGGGGGCTTATACTCGGACAGAATTTCCGCCGCCGCATTTATAATCTCCTCGGAAAATACCATTCCTATCTTCACCGAATCTGGAAAAATATCCTCGAAAACCGCCTTTGCCTGTGCTTTCACGAATTCGCCCGAAACGCTGCTTACTCCGAAAACGCCCGTGGTGTTCTGGGCTGTCAGGGCGGTTATAACGCTCATTCCGTAAACTCCGTGAGCGGCGGCGGTTTTAAGGTCAGCCTGAATACCCGCTCCGCCCGAACTGTCCGAGCCTGCAATTGTCAGAAACTTTTTCATTTTGCGCATACCTCATTTTCACGGCAATCGACTGCCGCAGCCACCAACCGCTGAATATTGCTCCCGGGACGCAGCACCTGCATTGCCTTCTCGGGGGAATACCAAGCTGCGCTGTCCACCTCGCAGGAGGGCTTCAGCTCCGCTTTTTTCACATTCACACGAAAGCCCAGCATAAGCATACCTTTTTTCTCGTACCAGCTGCTTTGGATAAATTCCACGCTTTCGGGGACAAGCCCTATTTCCTCCGTGACCTCTCTTGCAGCGGCTGCTTCGGCAGTTTCGCCGCACTTTATATGTCCCGCAACGCCTACGCAATATTCCGCAGAAACATATCCCTGACGGATAAGTGCAACCTCGCCGAATTCGTTCACAACGGCGGCAAGTATGCTGGTATAAAACCCGTCAAACCAAGGACGGCTGCATTTTTCGCAGAATGGTATCATACCCTCGTCACCGATATTTTTTTCAATAAGCTGAGTGCCGCAGTCGGGGCAGTAGGTGTATCTCATAATGATCCCTCCGTTCTATGGTTATATTATAACGCATTTTCGGGGGATTGTAAAGGGCTTTTATTCGCTGTAAATCTTAGTGATTATCATATCCATAGGCAGCTCCTTAACGGAAATATCCCGAAATTCCGCATATCCCGTGAGCGATTTCAGAAACTCGGCAATGGGCATTTCCGATGTGTCCACCTCAAGGGAAATATCAAACTCATTCTCCCGACCGATGATTTTTGCGCCGTTTATCTCATCTCCATCAAAGGGTCTTGTCAGAGAAATATCAACAATTTTCTTGCTGCCGAGAACGGTTCTAAGACTTGAAAGACTGTCGTCAAACACCTTTTTCCCGTGGTTGATGATGATAACGCTGCTTGCCAGCTGCTCGACATCCTCAAGGTCGTGGGTGGTAAGGATAAAGGTAGTTCCCAAGCGGTTCATTTCACCGACGACCTCACGAATCTTGTTCTTTGCGATAACGTCCAGCCCGATGGTCGGCTCGTCAAGGAAAACTATCTCGGGACGGTGCAGCATTGCCATGATAAATTCGCACTTCATTCGCTCGCCCAGAGAAAGCACTCTTGTGGGCTTGTGAATGACCTCACCTACATCGAAAAGCTCGGTCATTTCGTCCAGACGGCTTTTGTAATCCTCGTCGGAAATGCCGTAGATCGCCTTGTTCATAGCAAAGCTGTCAATAGGCGGAATGTCCCAGATAAGCTGAGATTTCTGCCCGAAAACCGCACCTATCCTTTGGACATATTTTGCCCTGTCCCGTGCGGGAGAATATCCCAAAACGTCAATGCTGCCGCTTGTGGGAAACAGCGCACCGCAGAGCATTTTTATGGTGGTGGATTTTCCCGCACCGTTTGGACCGAGAATACCGCAGATACTCCCCTTTTCAATTTCAAAGGAGATACCGTCAACGGCGTTCACCACCACCTTTTCCCGCTTGAAAAAGCTTTTGACCGTTTCCGAAAAGCCGCTGCCACGTTTGTATGTCAAATATGATTTTACTAAATTCTCGACCTTTATTGCCGTCATTTTAACCTCCCACACCCTCGTAAAGCTTTATCATTCTGTCGTACAGCCATATGCCGAAAAGGAAAAACAGCAGGCAGGGCAGCACCGATATAAACGCCCGTGTGTCAAGCCGTCCCAGCAGCGCCGAGGCGGGGAAAAATCCCACGCATGCCACGGGAATTATTATTGCCGAAAGCGCCTGTATGCCCCTCGGGAAAATTTCAAGGGGATATTTCCCGAATTCCTTAATGC
The DNA here is from genome assembly GCA_017828975.1 of Oscillospiraceae bacterium. GTDB lineage: Bacteria > Bacillota > Clostridia > Oscillospirales > Ruminococcaceae > UMGS1889. The sequence continues at coordinate 39,041 of JAGAJN010000007.1, read as the reverse complement.
TGTCAAATATTTCGGGGATACATGAGTTTCCCACCCATTTAAAGCTTATCGCCGCCATAATAAGGTCAAGCCCGCACATTACCGCCGCACCCGACGCAAAAAGCAGCAGAAACAGCGGTATGTTTTCCGCCTTGCACATTCCCGTTTTCAAGGCGGATATTACCGTCATAACAAGTCCGCCGAAAAATAAGCCGATGCTTCCCGTGTCAAAATTCGCCGCAGCTATGAAAAACAGCGGCGGCAGGGGCTTTAACAGCACCGTTTCAAAGCTGCCCGATTGTATGTGGTCCATAGTCGTCCAAAGAATACCGCCGCAGAACATTGCCGATGCCCCCGAGGACATGGAAAACACCGACTGTATCAGCAGCACCTCCCACATATCCCACCGGGGAAACTCAGCACCGTTTGCGTAAATAAGCACCGTCACCAGCGGGAAGATTATGTTTGACAGCAGCGTGATAAAGTTCCCGAGAATAAAGTCCGCACGGTACGCTGCCGCCCTTGAAAACGCCGTGTGCAGACAGGTCAAATAAATCTTTATGTAACGCATTTCAAGCACCCACCGCCGTAAATTTCTTTATGGAAGAACGGTAAACTATCTCGCTGACAATCGCCGCAAACAGCACCGCGAGCGTCTGACATAACACCGCCTGCGGGACAGTCAGCCCCATTTCGCCGATAGAATCGCTGCCCGTCCAGACCATTGCGGTTATGTAATTTGTGTATTGAAAGGGCAGGAACATCATTATCCGCTGAATTATACCGGGGAAAAAACTGAGCGGTATCAGTGCGCCCGAAAAGATATTTCCCAGCAGCTGATAAACTATCCGAATTCCGTTTGCCTGCACAAAATAGAACGCCGTCATTCCGATGGTGTAATTCACATAGAAGTTCATCAGGAACGCAAGGGCGACCGAAAGCACCGTCCAGCCCAGCCTTTCGGGGATAATGTCTATCCGAAAAACAAACAGAAATATCAGAAAACAGGGCAAAAATTCAAAGACAAATCCCAGAATTCTGTGACCTATTTTCTGCGAAAGGGCAAAAAATCTGTGGTGCATGGGACGGAGGGTGAAGGTGAGAAATTTTCCCGTACGCACCAGCATTTGCAAATTCCAGTCCGCAAAATCCATGGTGAGATAGCCGATAAGCGCAGTCACGCCAAAGTAGCGTATCGTCTGAGAAAGCTCCATTCCCCCGAGGCTGCCGCTGCCGCCGTAAACCGCCGTCCAGATGAAATACTGAACGATGAAATAGACAGGTCCCACAAACGCCGAAACAAGGGAATGACTGCGGTAGGCGCTCCATTCCTTATAGGTAACGAACGCCACCGCTTTGCACATTTCAAGCTTGTGTTTTATAAATTTTATCATATCAGCCCCGACCATATAATGTTCTGAACATTGTAAAGCGGCTCGGCAGACCAGCCGTTTGCGCCCTCGTCAAAGGGGACAAACCACGCCGCAACCAGCTGTTCCTTCAGGTCAATGTCAAGGGAACAAGCACCCGCACCCTCGTGCATGATAGTCCCCTCAGAATAGGAATATGCAGGACCCTGACGCATATCAAAGCCAATGCCGTAAAGACGGTTCGGCTCTTGTGCAGTCCAGCAATAGTCGGGAACTCCGCTCAGCTGAACGGTGCTCATCTTTTCCACGGATTTTCTGCCGAGAAGCCTTGCGCCGTCAAAGCGTCCGCCGTAAACGAAAGCGTTTCCGTAGCGGACAAGGTCGTATGCGGTGGAGCAAAGTCCGCCTGCGGTGTTGGGTATAATGTCCCAGACAGTTCCCTCATCGTAATGTCCGTTGGATTCGCCGCTTGTCACCTTGTCGAAAAATTCCTTGTGCTCGGGTTTCCAATAGAAGCAGCGTGCAGCATTTTCGGCAGTGGGATAAAATCCGCTGTCGTTCATCTTCAAAGGACGGAGAATTTTTTCTGCGATATAGTCGTGGACATTCTGACCGCTTACTCTTGTAACTATTTCCCCGAGAATCGCAAAACCGAAGGAGCAATACTGCCACTGCGCACCCACGGGACGGCGAAGTCCTCCCGAAATGCCTGCCGAGATCCAGTCAAAATCGCTCTTGCCGTCCCATTTTTCTTCAAGCAGCTCCCACGGATCTTTCGGAGCGGATTCGGAGAAACAGCCGCCGTCGGGGTACAGTCCCGAGGTGTGGGTCAGCAGATGCCAGAGGGTGATGTCCTCAAAGGGCTTTTTGGCAAACTGCGGCAGTATCTCTCCCACCTTGGTGTCAAGGCGGATAAAGCCGTCCTCCACAAGCTGCATGATTGCCGTTGCCGCAAAGGTCTTGGTGACGGACGCAATTTCAAAGATAGTGTCGGGCTGCATTGCCGTGTCAGCACCCGCAGCGTTGTTTCTGCCGATGCTGCCGTGGGCGATGACCTTGCCCTTGTGGGAAATGCAGTAGGCTGCGCCGTGAATGACCTTCTTGTCGATCATCTCGGCAAGACGCTTGTTGAGTATTTCTATTCTGCTCTCGTCATAGCCTGTTTCAATGGGCTTGCAGTCGATTTTTCCGTTGATAACTTTCATGTTGATTTCCTCCTGTTACAATAATATTTTGTTTTTAATAGCTTGACAAATGGGAAGTTGTCTTTTAAATGTGAAAAGTGTAAAGTGAAATTTATGGTTTCGGCTGAACCGACGAATATCAATTCTCCGCTGCGGGCATCACAATAATTTCACATTGATAATTGTTTCGATTATTTCGTCAAGCGTAAATCTGAGCGCAATACTTCTCCGCCTGAACCCTCCACATCTCCGCATATCTTCCGCCGTTTTCAAGCAGCTGGGAATGTGTCCCGCTTTCGGCAATGCTTCCGTGTTCGAGAAGAATTATCCTGTCGGCGTCCTTGGTGGTGGAAAGACGGTGGGAAATGAGGATAACCGCCTGATTTTCCGCATTTTCCAGCATACTTCTGTTCAGCCGATATTCCGCAATAGGGTCAAGCGCCGAGGACGGTTCGTCAAGGATTGCAATGGGAGTGTCCCGCATAAAAATTCGGGCAATTGCCGCTTTCTGAGATTCGCCGCCCGAAAGCATCGTTCCGCTTTCGGAAAACTCCTTTGTCAGCTCCGTGTCAATGCCGTTTGGAAGCTTTTTAAGCTTTGAGCCGAGGTCTGCCTTTTCGAGAGCGGCGGTTATCTTTTCTCTGTCATTTTCGGTGACATGATCCGTCTTGACATTCTCCGAAAGTGCTGCGCCGTAAATCTGGAAATCCTGGAAAACTGTGCCTATTTTCCTGCGATATTCCTGCGTATTCAGCCTGCGAATGTCAACACCGCCGAAGGTTATCTCACCCTCGGTAACGTCGTAAAGCCGCATTATCAGCTTGATAAGCGTGGATTTTCCCGCACCATTTTCGCCAACAAGAGCAAGCTTTTCTCCCTTTCTGACGGTCATATTCACATTTCGGATAACGTAATTTTCGCTGTCCTTATACTTGAAGCTGACGTTTTTCAGCTGAAGTGTGCAGTCATTTTCGGGGACAGGAACATCACCCTTGCAGCCCTCAATATTCACCTCATTGTCCATAAACCGGCGGAATTTCTCCGCATACTGACCGACCGTCTGAAAATCCACAAGGGCGTAATTCATACCGTCCAGACGGCTTTTGATGTTGTTTGAAGCGTTTTTCAGGGACGCCACATCTCCCAGCGCAATGCTCTGCTTTTCGATCGCCAGATACGCAAGGTACACGGGAACGGCGTAAAACTGGCAAACGGTAAAGGTGCATATCCAGTTGATAAGCGTAGGCGGCAGAATTTTCAGCGAATATTTCAGAGCCATCTTCCGCTCCTCACGGATAGCCTCGTCATACTGCTCCATCAGCGCATCTTCAATGCCTGTCAGCTTTATCTCCTTTGCATATTCGGGCTGATAGAAAACACGCTTTGAATAGTCCGCCTTACGTCCGATCTTCGCTTTTTCAATGCTGTACTGATATTCCAGCTTTGTGATGATAAAGCGGGTGATGATGTTAATGATAAAGCCCGTTATGGGGAAAATGGCGATAATGGGGTTCATTGTCATAATAAGCGTTCCCGCAATAAGCATAGCCAGAAGGCTTGCGGTGATGCGTCCGATGCTCGTTATTGCCAATGTTACCATTGTTTCCGACTGTGAAGCGGCGATAACGAAATCATCGTAATATTCGGGAATGTCATAATATTTCAGGTCCATAAGACGTGCCTTTTCCATAAGCTCCCGCTGAATAGCACCGCTGACCTTTACCAGCCTTGTGTGGAAAACATTTTCAAGCCCGATATGAACGGCAAGACCCACCGTGTCCACCACAACTATAACCGCAAGCACCTTAACGACGCTGAGAATGTCCGCCCCCGCCATAAGAATGTCGATTATAGCTTTCAGCAGAAATGTGTTTATTACCGTGTAAGCGGCGTTGTTTGCACACATGCTTGTGATGTATGCGGCAGCCATTTTTCCGTCGTATTTACAAGCAAATCTCATAACATACATAACGTTTGAGATAAGCCGCTTCATGCTTATCTTTTCTGTTTTTTCGCTCATACTGCTGCCCCCTCTGCCAAATAATTCTGCGCCTGTACACGCCACATTTCGGCGTATTTCCCGTTTAACCTCATAAGCTCGGCATGGCTGCCCTCCTCAATAACGGTGCCGTTTTCAAACATATAGATTCGGTCTGCGTCACGGGTTGCGGACAGTCTGTGGCTGATGAAAATAACCGTTTCGCCCTCGGCTGCGGTAAGCATATTTTTGTACATATTGTACTCGGCGATAGGGTCAAGTGCGCTGGACGGCTCATCAAGGATAACGATGTCGGGCTTTCGTGCAAACACCCTTGCAATGGCAATTTTCTGCGCTTCGCCCCCCGAAAGACCTATGCCGTTTTCGTCAAATTCCTTTGTTACCATGGTGTCGATGCCTTTTTCAAGAGTGTCCAGCTTGTCGCCGAACTGCGCCTTTCTCAGGGATTCTTCGATAAGTCTGCGTTCCTCGTCGTTCTTCGGCTTGCGCATCAGAACATTCTCGGACAGGGGAAGGGCAAACACCTGCAAGTCCTGAAAGACCGTTCCGAAATGCTTGTGAAATGACTTTGGTTCAAACTCGTTGATATTCGTTCCGCTGATGGAAATTTCGCCCTCCGTGGCGGGATAAAGTCCCATTATCAGCTTGACAAGAGTGGTTTTTCCTGCTCCGTTATGTCCGACGATAGCAACCTTTTCGCCCTTTCTGACGGTCATATTCACGTTATGGAGGGTGGGATTTTCCGCACCGTCATAGGTGAAGCACATATTTTTTATCTCAATATCGTCCAGAGCGGGTGACGGACGGAGAGTGCTGCTGTCCGTTTTCGGCTCATAGGACAGAAATTCACGGAGATTGGACACAAATGCGCTTTCCTTAGCCAAAGTCACGACCAGTTCAACAGCGTCGGAAGTTCTCCACGACAAGGTGCTGAGAGCGGGTATCATAGCGATATACGCCGCCGTCTGAGCGTCCTCCGCATTAAGGACGAAGGCTATATACAGGTAGGGGAGTATAGCGGAAAGCAGGTTGTATATCATCCACTTTGCCGTTTCCAGAACGGTTACCTTTCTTCTTATCTCACGGGTGCGCTTCTGCATTTCGTCATATGCCTTTTCGTGGCGGTCGAGAAGAAGCTGTCCGATACCGAAAAGACGAAGCTCGCCTGCGTATTTTTTCTCGTAGAAAACACGCTTTGCATAGCTGCCTGTGCGTCCGTCACGGGTGTTGGAAAAGTCCAGCTTGTAGTACATTTCGCCCGTTTTCTTTCCGAAAATAAGGGAAACCATTACCATGGGGACGATAAATATCAGCAGCATGGGGTCAACGTCCGCAACTATCAGCGCCGCCGTGATGATGGAAGCTATTCCCGCCAAAAGGTAGGCGGAGCAATAAAGTATAGTGCTGCCCCGCTGCTGGCACTCGTTCAGGGCACGGGTGTATTTGTCGTAAAAATCGGGCTTTTCAAACTGTGCATAGTCCATCGAAATTGACTTTTTTATCACCCGTTTGTAGAAGCTTCGGTAAATTTCGGGCAGGAACTGTTTCTCGCACAGCTGATGGATTGCCGAGCAGATATGTATGCAGACATGTCCGATACACATTGCCCCGACGAAGGACGCCAGCACCGAAAACGGCGTTTTGTTTTCGATAGCGACGTATATCCACTCGGTCAGATACACCGAAAACACCGTCCAGAACACATTCTCGACGAATTCCTTGATGAAGGTGTACAGCACGTACCCTTTGCAGCCCTGCCACATTATCCCCAGCATATAGGAAACATTTGACAGTGCCGAACGGTTCTCTTTCTTTTCCATAGTTACCTCCCGTTTATTATTTAAATCAAACGTTTTACATCATTTGATTTATTATAGCATATAAAAAATTTGATGTCAATAACGATTTTCCGCAAAAATAAAAAAATCGTGCGTTTCCAAGCAGAAACACACGATTTACCAAAGATATTTGCCAATATCGGCAGATATTCCAAAGGGCGGGCAAAGGTTTGTTTCCGTGACTAATTTGTATTTTCCGAAATTTCTAATAGTCTTGAACATTTGCCCACCCCCTTTATTTTGAAATGATAGGGTGATTATATCACATAAATTTCCTGTTGTCAAGGTTTTTTGAAAATTATTCTTCTGTTTCTTGTTCATCGTCCTCATCGTATTTGCGTAAGCCGTCATTTTCAGCGACCGTTCCCGGCTCTTTCTCAAGCTCACGGAATATTGCCATAGCGGGTCCGCTGACAGTATAGAAAATGCAGGCAGGTCCCATAAGTGCGCCTACTATCCACATTTTCTCGCTCCAGAGGAAGAAAACCACTATCTCCAATGCGATCACGACCACCAGAAACAGCGAACGAAGAAAATACCGCATTGTTATCCGAAACGAGTTGCGCAGGCTGTTGAAAATAGTGTTCTCATATCTCGCCAGCAGGGGATAGACATACAGCAGGGAGCAGGTGAAAACATACGCCGCCACCACGCCGACAGCTAAGAATATCCACCCGTTTTCGGCGTTCGGGTCCTTGCTTATAACGCTGAATATCTCAAAATCAAGATAAACCGCCCACAGGCAGAACAGGGTGATGAACGTCATGGGGATCCCCTGCTTCCAGTTTGCTTTGAATGCCTTGATGAATCCTCTTGCGATGTGTCCCTCGTTATCCTCCGCCATTTTCAGCGTAATATCAAACGCTGCAATGGTCGATGAACCGATAGTCACTATGGGCAGACTGAACAGCAGCCACATAAGATTAAGCTTTACCACGTCCGTCAGGCGGCTCATAAATTTATACAGCTTGCTGTCGGGACTGAAAAAACCTGCCAAATATGACACCTCCGAAAAGAAAACGGGCGGCTGCGCCGAGGAAGTTCCCCGACGTATGCACACCCGCTTTTAATTGTTATTTTGCCCTTTTACGGGACATGGAATTACTTTCTTACAACGTCTTCGAGAGCGCATCTGTTAGCAGCTTCCTGCATGCAGTATGCAAGGCAAACGCCCTCGGGATCGTACTCTTCGCACTTCTTGATCATTTCGGCAACGACCTTGTCGTACTCTGCGTCGTTCTTAGCGTAAATTGCCTGCCAAGAGTAAGCAACGATACACTTAGCGACCTGCTCCCAAACGATCTTCAGCTCGTCGGACTGCTCAGTTTCGGAATAGGATGTAGCAATTGCGACCTTGTAGTTTACGGTGTCTATATACTCCTGAGAGTTGTAAACGCCCGACCAATCTCTCCAGTCAGCCAGAATGTCGTAGGAAGCGTCAACACGTCTGCTCTTCCAGTTTTCGCAGTTGTAGGTTTCGCCGTTGGAATCGGGGTTGGAAGCGTCACGGGACCAAGTGGTGTTGTTAGCCTGGAAGGTACCGTCATTGAAGGATCCGCCGCCCCATTCTGCGGGCATATTTGTACCCTTTCTGTCCTTGTAAGCAGCTTCGCCCAGCTCGGTGAAGCAGGTGTTGCCGTTCTCGTCGTAGTACCAGCAGCCGTTGGGGTGAGCTTCATCAAAGCCGTCCTTAGGGCCCCACCAGTAGGTCATATAGCCCTCGGGAGTGCAGAGGTAGTTGATGATCTCCATACAAAGCTCGGGATACTCGGTGTTAGCGCCGATAGTCCAGATCCTGTTGCCGCCCATTACGTTCATACCGTAGCAGAGAGGAGTTGCATCGCCGGGAACCATAGGATACATTGCCTTGCCTGCTTCAAGATGAGGCTCGGTGTTATAAAGCTGCGAACCTGCATAGTCGAAGATGGAGAAGAATGTACCGCCTGCCTGTACCTTTTCGGACATTTCGTTATATGTCTGAGTCATGGAGTTGGGGTCGATGAGACCTGCCTGGAACAGCTTGTTGAAGAACTTAAGGCTTGTCAGGTAAGGACCGTTTTCTTCCAGAGCGTAGTGATACTGACCGTTTTCGCAGTCGTAAAGACCGAAGCCCATTTCGTCATAGCCCCAGTATGCGGTAGCGAATGCCTTAACGTACATAACCATATTTCCGTCCCAGTCGGGCCAGAGGGAGAGTGCGTAGGTTTCCGAGCCGTTTTCGTCTTTAGGACAGATCTCCTTCATCTTGAGGAAGAGATCGTACAGACCGTCAAGATCCTTTACCTCGGGATAGCCAAGCTCCTTATAGAGATCCCAGCGGATATCGAGGGTGTAGAAGAATGCTTCGTGGTCATCGGGGGTGGAAGCAACGTTATGACCGAAGCCGAATACGGTGTGTCCTGCACCGTTTGCCTCGTTAAGGTTAGCGTTGTTTTCCAGAGCGTAGGGCATATGCTCCTTTATGTAGGGGCCGTAATCGGAGAGAATGTCGTCCTCATTCCAGTCGAAGAGCATACCCTCGGCAGCGGCTCTCTGATAGGTGCTGCCGTTTGAACCGAAGATACAGATGTCGCCCAGATTTCCCGACTCCATACGGGTATCAAACATACCGTCAGTTTCGGGGATAATAGTCATTTCAACATTGAACTTTGCCTTCAGGACTTCTGCAAACCAGCCTGTCAGCTTACCGGAGTAGTTAGCCAGCTGGCTGTAACATACCAGCTGAACGGGGGGAGCATCGAAGTCAACTGCGGTGAGTGCATCGCCTGTTGAGCTGCTGCCTTCGCTGTCGTCGTCATCGCTGTCTGCGGAATTTCCGCCTGCTGCTGTTGTGCCTGCAGAAGCGGAGTCGTCGTCCTTGTCCTTGTTTTTGGAGCTTCCGGGGGTCGAACAGCCCACCATTGAGCCCATCAGTACTGCGGCAGTAACGCCTGCCATGATCTTTTTGATGTCCATAAATATCCTCCTATAATTATTTAAAATCGAAATAAATAACGCAAACGAGATTGGATCAGCCCTTAACAGCTCCGAGCATAAGTCCCTTTTCAAAGTATTTCATAAGGAAGGGATAAACGCAGAGGATAGGAATGATAGTTACCATTGAGATGGTGTACTGAATGATCTTGGTGTTCATAGCACCCGCAATAGCTGCCGAGTCGGTGCTTGATGTACCCGAAGCAACGATAGCACCCAGGTTGGAGCTCTGGTTCAGGTAGATATACAGTCTGTGCTGCAGTGTGAACAGCTCGGGGGAGTTTGAGTTGAGGATCAGTGAATCCTGGAAGGAGTTCCAATGACCTACTGCGCCAAAGATAGCGATGGTCGCAAGGATAGGCTTACTCAGCGGCCAGATGATCTTGCAGAAGATCGTCCAGTAGCTTGCGCCGTCCATAAAGGCACTCTCCTCGATCTCACTGGGGATAGACTCAACGTAAGTCTTTACGAGAATGATGTTGTAGGGGGATACGATACCGGGGATAATGTATGCCATGAAGTTGTTGGTAAGACCAAGCATGGACATATTCAGGTACCAGGGGATAAGACCTGCGTTAAAATACATTGTGATAACGAGGAAGCGGTACCAGAATTTTCTGTGCCACATTTCCTCCTTTGTTACAAGGTAGCCTGCCAGACCCGATACGAAAACCATCAGGCAGGTACCGATAAGCGTTCTGCCGACAGTAACTACTACCGAGTTCCAAAGGTCATTTACCTTGAACATTGCGATATAGTTTGAAATGGTTATGCCGCGGGGGATAAGTGTGATAGCACCGCTCTTTACAAGCTCATTATCCGAAATGGTGTTGATGAATATGTAATAGAACGGGAAGATACAGCTGAGTGTGAAAACGCCGAAAAACAGATAGTTTATCACGTTAAAGACAATATCGCCGGGTGTCTGCTTGATATGAGTGGTATTGTCGCTAAGGCCGGCGTTTTCGCCCTTCTTTTTAAGTGTAAGATTTTCCATAAATACGCCTCCTTAAACAATACTCTCGCCGCGGATAAGCTTTGAAACGCCGTTTGCGGCAAACAACAGAATAACGCTTATTACCGATTTTACCATACCGATAACGGTTGACAGAGGGATAAGTCCGCTTCCGATACCGAGGTTATAAACGTAAAGGTCGAGGACCTGGATCTTTTCTCTGTTCATTGCGTTGGAGAATACCAGGTACTGTTCCATACCGTTTGAGAGAATGTTGGCGATGGACATAAGCAGAAGTACGCAGAAGGTGGGGATAAGCTCGGGAATGGTGATGTACCACATCTTCGCAAATCTTCCCGCACCGTCAACGGTAGCTGCCTCGTAAAGTCCCTGGTCGATACCGGAGATAGCAGCGATGTAGATGATAGCACTCCAGCCTGTGCCCTTCCAGATGCCCCATGCGAGCATTTTCAGCCACATATGGGAGTCGCTCATCAGGTAGTTTTCGGTAGCGGAGCCGCCCATGCTGTTGATAAGGGTGTTGATAAAGCCGTCGGTGTTGAAGATGGCGATAGCGATAGCGTAAACAAGTACCCAGCTTATGAAGTTAGGGATAGTTGTAAAGGTCTGAACTATTCTCTTGAATCTGGAATTTCTGATCTCAGAAAGGAAGATAGCGAATACCATAGGCACCCAGCTGGTAGCAATACCCAGACCGCTCATTGCAAGGGTGTTTTTCAGTACGTTTGCAATATCACGCCTTGTGGCTGCGTTCTGGAAGAGCATAGTGAAGTAGTTCAGCGTAGGCTCTTTTCCTGCGAGAGATTCGCCTGCCTTGTAGTCGAAGAATGCATATCTCCAGCCGTAAAGGGGAAGATAGCTGAATACGAATGCCAGAGCGATAACGGGGAGCATCATAAGGAACAGCTGGAACTTAGGCTCCATGCTGAAGCCTTCGCCCATCATGGAACGGGGAACGAGGAATAAGTTTACGATGGAAAGCAGGATAATTACCGAGATAAGCACGATAAACAGGATAAATGCGGGGGGAAGATAATCGGGGTCGGGAACGCCCTCCGCATTTAACAGCAGTATCTTGTCTGCTTTGTTTGCAACGGTAGTTTCAACGATCTCGGAGTGCGCCTGGAAAAGTGCTGCAAGACCTACTGCCTCTATAACGCCTCCGCCCAGTGTAACAGCCAGACCGACCTTCTTCATCTTATGGCTTCCGAGAGAAAGACAGCCGCTTGCCGCAATGATGATAACGGCAATGATGATTATAAGGCTGGCATAGAAGATAAGCGCAAATGCGTCCTCCGAAACCCATTCCTGCTTTAAGGCACGTTTCAGATTTACTACGATAGAATCGTAGGATACGCCGCAGGAGAACAGCGAAAGGTTTTTGTTGATACCCTCACTGAGTCTTGCGGGGTTGAGCGATGGGAAAAACAGCGCAACAACGTTAATTACGATGGCGGACCTCAGGATCCAGTAGAGAATGTCCGAAACCTTTTCAGCAGGAGTTTTTACGACTTCGCGCTTCTTGGGAACATACTCGCCGGTACCCGATAAGCTTTTTGCTGCCATTTGATTGATCACCCTTTCTTCGGCGAAAATGTTCGCCTCTTGTTTGATTTTTGAGAAATGTAAACGATTTACAAGCCCCGTATTTCTCATTTTTCCGGACTGCACAGACATACGGTATCAGCAAAACATTACGTCATGACCGTGCTTTGGGCAATGTGCGAAATATATAAACCGGACTGTTTGTCCGTTTTAATTCAAAGGTGAAATCGCAGAATTTCTCATAAAGATGCTTATACAATAAGCATAATTACTTATAACTTATTTTAATACAAATTATCCAAAGTGTCAAGCTTTAATTCAGCTGAATTTGTTTAAATGTTATCTCTCCTTAACACAAAAACAGGAAATTTCATTGGACATTATGTATAATTTGACGGGATTGTATTTATATATTCTTGACGAATATGTGAGTTTGAATGTAGAAAAAATTGCTCGGTTATTGTACAGATTTCACAAAATTATCACAAAATGAAAACCGTAACACCATATAAAAATATTTTCCGATACCTGTTCGCAGACTTTTTTATTTGATAATTGCCGTCGGGAATGGTATCATTGATATTACCGAAGCACCGGGGCATCGGCTGAGCCAAACACCGCTCACAGCCCATCGGGCAAAAATCGCCGGGTGCATCGGATAAAGATACCCTACAACCAAATATTTCGGCACACACAGCAATTTTTTTATGGACCGTGAATGAAGATGATTTTAGTGCCGAGCTTTTCCTGCAAAAAACCTCCCGAACCGAAGCTCGGGAGGTCAATTTTATATTTGAAATTTCAGCGGAGAATTAGTATGCAACGCCCTGCCACTTCATAGCGTCAGCAACCTTCAGGAAGCCTGCGATGTTTGCACCCATAACCAGGTTGCCCTCTGCGCCGTATTCCTTGGAAGCGTTGTAAGCATTGTGGAAGATGTTTACCATGATGCCCTTGAGCTTAGCGTCAACCTCTTCAAATGTCCAGGACAGTCTTTCGGAGTTCTGGGACATTTCCAGACCGGAGGTAGCAACGCCGCCTGCGTTTGCAGCCTTTGCAGGTCCAAAGAGGATTCCTGCGTTCAGGAACTTCTCGATAGCCTCGGGAGTAGAAGGCATGTTAGCACCCTCTGCTACGCACATACAGCCGTTTGCAAGGAGCTTGTCTGCACCCTCGCCGTCCAGCTCGTTCTGAGTTGCGCAGGGAAGAGCGATGTCGCACTTGATGCCCCAGATCCCTCTGCAGCCCTCGGTGTATGTAGCACCGGGAACTCTCTTAGCGTACTCGGAGATTCTTGCTCTCTCAACTTCCTTGATCTGCTTAACAACGTCAAGCTTGATTCCCTCGGGATCGTAAACGTAACCGTTGGAGTCGGACAGAGCAACTACCTTAGCGCCCAGCTCCTGAGCCTTCTCGGTAGCATAGATAGCAACGTTTCCGGAACCGGAGATAACAACTGTCTTGCCTGCGAAGCTGTCGTTCTTCATGCAGGAGAGCATTTCCTGTGTGAAGTAGCACAGACCGTAGCCGGTAGCCTCAGTTCTTGCCAGAGATCCGCCGTAGGACAGACCCTTACCGGTGAGAACGCCTGTGAACTCGTTTCTGATCCTCTTATACTGACCGAACAGGTAGCCGATCTCACGTCCGCCGACGCCGATGTCACCTGCGGGAACGTCTGTATCAGCACCGATGTGCTTGCAAAGCTCTGTCATAAAGCTCTGGCAGAAGCGCATGATCTCGTTATCGGACTTGCCCTTGGGGTCAAAGTCGGAGCCGCCCTTACCGCCGCCCATAGGCAGTGTTGTCAGGCTGTTCTTGAATACCTGCTCAAAGCCGAGGAACTTAATAACGGAAGCACATACAGAGGGGTGAAGTCTAAGACCGCCCTTGTAAGGACCGATTGCGGAGTTGAACTGTACACGGTAGCCTCTGTTTACCTGAACCTTGCCGCTGTCATCAACCCAGGAAACTCTGAACTGAATAAATCTCTCGGGTTCAACCATTCTTTCAACGATGCCGTTCTTCTCGATGGAAGGATCTCTTGCAACTACGGGTTCCAGAGATGTCAGAACCTCGCCTACTGCCTGAAGGAACTCAGGCTCATTTGAATTCATTTTCTGTACCTTGTCATAGACCTTCTGCAGATACTCACTTTTGAACTTAAACTCCATTGTTTAAAGCCCCCTGTAAATATTAAAATTTCTGTGAAACCATTCCCTTTGAACGGCTTTCATCACGATATTATCATTATACACCATAACTTTCAATTTTGCAAGTGTTTTTTAGAAAAATTGCAGAATTTTTTTCATTTTCACTAAAAAGTGCAATTTTTGGCGGGTTTTGATGATGATTATGAAAAATTTGACAGGAGTTGGACCGATTTTGCATGCTGTTTGTCGGATAGAAATGCAAACATATTATAATAGTATAAAAAGCCTCGGGGACATTTCTCCCTGAGGCTCTCCTTATTAAAATTATACGGCAGCCGATGCAGCTTTTCCGTTTTCCAGAGCTTTATTTCTGAAATACAGAGCAATGTCCGCCGAAACCACCAGCAGATTGAGCAAGTAGAAGATAAGCACATAGTTGATGTTACCCGACATTATCTTCCCCGCAATGCCGAAAATATATCCCGCAACGATTATCATAAGGAAGGTAAGGCTTTTGCCTGCGGTGGAGCAGGATTTGTAAGACTTGTAGACGTTGATGGGCCACGAGCAGCCGAAGCAGATAAGCATAAGTACCTCAAACATTTTTCATTTCTCCTTTTTGGGTTTTGTTTCTTTCCTTCTGTTTTATATTATAGCACAGTTTCTCATATTTTCAAATATATAATTATTATCAAACCCATAACGCTGGCAATATGAAATATAGCCAAAGAATGGGAATATAATTAATGTTCGTGAAAAATTCATAAATATTTGCCATTATATCTTGAAATCTTGTGCGAAATATGTTAAAATAATAATTAGAAAATTTTCACAGCAACGGTTTAGAGTTTTTAAATATATTGGTGCAGCGCTGCACCTTATGGGGGAAATGTAATGGATAAAGCTTCCAAAATCAAAAACAGGGTAAAAAATGTCAATCTTATCATACTTAGCTGCATTTTGGTATTGCTGATAATGCTTATCTCGGCAATAAACAGGAGCGGGCTTGCGGATATTCACGTCGGCAGCTATTTGATGCCCGTATCGCCGTTATCGGGCGTAATTACCGTATTTATGCTGCTGGTCAGCCTTCAAATGCTGAATACCGACAATAAGAAGGGCTTTGCGGCGGCTGTTATTTTAAATGCGGTACAGCTTATTTCCGTTTCCAGAGCCGTTTTTATTAAGGGTAATATGCAGTCTATTGCTGGAATTGCGACTATGTGCGGCGGTTTGGGATTGCTGTATATGCAGCATCGCCATCTTATTAAAATGGAGCAGGACGAGGAGCGTCTGCGCAGACTGTCCGTTACCGACCCGCTGACGGGGCTTAACAACCGCCGCAGCATTATGGAGCATGTCAACAGCAGGATAGCGGATAATGTACCGTTCAGCGTGATATTTATCGACCTGGACAATTTCAAGTATATCAACGACACTATGGGACATGCCTGCGGAGATATTGTCCTCTGTGAGGCTTCGAGGCGCTGGAATGAGCTGTCGGGGGACGATGTTTATATCGGCAGAATGAGCGGTGACGAGTTTGCTATGATCGTCACGGGCAGGTCCGATGAAGAGGTCATAGAGTTTGCCAAACACATTCTTTCCGTATTGTCCGAGAAGATCTACACGGGCAAGTGCGATTACTATGCTACGGGAAGTGCGGGAATTGCCGCATACCCCCGTGACGGCGGCGACTGTGAGAGCCTTTTCAGATTTTCCGATACGGCTATGTACAAGGCAAAGAGCCGGGGAAAAAATCAGGTTTGCAGCTTTGACAGCAATATGCTGAGCGAAATAAAGAACGAACTGAGCATTGAAAACGAGATAAGAGGTGCGCTGAAATACAACCGCTTCTATCTGGTTTTCCAGCCGCAGTTTGAAACGGAAAACAAGCGTCTGAGAGGCTTTGAAACGCTGCTCCGTCTGAAGGACAGCGAGGGGCAGCCCATTCCTCCGTCGGTGTTTATCCCAATTGCGGAAAAGAGCGGGCTTATTCTGGATATTGACAGATGGGTGCTTCGTCATGCTATGCTGTCATTTTCGGAAAGCATTGCGGACGGTGCGGATTTTGTGCTTTCCGTAAACGTTTCCGCACGTCATGTTACCGAAAAGGGGTTTGCCGATGAAGTCAGTCAGATAATGGACGAAACAGGCTTCCCGCCCGAAATGCTGGAGATCGAGGTAACGGAGTCCTGCTTCATTTCCTCGGTGGACGACGCTGTTGCGGCTCTTCTGGAGATCAAGGCTCTCGGCGTGAAGATCGCTCTGGACGATTTCGGTACGGGATATGCGTCCCTGAGCTACCTTCAGCGTCTGCCCATTGACCTTCTTAAGGTAGACAAGAGCTTTATCGACGATATGACCGACAGGGACGACGGCGGAAATTTTGTAAAGGCTATCATTTCCATCGGTCATATGTTCAACTGTAAGGTTATCTCCGAGGGCGTTGAGCTGGATAGTCAGCTGCAGATCCTCAGAGAGCTGAAATGCGACTACATTCAGGGCTACATATGGGGCAAGCCTCAGCCGCAGAACGATGCCGCACGGCTTATACCCTGAGTAATCTCACAGCTTGTCATACCTTTTTTTCAGTTCATCAAGGGCCTTTTTCTCAATTCGGGAAACGTAGGAGCGGGAGATGTGAAGCTTTTCCGCTACCTCCCGCTGAGTCAGGGGCTTATTCCCGAAAAGCCCGTAGCGGTGGGTTATTACCGAAAGCTCCCGTTCGTCAAGACATTCTCCGATGAAACGGTAAAGCTGCTCGGATTTTATGAGAATATCTATCTTCTCCACAATACCGTCGTCCTCAGCGATAAGGTCGGACATGGTAAGGGTGTTGCCGTCCTTGTCGGTTTCAAGCGGCTCGTCAAGGGAGAATTCCAAACGAGTTTTTTTCAGAGAACGGAAGTACATAAGTATCTCATTTTCGATACACCGTGAGGCATAGGTGGCAAAGCGTATGCTCTTTTCGCTGTCAAAGGTGGATACCGCCTTTATCAGCCCGATGGTGCCGATGGAAATAAGGTCGTCCTGGTCGGTATTTGCGGAATAATACTTCTTGATAATATGTGCTACCAGCCGAAGGTTGTGTTCAATAAGTTTGTTTTTCGCCGCAGCGTCGCCCTCCCGCATACGCCTGAAGCAGTCGGCTTCTTCGTCGGGGGAAAGGGGCTTCGGAAACGCCGCACCGCTGTCAATGTGCAGCGCAAAGAAAAAAACCTTTGACAGTATGGCTGAGAGCAGGTCTGTCAGCATAAATTTATCCTCCTTTGCGTATTGTTATTATTCGGGAGGCTTGCTGATATATTTTATGTTCCGCATAATTTGTCCTATGACGGAAAAGCCCGGTCCTTTACGGAACTATCGGGCAGATAAGTGGGGGTACACCTATGAAAACCAAGCACAGAAAAAGCCTTACTTCGGGCATCACAGCTATCGCAGTTGTCCCGACTGTGATCCTCGGGCTTATAATCTCCGTATATTCGGCGTTCAACAGTTACAGCTGTTCCTATAACGAGATAAGGCATGAGCTGGAGAGCATTTCTCTTTCGATCTACAAATTTCTTGACGATGCCCACCCCGGAGAATTCGATGTTTCCGATAATTCCATAGAAAAGGGCGGCTCAGAGCTGGAATGTTTTTACAATACTGTAACGGCAATAAATGAGCAGACGGGTATCGACATTACCCTGTTTTACGGTTCTACAAGATATATTACCACCGTTTCCCATGAGGACGGCAGCAGTCTTGTGGGAACAAAGGCGTCTGAGGAAGTCATTGAAAGGGTGCTGGTCCGCGGGGAAAAGTATTTTTCCGACAATATAAGCGTAGACGGGATCCCATATTTCGGCAGCTATCTTCCCCTTACCGATTCCGAAGGCAAAAATGTAGGTATGATATTTGCGGGAAGAGACCGAAGTGAGATACTGAATTCCGTGCTGAATTACGGCTTGAACTCGCTGATAATTGCGTGGATAGTTACTTCTGTCGTCCTTTCGCTGAGCCTGATGTTCTCGTCGAAGATAGTCAGCTCTCTGGCAAAGGCTACCGAATTTCTCGGAAAGATAGCTTCGGGCAACACGGAATGTACTCCCGACAAGGAGCTTGCCGAGCGCCCCGACGAGATAGGAGATATAGGCAGATCCGCCGAAAAGCTCCGCACATCGCTCAGATACCTTATTTCCTGCGACCCGCTGACAGGTCTGCTGAACCGACGCTCCTGCACTATCAGGCTGAATGATATGCATGACGCAGCGGAAAGGGGCACGCCTATGGTCGTTATCATCGGCGATATAGACTATTTCAAGACCTTCAACGACCGCTTCGGTCATGCCTGCGGCGACAAGGTGCTGAAGGCTGTATCGGGCATTATGACAAGGGCTGCGGGTGAGGACGCTGTTGTTTCAAGATGGGGCGGAGAGGAGTTTCTGCTGGCGTTCGGCGGCTGCGGATATGACGAGGTGCTGGATATACTGAACCGTCTTTATGAGGAGGTTCGCACCTATAATATGGCGTTCGGAAATGACAATCTGTCCATCACCATGACCTTCGGTATCCAGGAGCATAAAAAAGGAATGACCACGGACGATGTTATCAATCTCGCCGACCATAAGCTGTATTACGGAAAAAATCACGGCAGGGACTGCATTGTGGACAAAATACCGTCGGAGATCAATATGTAAAAAACGGGACTGCTGCGGCGGCTTGCTGCAACAGTCCCATTATTCAGTATTATCAAAAATTCAACACTCAACTCTCAACATTCAACATTAAAAATTCCACTTTTCACTCTTCACTTTTCACCTTCATCAAAGCTTTTCCTTTCGGTCAGACCTTCAAATTCCATCACTATCGCCCGTTTCAGACATTCGCTGCCGTATCGGGAACGCAGCTTGTCCACGGCACCGTCCAGAGCCTCCAGACGCTGCCTTGCCTTATCCTCCGAGAAAAAGTCGGTCTGTACGGCGGAATTCTCGGGGACAAGTCCGGAAACACCGACGGTTATGTTCCTGACGCTTCTGTTCCAGCTGTAATTTTCGGTGAATATGCTGTATGCCGCAGCCGCTATCTCAAAGGTGCTTTTTATGGGGACCGGCAGCTTTTTTTGCCGTGTTATCCGCTCAAATTTGCTGTCCTTGACGGCAACGCTTACTTCGGTGCAGCGCATTCCCTGTTTGCGCACCCCTGCGGCGACTGTTTCCGAAAGATAGTAGATAAGCTCCTTTGCTTCGCTGTCGCAGGTCAGGTCATGGGGGAGAGTCATTCCGCTGCTGATGGATTTTGCAGGGTGACTTTCGCCCACAAGTGCCACGGGCGAACTGTCAAGCCCGTTTGCGTACGCCTGTATCGCCTCGCCGCACTTGCCCAGCCGACGCTTTATCAGCTCGGGAGATGCGTTTGCAAGGTCGCCGATGGTTTCTATATAGTATCTGTGGAGCTGAGCATACACTGAATTGCCCACCCCAAGCATATCGGTAACGGGCAGCTTCCAGACTGTGTCCTTGAAATTTGCACGGGAAATGACCGTCACAGCGTCGGGCTTTTTCATATCTGAGCCAAGCTTTGCGAACACCTTATTGAAGCTGACGCCCACTGAAACGGTCACGCCCAGCTTCGATTTTATCCTCGAACGCAGCTCCTCGGCTATTTCCTCACCGCTTTTGCGGCAGTTGGTAACGTCCAGCCAGCACTCGTCGATGCCGAAGCTTTCCACTCGGTCGGTGTAGCTTTCGTAAATTCCCCTTGCGGCGGCGGAAAATTTTGCGTATCTGTCGTAATGGGGCGGGACTATGACCAGCTCGGGACACTTTTTCTGTGCCTGCCAGATGGCTTCGCCCGTCTTTACGCCCATCAGCTTGGCGGGCTGATTTTTCGCAAGAACAATGCCGTGACGCTGCTCCTTGCTTCCGCAGACCGCTACGGGCTTTTCCCACAGCGTCGGGTCGTATCGACATTCGACGGACGCAAAGAAATTGTTCAGGTCGGAATGTAGGATAACTCTGTCCATAATTTCACCTCGGTTACAGAATTTATGTTCTGAAATGATTATACATCAGAATTTATGTTTTGTCAATGACATATTTCACAAATTCCGAACAATTTTTCTGTAACCGTCGGGGATACTTTACCGCTTTGTACAGCTAAAATAAACGTCGTAGAATCAACTATTCTGCGGCATTATCAGCAAATAAAGTTATAAACGGCGTCAGAAAGATGGACAGGAGAAAGCTTGTGCTTTACCGCAAGCTCCACAAATTCTTCGGCAATGGCCTTTCGTGTAGACACGTCCCTTACATAAGAACAATCGTACTCGTTAGATGAGTACTCGCACCCCTCTTTGAATATACGGACCCCGTACACAGGTACTGTGCCAATGCCGTCGATATGGGCAGAGCTTTTTTCCAGTTCGCATATGTATTTCACACCAAGCTCATTTACAAAAGTTTTTCCCATATGACCAACCTAGCCTTTCTATATGTTTTATTGACTTCATTATACAGAGGGTATACAAATGCAGACATTGAAAAATGGAAACAGAAAGTTTTTGAAAAGGTCATAAATGTTCAGAGCACATCTAATTTTAATGAAGAATTAATATGAAATTTACGGTGATTTTATTAATGTTCTCAGATAAGGTCGGGAAAAGTCCGTAAATACGGGCTATCAGTATATAAAGATTGTCTACTAAAAATGTGGTAAATTATTCACAATACTTTTAAAAAGCGCAAATCTTAGCACAAATTTAACCTATATAACAAGAAGTTTGAAAATTTTAAATGTACGAATATGTCAATAAATAAGCTGTGTTTTGCACATATCTAACAAACTTTAAAAAGCCTATTGACTTTTTTCGACCGAAGTTGTATAATAAGTTCAACAATTTAACAGGCTAAATCCTGCGAGCAAAGGTAAGTAGCCGATTCGCAGCAGTTTCAGAGAGCGGGGCATTTGGTGTAAGCCCTGTACGGACGGTTTCGGTGAATGGATTTGTGAGGAGCGTGTTGAAAACCAAGGCTTTGGTGAGTACACATCGCCGAGTTTCCTGCGTTAGTGGATAGGGTATTAAAGCAAGTGCGGCGTACTTGAAGGTGAGTTTTATGCTGTAATTGTCTGCCGATACCCGATAGAGGCGGACTTTTTTATTGTCTGCGAATGAGGGTGGCACCGCGAATCATCGCCCCTTAACGGAAAATGACCGTTAAGGGGCGTTTTTATTTTTTCAATTTAAGAAAGGGTTGATATTATGATTTTTCCAAGTGTTGAAACTGTAAAGGAGCTTCTCAAAAGCTACAAGACCGTTCCCGTATTTTATGAGCTGCTTATTGACAGCTGCACTCCCGTCCGCATTTTCAGGGCAATGAAGCAGCATTACGAAAACTGCTTTATCCTCGAAAGCGTTGACAATTCCGACAGATGGGGACGCTACTCATTTATAGGTATCGACCCGAAAACCGAGATCCGCATCAAAAACGGCGAGGGCGAAATTATACGCAGCGGCGAAACCGAATCGGTCAAGGTGGATAACCCCATTGAGCTGCTTCAGAAGATACTTGCGGAGAACACCGCTCCCAAGTTCCCCAATCGTCCCAAGCTGACAGGCGGTCTTGTGGGATATTTTGCTTACGACTGCGTGAGATATTTCGAGAAAACCCTTAAAAATCCCCCCGAGGACGACTTGAATATGCCCGATGCGAACCTGTTCTTATATGATGAGATAGTTGCATACGACCACCTTTCCAACAAGGCGGTAATTATCCTGAATATCCGTGCCGAGGAAGCGGACATTGAAGCAAAATACAGGGAGCTTGAACAAAAGGCTTCGGAGATAGGCAGAGTTATTGCGGCATATGTTCCCGAGGAAGTCGCTCCCAAGAAGGAAACCTCCGAGCCGCAGTTCACATCAAATGTAACAAGAGAAGAATACATTGAAATGGTGGAGAAGTGCAAGGAGCATATCGTTAACGGCGACATCAGTCAGGTGGTAGTTTCCCAGAGATTTGAAACGGAAAATCCCCCCGAGCCCTTCGACGTTTACAGAATGCTTCGTTCCACAAATCCGTCCCCCTACCTTTATTATTTCGACCACAAGGACTACTGCATTGCGGGGGCATCTCCCGAAATGCTGGTAAATGTTACCGACAGGGCAGTTACCACAAAGCCCATTGCGGGAACAGTTCCCAGAGGTGCCACCGAAGCCGAGGACGAGGCGCTGAAAAAGCAGCTGCTTGCCGATGAAAAGGAGAGGGCAGAGCATACAATGCTTGTTGATCTCGGACGAAACGACGTTGGAAGGGTTTGCCGCTTCGGTACGGTGGAAGTCACCGACTATATGAGGGTTGAAACCTATTCAAAGGTAACTCACCTTGTTTCCGACGTTCACGGCGAGCTGGCGGAGGGCAGGACTGCACTTGATGCGCTGATGTCCGTGCTGCCTGCGGGAACACTTTCGGGCGCTCCCAAGGTCCGTGCTATGGAGATAATCGACAGCCTTGAAAACAAGCGGAGAGGTCTTTACGGCGGAACAGTGGGCTACCTTGCCTTTGACGGCGACATTGACGCTTGTATCGCCATCAGAACGGTGCTTTTCAGAAACGGCAGGGCTTACGTTCAGGCAGGTGCGGGAATCGTCTACGACAGCGTTCCCGAAAAGGAATACGAGGAAACCAAAAACAAGGCTCTGGCGGTAATCAACGCCGTCAAGGAAGCCGCAAAGCTCTGATAGGGGGTCATTAAAATGATTTTGATGATAGATAATTACGACAGCTTTACATACAATCTCGTTCAGCTTATCGGCTCGCTATATCCCGATATTAAGACGGTGAGAAATGACGAAATTACCATTGCTGAGATAGAAAAGCTTCTGTCAGACGGCGTGCTTGAGGCTATGGTAGTATCTCCCGGTCCCGGCTATCCTGCTGATGCGGGAATAAGCGTTGAAGCTATCAGGAGATTTTCGGGAAGAGTGCCTATTCTGGGCGTTTGTCTGGGTCATCAGGCTATTGCCGAGGCGTTCGGCGGAAAGATCATCAGGGCTAAGAAGCCTATGCACGGCAAATCCTCCGAAATTTCCATTAACACGGAGTGCAAGCTGTTTGCGGATATGCCCGATAAAATGAGAGTTGCAAGATACCATTCGCTGGTAATTGACCCTGTGACGCTGCCCGCCTGCCTGTCTGTTACCGCCGTTGATCCCGAAGGTCAGATAATGGCGGTGAAGCACAACGAACACCCAACCTACGGCGTTCAGTTCCACCCCGAGTCGGTGCTGGCTGAAAACGGCATGGCGATGCTTTCGGCGTTCATCTCGGAAATTGCGGGCATAAAAGGCTCAAAGCTGACCGCTCCCTCCGTTGCAAGGGAAAGACGTGTGGGACTGAAAAAGTTCATTGCCAAGGCTGTGGACGGGATTTCCCTTACCGAGGACGAGGCTTACGAGGCTATGAACATTATAATGTCCGACGCTGCTACCGATTCCCAGATAGGCTCCTTCCTGACCGCACTTCGCTGCAAGGGCGAAACCATTGAGGAGATCACGGGCTTTGCAAAGGTAATGCGTCAGAAGGCGGCTATTGTTCCTTTGGGAAAATCTGCCGTTGACATTGTGGGAACGGGCGGCGACCTTGCCAATACCTTTAACATTTCCACAACGGCGTCCTTCGTCATTGCGGGAACCGGCATGAACGTTGCAAAGCACGGTAACAGAAGCGTTTCCAGCAAGAGCGGTGCTGCCGACGTGCTTGAGGCTCTCGGCGTAAAGATAGGCATGACACCTCAGAAGGCTGCCGCTTGCATCGCAGAAACGGGAATTGCTTTCCTGTTTGCACAGAGCTTCCATTCGGCAATGAGATTTGTGGGTCCCTCAAGACGTGAAATGGGTATCAGAACGGTATTCAACATTCTCGGACCTCTGGCAAACCCCGCACTTTCCGATTATATCCTGCTGGGCGTTTACGATGAAAAGCTGCTTGAAACTATGGCAAAGGTGCTGATAAACCTCGGCGTTAAGGGCGGTATGATAGTTTACGGCGGCGGTCTGGACGAGATTTCCGTTTGCTCGAAAACTACCGTCTGCGAAATTAAGGGCAAGAAGCTTATCAAGTATGAGATAGACCCCGCCGATTACGGAATGTCTATCTATCCCCGTGCGGATATTGTGGGCGGCACGGCTGCGGACAATGCCAAGATAACCCTTGACATTCTCTCGGGCAAGGAACAGGGCGCAAAGCGTGACATCGTTCTGCTGAATGCGGGTGCTGCTATTTACTGCACGGGCGCTGCGGCTACCATTGAAGAGGGCATTGAAATGGCTAGAAGGTCCATTGACAGCGGTGCGGCTCTGAAAAAGCTTGAAGAGCTGAAAGCATTCACAAATGCCCCCGATATTTGCATTGCGTGAGGTTTTTATGATACTTGATGAAATTATCGAAAAGAGAAAAATCCAGCTTGAAAAGGAGCTTTCAGCCGTTTCGGAAGGTGAGATGAAGCGGCTTGCGGAAACGGACAGCCGTCAGCCCATTGACTTCGGCGGGGCGCTGAAAAAAAGCGGGCTTTCCATTATTGCGGAGGTCAAGAAGGCGTCCCCGTCAAAGGGGCTTATCTGCCGTGATTTTGAGCCTGCGGACATTGCCCGTGAATATGAGAAAAACGGTGCGTCGGCTATCTCCTGTCTGACGGAGGAATTTTACTTCAAGGGCAGCTCGAAATATCTTAATGAGATAAGAAAGACGGTTGCGCTGCCTATTCTTCGGAAGGATTTTATCATCTGCCCTTATCAGATATATGAAGCAAAGGTCATCGGGGCGGACGCTGTGCTGCTTATTGCGGCAGTTCACCCCGCCGAAAAGCTGAAAGAATTCTCGGATATTGCCCATTCTCTGGGACTTTCCGTTCTGGCGGAAACCCATAACGAGGAGGAACTGGAAAGCGTTCTTGAAGCGGGCTGCGACATTGTTGGCGTGAACAACAGAAATCTCAAGACCTTTGAGGTTTCCCTTGAAAACAGCCGCCGTCTGATGAAGCTTATCCCCGAGGACAGGGTGAAGGTTTCCGAAAGCGGCATAAAGACTGCCGAGGATATGCGGTTTGTCCGTGAATGCGGTGCGGACGCCGTGCTTATCGGCGAACGTCTGGCGGCGGACGGTGCAAAGGGCGTTGCGGCGGCTATGGCGGCACTTCGGGAGGGCTTCGGCAATGGCTAAGCTTAAACTCTGCGGCATAAGGCGGGAGGAGGACGTCAGCTATCTCAACGAGTTCCCGCCCGATTATGCGGGGTTCATCTTCGCTCCCACACGGCGGTATGTTTCCCCCGAAACGGCGAAAATGCTTATCTCACGGCTTGACCCGAGGATAAAATCGGTTGGCGTTTTCGTGGATATGCCCATTTCGGAGATGAAAAAATTTGCGGATATGCCGGACGTTTTTCAGCTGCACGGCGGGGAAGATGAAGTGTACATTTCACAGCTTCGGAAAATTATCCCCGAAAAATGCGAGATATGGAAGGCTGTTCGGCTGAAAGTCCCCGAGGATATTGACAGGGCAGAAATACTTTCGGTTGACAGGCTGCTTATCGACGCTTACGACCCCAACGAATACGGCGGAACGGGAAAATCTGCGAGAATTGACCTTATCGTCAACAGGGAGATTGCAAAGCCGTTTTTCATTGCGGGGGGCATTTCGGCGGAAAATATTGCCGAGGTAAACAAGCTGCTTGGCGGTCGGGCTTACGGCTTTGATGTCAGCAGCGGCATTGAAACGGACGGAGTTAAGGACAGGGAGAAAATTCATCAGTTAACGGAAAAATTCAGGAAGGAATTGATATAAATGTCTAAGGGAAGATTTGGCGAATACGGCGGGCAGTATGTCCCCGAAACGGTTATGAATGCCGTTTGCGAGCTTGAAACGGCTTATGAAAAATACAAGGACGACCCCGAGTTTAAGAGCGAGCTGGCTGCACTTTACAAGGATTATGCGGGCAGACCGTCCCTGCTTTATTATGCGGAAAAGCTTACAAAGGAGCTTGGCGGTGCGAAAATTTACATTAAGCGTGAGGACCTCAATCACACAGGCTCTCATAAGATAAACAACGTTCTCGGTCAGATACTGCTGGCTAAGAAGATGGGCAAAAAGAGAATTATCGCCGAAACGGGAGCGGGTCAGCACGGCGTTGCCACCGCTACTGCCTGCGCACTTTTCGGTATGGAGTGCTGCGTTTATATGGGCGCTGTGGACGCTGAAAGACAGTCCCTGAACGTTTACAGAATGGAGCTTCTGGGCGCAAAGGTGGTAAAGGTGCAGAGCGGCACAAAGACCCTGAAAGACGCTATCAACGAGGCTATGAGGGACTGGGCTTCAAACATTGAAACCACCTTCTACTGCATCGGTTCGGTAATGGGTCCTCACCCCTATCCTCAGATGGTAAGGGATTTTCAGAAGATTATCTCCGAGGAAATTCGTGCGCAGCTTACAGAAAAAGAGGGCAGACTGCCCGACTGCGTTTTTGCCTGTGTCGGCGGCGGCTCAAATGCTATGGGTGCGTTCTATGACTTTATCGGGGAAAAGTCCGTTCGTCTGGTGGGTGCGGAAGCGGCAGGTCTGGGCGCAGACACCGATCAGCACGCTGCCACTCTCGCAAAGGGCACAACGGGCATTTTCCACGGCATGAAATCGGTATTTTTACAGGACGAATACGGTCAGATAGCTCCCGTTTACTCCATTTCTGCGGGACTTGATTATCCCGGAATAGGTCCCGAACACGCAAATCTCCGTGCTACGGGACGGGCAGAGTATATCCCCATAACCGACGAGGAAGCCGTATGCGCATTTGAACTGCTTTCGAGGACTGAGGGCATTATCCCCGCTATTGAGTCCGCACACGCCGTTGCGGCGGCTGTGAAGCTTGTTCCGCAGATGGGCAAGGATCAGATTGCAGTTATAAATCTGTCGGGCAGAGGGGACAAGGACGTTTATTCTATCGCAAGATACAGGGGCGTATCTTTAAGCGAAGAGTAAGGAGGAAACAACAATGAATCGTATAGAAAACAAATTTGCGGAACTGAAAGCCGCAGGAAAAAAGGCGCTTATCACCTTTCTGACTTCGGGCGACCCCGATATTGAAACCACCGAAAAAGCCGTTCTGGAAATGTTTGACAAGGGTGCGGACATTATCGAGCTGGGCGTTCCCTTTTCCGACCCCGTTGCGGAGGGACCCGTTATTCAGGAGGCAAGCCTGCGTTCACTAAACGGCGGAACTAATCTTGACAAAATTTTCGGTGCGGTGGAGAATATCAGAAGATCCACCGACAAGCCGCTTGTTCTTATGATGTATATCAACACCGTTTTCCGCTACGGCACGGCTAAATTCTTTGAGAAATGCCGTCTGACGGGCATTGACGGAGTTATTATCCCCGATATGCCCTATGAGGAAAAGGACGAGGTTTCCGCTGAGGCAAAGGCAAACGGCGTTCTGTCCATAAGCCTTGTTACTCCCGTTTCGGGGGACAGGATAAAGATGATAGCCGAGGAAAGCGAGGGCTTCCTCTACTGCGTATCCTCCACGGGCGTTACGGGAATGAGGTCGGGCTTTACTACCGATTTCGGAGAGTTTTTCGGTGAGGTCTACAAGTATGCGAAGGTGCCTTGCTGTGTTGGCTTCGGCATTTCGGGACCCGAACAGGCTAAGAAAATGTCGTCCTACTGTGACGGCGTTATTATCGGAAGTGCGGTCGTAAAGCTGGCTGCGGAGCATGGTAAGGATTTCCCGAAATATGCGGGAGAGTTTGTTTCTGCGGTAAGAAAGGCTTTGGACGAATAATTTTTATCGGACGGTATCCGCTGAGCGGGTATCGTCTTTTTATTGTTGAAATTTTCCGCCGTCTGTGGTATAATCAAAAGTAACCGTAAATGCAAAAAATCGGCATAATAAATCGTATTAATAAAAACCACACCCGAAAGGAAGTTATAAGATGAAAAAATCGGCAGCTGCATTGCTGCTTTGTTTGGGACTGACCGCCTGTTCACCCATAGAGGACGGCGCAGTTCCCGCAGGCGGCGATATTGAAACGGCATTATCTGTTCAGACGGAAGATACTTCGGTATCGGGAACATCATTTACGGAAATTTCCGAGGATAGTAAAATGCCCGAAACATCGGAGGAAACAACCATTTCCGAAACCGAAACTACCCTTGCGGAGGAAACAACCGCTTCTCAGACGGAAATCGAAACGTCCGAAATTACCGATGAAACGACCATCTCCGAAAAGCTGCCCGAAAGCATTACGCTGAGTACATATTCCGTTGAGCTGACGGTGGGCGGCAAGAAAATGCCTGTTGTGACTATGCTGCCCGAGGACTGCTCCGACAAATCCGAGATATGGGAGTCGGACGACACGTCGGTCGCAACGGTGGACGGTTTGGGGAATATCACGGGAATTTCCGAGGGCAGCTGCACGGTGACAGTCAAAGCGGCGGCAAACCCCGAAGTAACGGCAGAAGTAAAGGTGACGGTCACAGCCGTCCCGCAGACTCACGGCGAACCGACCTACATAGACGGCATTCTTATCGTAAACAAGACCTACGCCCTGCCTGCGGACTATGCCCCGGGTGTTCAGCCCGAAGCGGAGGCGGCTTTCAAGGAAATGCAGTCGGCGGCTTGGAGCGAGGGGCTGAACATCTGGATAGCGTCGGGCTATCGTTCCTACGAGTATCAAAGCGGTCTGTACGAACGATATGTTAAACGAAGCGGAAAGGCGGAAGCGGACAGATATTCCGCACGTCCCGGACATTCCGAGCATCAGACGGGTCTGGCGTTTGACCTGAATTCCATTGACGACAGCTTTGCGGACACCGCCGAGGGAAAGTGGGTTGCCGAGCATTGCCACGAATACGGCTTTATTATCCGCTATCCGAAGGGTGCGGAGGACATTACGGGCTACATTTACGAGCCGTGGCATATCCGCTATCTTGGAAAGGAAACGGCTGAAAAGGTACATAACAGCGGGCTGACGCTGGAGGAATATTTGGGTATTACATCGGTATATTCAGAATAGGAGAATTTATATGGATCTGATAAAAACTCTTGACAAGCTGGACAGGCTTTTTGCGGACCACCGTTCCGATCTGGTGGAGGATTTTCTGCAAAATTCCATAAAAGAAGCTATGACCGAGGGGGACAATGAAGCGATACTGTCCCTTGTCAGCGAGCTGGTGGGATTTTACCGTGACAGCGGTCAGGCAGATAAGGCGGCAAGCTATGCGGGAAGTATGCTCAGGCTTTGCGAAAGCTTCGGCATTGCGGGGACTGTCCCCCACGGTACGGCGCTGCTCAATGCCGCAAATGCGTACAGGGCGGCGGGAATGTTCGAGCAGTCCGCCGATTGCTTTGGGAAATGCTTTGAGATATACTCCGAAAATCTTCCGAAAAACGATATGCGCATT
The DNA here is from genome assembly GCA_017828975.1 of Oscillospiraceae bacterium. Taxonomy (GTDB): domain Bacteria; phylum Bacillota; class Clostridia; order Oscillospirales; family Ruminococcaceae; genus UMGS1889. The sequence continues at coordinate 9,592 of JAGAJN010000007.1, read as the reverse complement.
TCGGGGTATTATAACAATCTCAGCCTGCTTTATCAGGAGATGGGGGATTTTGCCCGTTCCGTGGACGCTCTGAAAAGTGCGCTTGTTATTGCGGAGGAAAATTCTGCCGATTATGAGATAGCCGCCGCCTGCTCAAATCTTTCGGCTTCGCTGATGAAGCTTGGGGACGTTCCCGAGGCGGAAAAATATGCCGACCGTGCCCTTGAAATCTTCGAGCGTGACCCCGAGGACAGCCGTGATTTCCATTACAGTGCGGCACTGGCGGCAAAGGCGGAAATTCTGGACGTCAAGGGTGATAAGGACGGTGCAAAGTCGCTTTATGAGCATGCACTTTCCGAGCTTCATCTTAACACGGGATATTCTTCGGCGTATGTCCGTCTGCTGGAGAGATATGCCGATTTTATGGAGAGATGCGGTCTGTCGGGGCAGCTTAAAGGTATGTACATTTCACAGGAATATTTTAACACGTACGGCGGGCAGCTTCTCTGCGGCTTTGAGAAATATCTTGATAAAATAGCGGTCGGACTGATGGGGGACGGCTCGGACATTCTCGGATATGACGACATTTCATCGCATGACCATGATTTCGGAGCGGGTTTCGGGCTGTTTGTTTCCCGTGATACATATAATGAGATAGGTGCGGACTTACAGGCGGCGTATGACCGTCTGCCGAAATATTTTCGGGGTATCCCGAAAGCGCCTAAGTCGCTGAACGGCGTTCGGAGGGGCGTTATCGTTGCCGAGGAGCTTTTTGGCAGTCTGACGGGATTGTCCGCACCGCCGACCGATGAAAGTGAGTGGCTTTTTGCAAATGAATACGGTCTTGCGGCGATCTCAAAGGGTGAAATTCTCCGTGATGACGGGGGAGAATTTACAAAAACGGTCAAAGCGTTTCGGCGGTATTATCCCGAGGATATTCGGCGTAAAAAGCTTGCTCAGGGGCTGACGTGTGCGGCTCAGAGCGGACAGTACAACTATCTCCGTGCGGTCAACAGGGGAGATGAACTGACGGCTGAGCTTATGGCTGCGGATTTCGTGCAAAACGCCCTTTACTGCGTTTTCCCCATAATGGGACGGTTTGCGCCTATTCCCAAATGGCGGCACAGGGCTGCGGCAGATATGGGCTTCGGTGAATTTACGGAGCTGCTTTCGGAGATAATGCGGTGTCATTCCCCGAACGAGCGGGCGGGGCTTATCTCAAAGGCTGCGGATATGCTTGTTTCCGCCGTTTCCGAGAAACTCGGCGTGAATATTTCGGGAAATTACCTTGAAGATATTGGAAAGGAACTGATGAAATTGGACAGAAAAGCCGAGCTTGCGGAGGAAATCACACAGCTTGAATGGAAATTCTTTGACAAGGTGAAAAATATCGGCGGGCGGGCTTCCTGTCAGGACGATTTTTCCACCTTTGAGATAATGCGGAAAAGTCAGTATCTGGCATGGAGCGAGCAGCTTCTGGAGTGCTGGAGAAACGATTTGCTCAAATATGCCGCCGAGAACGGCAATCCCATTACCCTGAAATATGCCTATATGATGGAGCATGCGTCCCCCGAGGAGTTTGCGGAGATAAGGGACAGTCTGCCGCCTATCCCCGAGGAAAGACGGCAGATAATCAACTCTATTGCGGCGGTGCAGGTGGGTATGATGAACGAGTTTTCGGAGAAATTCCCGAAGCTGGCTGCAAATGCACGCTCCGTTTCCGAGATGACCGACGAGATCGACAACACCTCCTACGAAACCTATTTAAAGGGCGAGCTGGCGGCGTATTCCCCCGAAACGCTCCTTGAATACGGCTATTTCATCTCCGAAAAGGCGCAGAACGGGGAAAATCTCGTTTTCGATATTATGGAGAATACGGTGAAAATGTATGGATATTCGTCGCTGGAGGCTGCGGAGGAGAAGCTTTGAGTGAGTGTTGAATGTTCCCCTGCCTTCGACGGGGGAACACTTGTATGATACGTCACTTATACTAATCTTTCATCAATATATAGACAAAACGCCAAAAAATTTCATATCATTTTACTATTTGCCAATAAACAGCCACCCTGACAGTTTTTGAACTATTTTCCTAAAAAGCAAGAATTATATCACCCCACCAAAATGTAAAGCAGGGTAAAGAGGGAGAGGTGAAAGGGAAGGGGATTGCAAAGGGGAAACCGTTAGGGGAGGGAGAAACTCCCTGCTTTGCGTTAGGGTTTGTTGTGTCGCCCTCCCATATAGGTTTCCCCTTTGCGGGAGAGCCACAAAATGAACAGAAGACGCAATGCAGTGTAGAGAATAAAAATCAGAACAGGGAAAGCCAACTTCCAATACTCACCACAGGGATACCTTTGCCAAAAATAGTCTATATGATGGCAGAAGATTAGTATTAGGTAACATAGAAATACCGAATTTTCAGCATTGCTTAATATGATAATTGGCAGCTGAAAATTCGGAAAAGTTGATGTGCTTTTTCGTTTTTTGTGTTATTTCATGTTTCGGAACAGAGTATCACTAATTTCTATATATTTTTATTGCTAAATATATCAGCTTTTTTTTGTTTATAACGCTAAATTTGAATAAAAATAAAAATTTTTTCGTCAAATTCTTGCAAATCCCAGAAAATCGTGCTATAATAATAACGATTACGGACGTTTTCTGCATTTTTTGCAGTTTCTCCGTTAGATTCTAATGTAAAAGAGGGTACGGAAATGTTTGGTTATAAGGAAACAATGAAGCTCACTCTTGCCGAATTTGCGGCGGTCACGGTGCTTGGTATTGTGCTTGCGGCTGTTTCGGGTGCAAATGCTGTGCTTGCAACTGCTGCTTTTGTTCCGCTGATCGCTGCGAGTGTGGTTTTTCTGGTCAATAAGAATGAGGACATTGCAGAGAGAGTAATATTTATCCTGCTTATTATCGGCGAATTCCTCAGTTGTCTGGGTGCAGGCGTGCTGAGTCTGCTGCCGTTTGTTTACATAGGCGGCGGTGTGCTGGTTTCAATGGTGGCTAAGAAGCAGCTGAACATTGAATATTGGATAGAATCCTCCGTTGCTATTATCGTTGCGATAATCATTTCAATAGGCGGCGAGGGCAATATTGCTTCCGATGTGGTCATGTTCTTCATCTTCGAGGTATTCAATCTTACGCTGTTCCTGCTTACGGGCAGCAGCGAGAAGTACAGAAAAAATCTTGAGGAAAAGACCAACGAGGCTATTGAGGCTAACGAAAGTAAGTCCAACTTCCTTGCAAATATGTCCCACGAGATAAGAACTCCTATGAATGCTATCTGCGGCATGGCTGACCTTATGCTGCAGACGGATATTTCCGAGGAGACCGAAGAATACGTTATGACTATCAAGAATTCTTCGGAAAATCTGCTGAATATCATCAACGACATTCTCGATTTCTCCAAGGTTGAGTCGGGCAAGATGGAGATAATCCCCGCAGAGTATCAGTTCACATCTGTTATGTATGATGTTATGAACGTTATCCAGGTTCGCCTTAAGAGCAAGGTTGAGCTGGTCATGGACATTGACCCCGCTGTTCCTACGGGACTTGTGGGCGATGAGATGAGATTCCGTCAGCTGCTGATAAATATCCTTAACAATGCTGTTAAGTTCACGGAAAAGGGTACAATTACCCTGTCCGTAAGATGGGCTCCCAAGGAGACCAACACAGGTGAGCTGCAGGTGGCAGTTTCCGACACGGGTATCGGCATCAAGCCCGAGGATATGGATAAGCTGTTCTCCGAATTCTCTCAGGCGGATACCAAGAGAAACAGAAATATCGAGGGTACGGGTCTGGGTCTTGCGATATGCAAGCGTCTGCTGGACCTTATGAACGGTACTATTACATTTGACAGCGTTTACGGAAAGGGAAGCACATTCAGATTTACTCTCCCCCAGGGTATTTCCAATCCCGCTCCCAGCAACTTTGACAAGTCCGCAAATCTCCACGAAAGACTTCAGGTCAAGAGGGGCGTTCCCTTTACCGCTCCCGAGGCGAAGATACTTATCGTTGACGACAATCAGGTAAATATCCGTGTTACCGAGGGCATGATGAAGCCGTACAACATGAGCGTTGTTTCCGCAACAAGCGGTCAGCAGGCAATCGACCTTATCAAGAACGGCGAGAGATACGACATTATCTTTATGGACCATATGATGCCCCAGATGGACGGCGTTGAAGCTACTCAGATAATCAGAGGCATGGACATCGAGTACGCTAAGAAGGTGCCTATCGTTGCACTTACCGCCAACGCTATCAAGGGCGTTGAGGAGCTGTTCTACGAGAACGGTATGAACGATTTCCTTTCCAAGCCCGTTGACCTTAAAAAGCTGGAAAAGGTGCTCAGAAAGTGGGTTCCCAGACACAAGCAGGTCAAGTCAGCGGCAGTTGAGGATCAGACAATTGAGCATACAGTCACAACTCAGGTCCCCTTTGTGAAGCTGCTTGACAAACTCAAGGGTATCAACGTTGTTTCGGGACTTGCAAACTGCATAGGCAACGAGGACGTTTACATTGACGTTCTGAGAATATTCGTTAATACCGAGAATACGGCCGCTATTCGGCAGGCATATGACGCCGAGGACTGGAAAACCTACACCGTTGAGGTGCACGGGGCAAAGAGTGCCGCAAGAAACATCGGTGCAACGGAGCTTTCCGAGCTGGCATTCTCGCTGGAGGTCGCAGGAAAGAGCGGCGACATTACCGCTATCAAGGACCGCACGGCTGCTTTCCTTGACAACTATCGTTCCGTTCTGGACACTATAAGAACGGCATTTGAGGAAACTAATCTTTCCTTGGACGCAGAATAATATTCAGGGGACGTCTTAAGCGGCGTCCCCGTTTGTTTTGAGGGAATTTCTATGAAAAAATCACTGAAACACATTTTTCGGATAATTTTCGGACGTTCAATGATATACATACTTATGCTTTTGCTGCAGATAGCTTATCTGTTTGTGGTATTTGAAAAGCTGGGGTTGTATTCGGGCTACATTTATGCGCTGTTTTCGGTGCTGAGCAGTATTCTTCTGGTGTACATCATCAACCGAAAGGGCAGTCCCGAATTCAAGCTGGTTTGGGTCATACCCGTGCTTATCCTGCCGATCTTCGGTGCGTTGATATATATGTGGTCAAGACTCCAGCCGGGCACAAATATTATAAGGCGGCGGCATATCGACATCTGTGACAGGACGGCAAAGCTTATTGCCCAGAACAAGGGCGTTATGGACGAGCTGGAGGAGCAGGACCCGCTGACGGCGACCTTGGCAAAGTATATGTCCAACTACGGCGGCTATCCCATTTACAAGAACACTAAGGTGACCTATTTCCCCCTCGGCGAGGACAAGCTGGCGGAGCTGCTGATACAGCTTGAAAAGGCGGAAAAGTTCATCTTCATGGAATATTTCATCGTCGAGGACGGGGAAATGTGGCAGGCGGTTCTGGACGTGCTGAAACGGAAGGCTGCGGAAGGCGTGGAGGTCAGGGTAATGTATGACGGAATGTGCTCCGTTGTTCTGCTGCCCTATGGTTATCCCAAGGAGCTTGCAAAGTATGGGATAAAGAGCAAGATGTTTGCGCCTATCCGTCCCGTTCTGTCCACATCGCAGAATAACCGTGACCACCGAAAGATAGTTTCAATTGACGGAAAGGTGGCGTTCACGGGCGGCATTAATCTGGCGGACGAGTACATCAACCGAAAGCTTTTGTACGGTCATTGGAAGGACACGGCGGTAATGCTGGAGGGCGATGCGGCGGAAAGCTTTACCATGATGTTCCTGCAAATGTGGAATGTTGACGAGAGGACCGAGGACGATTACAGCAAATATCTTGTGCCGAGTGTTCCCGTGGACGGTGCGGACGGCTATGTTATGCCCTACGGCGACAGCCCGCTGGACGGCGAAAATGTGGGCGAAATGGTCTATCTTGACATTATCAACACAGCAAAGCGGTATGTTCACATAATGACGCCCTACCTCATTCTTGACGGGGAGATGCTGACTGCCCTGACCCATGCGGCTATGCGCGGTGTTGACGTCAAGCTGATACTTCCCCATATTCCCGACAAAAAGTACGCCTATCTGCTGGCAAGAAGCCATTACAAGGAGCTTATACAGGCGGGCGTGAAGATATTTGAGTATGAGCCGGGGTTTGTTCATGCGAAGGTGTTTGTTTCCGACGATGACAGGGCGGTGGTCGGCTCCATAAATCTGGATTACAGAAGCCTTTATCTGCATTTTGAATGTGCGGCGTTTATGTTCAGATGCTCGGAGATCGCCCGAATTGAGAGGGATTTCCTCAATACGCTGAAAAAGTGCATTGCCATTGATATGGATAATGTCCGCAAATATCCCGCAGGGAAAAAGGCATTGGGCAGCCTGCTTCGGCTGATCGCACCATTGATGTGATAAAAAAGCTGTATCAAACCGAAAAATGGTCTGATACAGCTTTTTGTCTTAAAATATTTTACTTGAGAATTCCGCCGAGCATATTGCCGATACCGCCCAGCTTTTCCTTGACATCGTCGGCTTTCAGCTTTGCCTTGATGCCGTCAATAGCCGAGTTGATAACATCGTCGGGCAGGTCAACGCCCAGCACCTTTTCGGCTGCCTTTACGGGGTCTTTGGTAAATTCGGCGGCAAAATCCTTGTCATTTTTGATCTTTTCGACTACCTCGTCGATCTTTGCTTTGATATCCATAATAAAAACCTCCTAAAATCTGAAATCACGCTGACCGCCGGATATTTTTTCAATATTCAGACGGCAAAGCTCTCTTGCTTTTTCGTTGGGAATACGCTCTAACTCACGGAGAATTGCCGCTTCGCCGACGGTTTTGGTTTCGGCGGAGGCGTAATCCTCAAGATATTCCTTTAAAGTCATAAGGGCGTTGGGGTGGCAGCAGTTTGCTATCTGTCCCGACTTCAAAAGGGACATAAACCTGTCGCCCGTGCGTCCCTCACGGTAGCAGGCAGTGCAGAAGCTGGGGATATATCCGAGCTTCAGCAGCCAGCAGACCACCTCGTCAAGGGTTCGGCGGTCGTTTACGTCAAACTGTGCGGAGTCCTCGTCCTCATCACACGGTGACGCATATCCGCCGACGCTGGTCTTTGAGCCGCCGCTTATCTGGGAAACGCCAAGCTCAAGCACTCTTTCCCTGACCTTAGCCGACTCTCTGGTTGACACTATCATGCCTGTGTACGGGACGGCGATTCGTATAACTGCCGCAATTTTCTCGAAAATATCGTCGGGAACGGCATTGTTGAAGCTGTCGGGGTCAACATCATCTGCGGGACGTATCCTCGGAATACTTATGGTATGGGGACCCACACCCTTGTATGCTTCCAGATGCTCGGCGTGCATTATCAAGCCCGCAAGCTCATATTTCCAGCTGTCCAGCCCGAACAGAACGCCCAATCCCACATCGTCAATTCCGCCTTCCATAGCTCTGTCCATAGCCTCGGTGTGGTAGGCGTAGTCGTGCTTGGGACCCGTGGGGTGGAGCTTCTCGTAATTTTCCTTGTTATATGTTTCCTGGAAAAGTATGTAAGTGCCTATCTCGGCTTCTTTCAGACGGCGGTAATTTTCCACGGTCGTGGCGGCAATGTTCACGTTAACTCTGCGGACAGCACCGTTCTTGTGCTTCACGGAATAGATGGTCTTAACGCTTTCAAGAATGTACTCAATAGGGTTGTTCACGGGGTCCTCGCCCGACTCGATGGCAAGCCGCTTGTGCCCCATATCCTGCAAAGCCATTACCTCGGCGGCGATTTCCTCCTGAGTGAGCTTTTTGCGGGGAATATGCTTGTTTTTTAGATGATATGGGCAGTATAGGCAGCCGTTTACGCAGTAGTTTGACAGATAAAGCGGGGCGAAAAGCACGATTCGTCCGCCGTAAAAATTCTCCTTTATCTTACGTGCAAGAGCGAAAATACGGTCGTTCAGGTCGTCAAATCCACATTCGGCAAGCAGGACCGCTTCACGGTGGGACACGCCCTTCAGCTTCTCCGCCTTTTCCAGAACGGCTTCTATTTCCGCTCTGTTAAGACGGTTTTCCTCGGCATATTCCAGAGAGCTTAAAATTTCCTCGTGCGAGATAAATTCCTCCGCATGGGGGGACATAACGTTGTAGTTCATCGGTTATTCCTTTTCGGTTTCCTCCGTTTCAACGGGGTTTCCGTCCTTATCGGTAACATCGGTCTCGGCGGGTGCGACAGGCTCGGTTATCTCGAATATCTTCTCGATCTCAGCCTTTACATTCTCGTAATTCACCTCGGAAGCGGCGAAAATTCGGGTGGTCTTCATGCCCTTGCCGACCACCTGATAGTCGGCAAGCTTCTTGTCTGCATTGCCGAGATTGTTGTCGGAGGTGCTGTACCAATAGGTCTTGACTGCGCCATCTTCGGTGGGTTCGATAATAACCTTGATCTCGCTGACGCCGCCTGCACGGTTATTGTTGCTGACGTGGAAAAGTCCTCGGTTACCCGTGTACCAGGTCACCTGAATTTCATCGGTGTCCGCCATTTTCGGAGATATTATCTGAGCAAGCAGCTTGAAGCCCTTCTCGGAAACATCTACTATATTAGTGATGGAACAGATAGCGTCGGAGGTTTCAACGAAAAGCTCGGGAATTCCGTCGCCTGTCATATCGTAAAAACCGAAACGGATAGTTCCGCTCTCGATATTTGACGCAAACCAGTTTCCGTAGAAGGTTTCCGTGTTGTAAAGGGACATAAGGATACGTCCCGTAATTACCGCAGGTGTGGGCTTTTCCAGATCTTCGGAATCAAGATAGCTGCTTGCCAGAAGATTTGATGAATCCCTGATTGTGATGATAGCTTCGCCGACCTCGGGATTTCCGTCGTTCTCCTTGGCGATCACATCAAGGGCGCCGTTTATCTCGGACAGGGCGGATTCGACTACCTCGACCATGGATTCTGCGGGTTCGGTTTCGGTGGTATCTTCACCGTCGGGCGCAGAGGATTCGTCGGGGTTCTTGTCCTTTTCGGGCTTTTTCTCGTCGGAAACGGAAGCCTCGGCATTATCGGTATCGTCCCCCACGACACCCTCGGACTGTCCGCAGGCGGTCAGGGAAAAAAGCATGGTAAACAGGCAGAAAAAACTGATAAGGTATTTCTTCATAACGGCATCGCCCCGTATGGAGCGTTCTCCTTTCGCTGTTTTCGGAATTTGTTAATTAACGGGAGATTGCATAAATCTATTATACTATAATAAGTGTAAAAAGTCAATGATTTTGGATAATTTGCTTTTGTTAAGACGAAAGCATAGCGCTCAGCCGCAGCTTTTGTTGTGTACACAGCCCTCTTCCCTGGCGGTCGGCTGACGCCTAGGTGTTTCTCATCAGCAAAGCAAGTCGCCGAAACAAGCGGAAAAAGCCAACCCCCTGCTGAATCAATACAATCCCATTGTGCAAACCCAACAACGGAACCAAGCACAACCGAACCCAAAATACACAAACCTAACAAACTGCAAAAAAGTGCGAAAAAAGCCTTGACAAACGGAGTCGAAAAGCGTATAATAATAAAGCTGACTCACGAAAGGGCAGCACGAGCGAAGCGAAGGTTAAGTGAACCGAGAGGTATTCCAGAGAACC
>JAGAJN010000034.1 GCA_017828975.1 Oscillospiraceae bacterium | reverse complement strand
TCACCGCAAAGGCAAGACACGCCCAGTTTCCGCCCATTGCCGCCATTGCCTTTATGGATTCTGCCGATTTTTCCGTGCCGAGCATTCCCTTGTGACTGTCCCAGCCGTATGTATAGCCTTTGATTTCCATAATATTCACCTCATGATTTCCGACCGTTTATGATCGTTTGTTACATCAATTATATCATATTATAAAGCAAATTGCAATCGTATCTGCAAATAAAATGGGAACAGCCGTTGACTTAATATGGAAAGTATGCTATACTGCTGTTATGAATACATAAAAAGGGGGACTTTAATTGAGCAATGCAACGCTCAGCAGGATAATCAACAAAAACGAAGAGGACGCAAACAAAGCCGCTGCCAACGTTATGCTGATAACCTTTGTAATATTCACAGCCGTGTATATTCTTAACCGTGTCGGCGTTTTTGTCATTGATGAACCCGATATGACTATTGCATACTGCCTGAGTGCGGTTTTTCTGCTGCTGCCGAAGCTGCTGAACAGGTTTGTCCCACTCTCCGCCAAATGGCTGAAATATCTGTACATAACGCTTTCGGAGCTTTTTCTGCTGGTGATAACCACAGTGCTGTCCTATCATGTGGTGGTCGTGTATGCCTATCCGATAGTTCTTGCGGGACTGTATTTTTCCAAAAGACTAACGAACATTTCAACGGTATGCACACTGGCAGTCACCATATCAGGTCAGCTGCTGGGATTTTTCCTTGACCTTCGCACGGACCATAACTTTACCACTCTGCACAGGCTTGTGGTTTACGGAATTCTTCCGAGAACTCTGACGCTTATATGCCTTGCCGCACTGTTAAGGCTGCTTACCGTCAGAACATCAAAGCTTCTCAGCGAAGATGCGGACAATTACGAACAGCTCATTTTGTACAATCAGGATATGATCTACGGCTTCGCAACTCTGGTAGAAAGCCGTGACGAAAGCACAGGCGGACACATTAAAAGAACCAGCATCTACGCCGAAATGCTGGCAGAACAGCTCAGCACCACCGAGAGATACAAAGGCATTATCGACGATGAATTTATCGGCTGTATAGCAATGGTAGCACCGCTTCACGACATAGGAAAAATATCCATACCCGACAGTATCTTATGCAAGCCGGGCAGACTCACCGAAGCGGAATTTGCCGTGATGAAAACCCACGCCGAAAAGGGCGGACAGATGGTTCGTGAAACCTTTTCCCATATCGCCGACGAACGCTACAAGACCATGGCTTACGAGGTCGCCCGCTATCATCACGAAAAATGGAACGGCAAGGGCTATCCCGAGGGGATCTCGGGAGAAAATATCCCTCTTCCCGCAAGGATAATGGCGGTTGCGGACGTTTTCGATGCAGTTTCCGAAAAGCGCTGTTACCGTGACGCTATGCCCATAGACGAATGCTTCCGTATCATAGAAAACGGCAGCGGCACCGATTTCGACCCGGATATTGCCGCCGCATTCCTGAACATTCGTGACAGGATAATCGAAGAAAGGAACAAAAACCTTGTCCTCAAGGAAGCACCCAAGCCAAAGCTTGAGGTAGAGGACGTTCCCGAAATTATTTCCTTTGCTTCGGTAAGATTAAGAAACCGCTGATACATTTTCGGCTGCCGCAGAATATACGGCAGCCGATTTTTTATAATGTCATAGCTTTCTCCACTCTCGCAACTATCTTTTTCCTGAAAAAGACCATAACTATCCATATGAGAACGGCGGGAATTACCGAAGCATACATAAATTCTTTATCATACATATCATAAAACAGCGGTGCGAATATATAGCATAAAACGCCGACAACGCCGTAAACAAGGAACATCGGAATAACCGCTTTCCCCAAAGCCAGTTCGGTGATGACCGTTCCGCTGTCGGGACGAACGACAAATTTCGCTATCCCGCCCACCGACAGATAATATATCCCAAGCATCACGGCAAAGGAAACAAGCTCCGCCGAAAATGCCCAGCCGAGGTCATTTTTATCGCAGAAAATGTGGGCGATAAATGCTCCTGTCAATTGCAGATAAATAAGCTTTTCGCCAATGAAAACCGTATAGCCGGCAAGCTCGTTTCGGCGTATGGGCATGGTCTGCAAAAGCTTTACCTGTCTGCCGAAGCCGCTTGACGCCGCCAATATCCAGAACGCCGTTATCCACCCCCGCAGCAGCGGAATAAGCACTGCCGAAATGTCCTCATTTCTCTTGATAAGCCGAAACATTGCCAGCTGCAAAACAAAGCTTACCCCGGCAATAAGCAGGTCATACCAATCAGCCCGAAGCTGACGGAGTGTCTTTCGTACTATGGAGTTATTCATTCAGCCAAGCACCTCCGCTCTTTCGCCGTTTCTTGCTGTGCCAACGGCGTCCCTCGGGAGTTTTATTTTCAGCAGATAAATCTGTGAAACGCTGAAAACCACCGACAGGATTATCAGGGGCAGACCCGAAGCAATTTGAAGAAAAGTAAACTTTTCCACCAGATTTTCGTCCATAATCAATGAGCCGAGCACCAGCACCGTACATGATATTATCACCAGACAATATAAAGCGGACAATATAGTGCTGAGTGTATTGTTCCGATGCATAATAAGCTCTTCGCCGTAAATCATTGAGATCATTATGGAAGTAACTATTATCAGCGAATAAATTTTCACGGAATTGTTATCGGAAATAAAGCTCAGCACCGACAGAAACAGCGTATTCAAGCAGGTCACCGCAATCATCGGGGCAATAATTCCGCACAGTCCCTTTACAAGTATGGTTCTGTTTATGGGGAAACAAGCACATATATCCGATGTTGACGAGCTGCCGTTGTATGCCTTTCGCATCATCTCTGCGGTTTTGGCGGATTTTGCATTTGCAGCCGTAAAATCAGAGGGAAAAATTGACATAGCAAATGACATACATGTAACATTATACAAACCCGTCAGCAAAGGCAGACAGCAGGTCACAAATAACATATCCGCATTTTCCTTCACCGACAGAACAGTCATCAAAACACAGCCCGCAATGGGAAACAGCAGTGTCATTCCGATATAGATGTAAATGATAACAAAATATTTCTTTCCCAAAATAGCCTTCATTGCCGCCTTGTGACGCTTTATCATTTCCTTATCGGTCATTGTCAACAACCTCCTTTCTGTGCTGCCAGATGAAAAATGTCAGCAGATTTTCAAAATTGGGAGTACGCACTCCGGGATTTTTCAGACGAGAAAGGTTTTTCCGTTCAACCAAAGCTTCAAAGCTTCCTGTTCCCTTGCGAACGCCGATGAGAATATCTTTTGCGGCTTCAAGCTCGCTGTTGTCACAGGTCACAACGGCGAATTTTTCCTCAATCTCGTCAGCCCGCATATCACAGGCGATCTTCCCGTCAATGACCATAACAATGTAGTCCGCAACCTTGTCAAGGTCGCTTGTGAGATGGGTCGAAAACAGCACCGAATGTTCCCCGTCGGAAACAAAATCTCTGAGAATATCCAGCACCTCTATCCTTGCGGCGGGGTCAAGTCCCGCTGTGGGTTCGTCAAGAATAAGCAGTTCGGGCTTGTGGGCAAGGGCAAGGGCAAGCATCATTTTCGTTTTCGTTCCCTTGGACATTTCCCCCGCCTTTTTGTCAAGGGGCAGCTTCCAGAGGTCAACGTAATTCTCGAAAATTCTCTCGTCCCACCGCTCAAATGCCACGGAAAACGCCGCCGCAATATCGCTCATTTTGCTGTTGTAATAAAGATAATCCTCGTCGGCAACATAGCCCACACGCTCCTTGAATTCGGGCTCGTCGGACACATTGTCAAGTCCCCCGACGCCTTTTATTTCGCCGCTTTCCCTGCCGTACATATTCATTATCAGCTTGATAAGCGTGGTCTTTCCCGCACCGTTTTCGCCGATAAGTCCCGTAATTGCGCCCTTCGGCAGAGAAAAATTCACGTTATCCAGCGTAAAGCCGTCAAATTTTTTTGTGAGATTTTTTATTTCAAGCATATTTTCATTCATAATGTTCACTCCTAAAGTTTGTTAATGGTATCTATCAATTCATCTTTGGAAATGCCCTTTTCAAGCAGCTGTCTGCAATTTTCGGAAAACTCGTCAAGCTGTTTTCGGTGATAGTCGCTGCGCACCTTGGAAACGTCGTTTAGCCGTATAAACGTACCCTTTCCGGGGACTGTGTATATCAGACCTTCCCGTTCCAGGTCCATATACGCCCGCTTTGTGGTGATCGCACTGACGTTCAGGTCCGCCGACAGCTGACGGACGCTGGGAAGCTGCCCGTTTTCGGGGATCTCGCCGTTTAACGCCGCCTGACGTATACCGTCCATTATCTGCTCATACATGGGCTTTTCGCTTGACGGGCTGAGTATGATCTTTATACGCCTTACCTCCTTTACTGTGTATACTCACTATACACAGTATACCAGCATATACACGGTTTGTCAATAGGTTTTTTCAAACTTTAAGATTTCTTTAGATTTTCCGCTGAAAATTTTTGAAGATTATCGACAAATATACACAAATTTTGCTTGAATTAAACGTTTAAATATGCTATAATGACCATATTATTCTATATAAGGACTGATAAAAATGTATCTCTGCACCCCAAGGCAAATGAAAGAAATAGAAAAAAATGCCGCCGAAGCGGGCGTTCCTTATTCCCAAATGATGGAAAACGCAGGAACAGCGGTGGTAGAAGCCGTCACCGAATACTGCGTTGGCATCGACTACGCCAAAGGTGCCGTTATCCTCTGCGGCAGCGGAAACAACGGCGGGGACGGCTTTGTCTGCGCACGTCTTCTCAGCGAAATGGGACTTAAAGTCACGGTCGTTCTTACCTGCGGCGAACCCGAAACGGAGACTGCCGCCGAAAAATATTTTGCTCTGGGCGGAACAAGCGCAGAGGTGCTTACATTAAATGACAACATCGACAAGGTGTTTACCCTTTTTGCGGAATGTGGGCTGATAATCGACGCTGTTTTCGGCACGGGCTTTCATGATGAACTGCCCCCCGCTGTCAAGGCGTGCTTCTCGTACACGGCAAGAACTTCGGCTGTCAAGGTGGCTGTGGACGTCCCCTCGGGGGGAAATGCGCTGACGGGCGAGGTTTCGGAAAACACCTTAAAATGCGATTACACGGTAACATTCGGCTGCGAAAAGATAGGCGAGGCACTCTCTCCCCTCTCGGAATACTGCGGCGAGATACTGACCTCGGAGATCGGAATTCCGGAAGTGTGTATGGAGGGCGTGAAATATCTCCCGAAGATAATCGACGAACGGCTTTTTGCGGATATTATACCCGTTCGGAAAAGGAATTCCCACAAGGGCGATTACGGCAGACTGCTGAACATTGCAGGCTCGGAAAGTATGCGGGGTGCTGCCACACTTTCCACGGCGGGCGCACTGCGTTCGGGTGCGGGGCTGGTCACTTTGGCATCGGTTGGAAAGGTCATAGACACGGTTTCCGCACAGCTTTCGGAGCCTATGTATATGAAGCTTGACTGCGATGAAAAGGGTTTTATATATCCCGAAAATAATTTTGATGAATTGAAGGAAAGGCTTACAAAATGCAATGCTGTTTCCATCGGCTGCGGACTTGGCGTTACCGAAAATACCGCTCGGCTGGTGGAATTTGTCCTCGAAAACACAAGCTGTCCCATAATTCTTGACGCTGACGGCATAAACTGTGCAGCCACCCGCATAGATATGTTAAAGAACACGGGAAACAGGCTTATCTGCACGCCCCACCCTGCGGAGCTTGCACGGCTTCTGGGCGTTTCGACGGAAGAAATTCTCGCAGACCGTTTCAGCGCCGCCGTGAAGCTTTCCTCGCTGTACGACATTACGGTGGTGGCAAAGGGCTGTCCTACGTACATTGCGGGGGACGGCAAGGCTTTTGTCAGCTTCGGCGGAAATCCGGGGCTTAGCAGAGGCGGCAGCGGCGACCTGCTCACGGGCATTATTTCGGGACTTGCCGTTCAGGGAATTCCCCTTACGGATGCGGCTGCGGCGGGCGTTTATATCCACGGAAAAGCCGCCGACATAACCGCCGAGGAGCTTTCGGAATACGGTATGCTGCCCACGGACGTTATAAGCAGGATTCCCTTAGTGTTCAATAGCTTATCACATTTTTAATGAACACTAAGAGGGAAAATTTCAATTTAAATGAAAAAAATCCCTCACAAGCGGAGGGATTTTTTTATGCGAAAATATTTGACGATTCCGACAGCTATCCTGATTTCAGCTGTATTTTTCACCGCCTGCAAACCGTCCGAAAAGCAAAAACGACCCGACCTGAACCTGCTCTACACTTGCAAAGCGGACATTCTCTGGGGCGAAACGGAGGCGGAAGCGGAGTTTAAGCGTCTGGGAAACGGCGACTGGGACATTAATTTCACGGGTCCCGACACTCTTTCGGGGCTGACCGTTTCCTTTCGGGACGGCACGGCGCACTGCGAAATGAACGGCGTTTCTGCGGACATTGCGGGAGAAAATATCCCCGACGGTTCGCTGTTTGATTTAGTATGCGGCGCACTTGACAGCGGTGCAAATGACACGGGAGATTGTATCGCCGACGAAAATCTGCTTATCGGAAAGGGTCATAACCAAAACGGCGATTACGAGCTTCTTTTCACCGCCGATACTATGGAACTCTGCGGAATAAAAATCCCCGACAGCGAGCTTGAAGCCGTTATCGAGGATTTTCAGCCGATAGAACTGCCGCCTGTTGAAACGGCGGAATAGTATCATTCCCCGTCGTTTCTGCGGCGCTCCACCTCACGCATATTCTTCTTGAATTTGTCCCTTGCGGGCTTGTATTTGAAATAGTTTACGACCTTTGTAATAAAGTCCCCGCCGAAAAAGAGGATAAAATTCAGTATTACCGCAACGATGGTTATCTTCCCCACAAGCCCCGTGAAAAGGAAGCTTATAAGCATAAAAATTCCCGCAACCATGCCAAGCCATTTCATCTTTATGGGGATAAGGAAATAGAAGTATATTTGCTCGTTGGGAAACAGCACGGCATATGCAAGGAATATGGACAGCATCAGATAATAGTTGTCGGTATATCCCATAACAAAGCCCGCCGCAATGTTGAATATTGCGCCCATAAAGTAGTAAACGGTAAAGCGGAATGGACCCCAAGTCCTTTCCAAAGATGAACCGAAGGCGTATATCAGAAGCGTGCTGAATATCATACTTATTATGCTCGTTGATGTTGGCATAATAAGAAATGTCAGCACTCTCCAGACCTGACCCTGAAGTATCAGCTCCCTGTCGAAGTTCAGCATTGTGAGTATATCGGGATAAAACAGTGCGGCAACGAAAACCATTACCATTGCCCCGACAATATACAAAATAAGATTGTCGATTCCGAAGCGGCGGTATTTATATTCCAGTCTGTCTAAAAGCTTGTTCAATCAAAAGACTCCTTTCATGCGGGTGGGGTTGCACTTTATTTTTATAGTATAGCACAAATAATAAAATTTTTCAATACATATTGCAATTTTATTTTATTTGAGGTATAATATACTTATGCGGTATTATACGCATTGATATGCAAAATTAACGGAGGTTAAAATTATGGCTAAGATCACAGAAGATATGATTATCGGCGAAGTCCTTGATATGGCTCCTCAGCTTGCTCCCCTTTTCATGGAGATCGGTATGCACTGTCTGGGCTGTCCTTCCGCAAGGGGCGAATCTGTTGCAGATGCTTGCGCAGTTCACGGCGTTGACGCTAAGGAATTTATTGAAAAGCTGAACGCTGCTCTCGCATAAAAACAGCTTCAAAAAACTTGTGGTATTCCCTTCCGAAACAGGCAGCAATATGCTTCGCCCTTTTGGAGGGGAATATTTGTAAAGGAATGATCTTATGCTTGACAAGCGACTGTCCGCCTGCCGGGACCTTGTTTCGGGAGATGTTGCCTGCGATGTGGGCACGGACCACGGCTACCTTGCGGCGGAGCTTCTGAAAACGGGAAAATGCCGCTTCTGCTATGCCTGTGACGTAAACGAACAGCCCCTGAATGCCGCCGAAAGAACACTCTCCCGTCTTAATATGGACGAAAAATGGAAATGTATTCTGTCCGACGGTCTGACCGTCCCCGACAATATGGGCATTTCCGATATTACCGACGTCATCTGTGCGGGAATGGGCGGCGAGCTTATTGCAAAGATAATCGGTCTGTCGGATATTGCAAAAAAAGCACAGCTTATCTTACAGCCTATGACACAGGCGGCATATCTCAGAAGCTTTCTTTGCGAAAATGGTTTTCATATACAAAAGGAAATTCCCGTTGACGACGGAAAGCATATCTACACGGTAATTTCCGCCGTTTATGACGGAGTGAAAAGAAATATTTCCGAGAACGAGCGGCTTTTCGGATTTTGCTCCGAAAGCGAGTCCGACTATCGTGCATACATAACCAAAAGTGCAGAACGAATTCTCAAAGCGGCGAAGGGAATGTTAAAATCCGACCCCATGTCGGAGGAAGGAAATCGGCTGAAAAAAATTGCGGAGGATATACTGAAATGAGCGGATATACTGTAAAGGATATTTTTGCGGGGCTGGACGAAATTGCCCCATTTTCCAATCTCCATAAAGGCGATAATTCGGGAATTATTGTCGGTGACCCCGATGATAAGGTCACACGGGTGCTTACTTCGCTTGACATTACAATGGAGGTCGTGGCGGAGGCTGTACGCAAAAAATGCAGCCTGATAATCTCCCACCACCCCGTCATTTTCAACCCGCTGTACACTCTCAGCACGTCCGACCCTGCGGGATATGCGCTGGCTAACGGCATTGCCTGCATATGCTCACATTCCCCGCTGGATATGGCAGACGGCGGCATCAACGACATTATCCGTGATATG
This sequence comes from Oscillospiraceae bacterium, assembly GCA_017828975.1. GTDB lineage: Bacteria > Bacillota > Clostridia > Oscillospirales > Ruminococcaceae > UMGS1889. Next base: position 100,166 of record JAGAJN010000034.1, on the reverse strand, counting down.
CTGAAGGAACCTCTGGGACTGTCCGAGCGGCTAAAGGTGCTTGAGCCTGTCCACCCCGACGGACGGGGCTACGGAATGATATGCAGCTGTTCAAAGGAACTGTATCCCGAGGAATTGGCGGCTGTTCTGAAAAGGGTTTTCAAATGTACAGTTGTGAGATATACCGACGCAGGTGCGCCCGTGAAGCGGATAGCATTCTGTTCGGGCGGCGGCGGAAAGCTGTTTTCCGAAGCCTTTCATATGGGCTGTGAAGCCTATGTTTCGGGAGATTTCAAGCACGACCAGTTTGTTTCCGCAAATAATATGGGCATATCCGTTTTCGACTGCGGACATTTCCACACGGAGGACATTGTTATCCCATATATCACGGAAAAGCTGTCGGAAATGTTCCCCGAGATAAAGATAACTCAGGCGGAGGCTGATGTTGACCCGGTGAATTATATCTGATATACCTTGATTTTTCGGGGGTAATATGATATAATCAATATATATGTAAACGGAGAAATTCGTGGCGAAACAGAGCTGGCAGATTGATGCAGGATCTTTTCTGCATTGATCCGAATAAAATGCACAACAAGACATTATCCGATAAGGTAAAACAATTCAAGGAAACTGAGGAGGGTTATGGTAATAAGTGTGAATTAATGGAAAATTATATAAAAGAATATGTGGAAGAATATGCAAAGGAAGTTGCAAAGGAAACCGCAAAAGAAATTGCCGTTAATATTTGGAACATCGGATTTTTTAAGGATATGCAGCAGATTGCAAACATAACTAAGCTCTCTCTTGACGAGGTAAAGGAGCTGCTAAAAGATAAGCCCGCATAAGCTGTAATGAGCATAAGGCAAGCAGATGTTTGCTTTATGCTCATTTTTGAATAGCTAAGGAATAACCGATTTGATTGGCATTTTCCAAAAAAAGTCCCCCGCCGAGGGGTATCCGGCAGGGGCGAAAAATATGATATAGGATTAGGGTTTCGGCGAAGATACCGGGGTGTGTATGCAACGCCGTTGATTACCCGCCTGTCGGGGTAAACAGGACGGATAAATGAGTTTGGGGGTGTACCATTTCTTTGGTACAAGTATATGATAACAGCCCATTGTGTAAAAAATGTGATAATCAACTGAAATGAAAATGAAACAATGGACAAGCCTTCAACAGCTGAAATATAAGCAAAACAGTTGACATTATCCCATCACTGTGATAAAATAAAAAAAGAATTATGCGCCCGAAAGGAAGTATTAAAATGTCAATTCAAAAACTATCCCCCGCATTCAAGGACTATATCTGGGGCGGAACTCGTCTGCGCACCGATTTCGGAAAAAAATGCGACTTCGACAAGGTCGCCGAAAGCTGGGAGCTGTCCTGTCATAAGGACGGTGCAAGCGTTATCAGCGGCGGCGAATATGACGGTCTGACCCTTGCGGAATATATCGAAAAGAAGGGCAAAGCCGTTCTGGGAAGCGACTGCGAAAAGTTTGAGAACTTCCCTATCCTCATCAAGCTTATCGACGCAAAGGACAACCTTTCCGTTCAGGTCCACCCCAACAACGAGTACGCTCAGCGTGTTGAGGGCGAATACGGCAAAACGGAAATGTGGTATATCGTTGACTGCGACGAGGGAGCAGAGCTGCTCTACGGCTTCAAGAAGGAGATAAGCAAGGACGAATTTGCAAAGCGCATTGCGGATAACACTCTGCTTGAAGTCACAAACTCCGTCCCCGTTAAAAAGGGCGATGTTTTCTTCATCGAAGCGGGAACTCTCCACGCTATCGGAAAGGGAATTCTGATTGCGGAAATCCAGCAGAATTCCAACACTACATACCGTATCTACGACTACGGCCGTGTTGGCAAGGACGGCAAGCCGAGAGAGCTTCACGTTGAAAAGGCAAAGGACGTTACCGTTCTGGGTCCCGCAAAGGCATATCCCGAAACGCCCGTTGAAAAGCTTGACGGTTACACAAGAAAGCTCCTTTCAAGCTGCGAATATTTTACCACATATTCGATAAAGGTGGACGGAGAAGCTGTTCTGAATGCAGATGAAAAATCTTTTGCAAGCCTGCTTCTGCTGGACGGCGAAGCTGACATAAACGGCGTTAAGGCAGTTAAGGGCGACAGTATTTTCGTTGATGCAAACACGGGCAGCTTCACTGTTAAGGGCAACTGCGAGCTTATACTTACAAAAGTTTGATTTGGAGGAAAAATTATGAAGTATTATATCGGTATTGACCTGGGCGGAACAAACATCAAGGCAGGCGTTGTAAACGAGAATTTTGAGATAATCGCAAAGGCTACCACCAAGACTCTCTGCCCCCGTCCCGCAAAGGAAATTTGCGACGACATGGCAAAGGTGTCCATTGAGGCTGCACAAAAGGCGGGTATTTCCATTGATGACGTTGAATGGATAGGCATCGGAACTCCCGGTATTGCCGACAATGTTAACGGAACGATCCCCTACTCCAACAACCTTGATTTCCACGATGTCCCCGTAAGAAAGTATATTCAGGAGCATATCAATAAGCCCGTTTACGTTGCAAATGATGCAAATGCTGCGGCTTACGGCGAGTTCGTTGCAGGTGCTGCAAAGGGCGCAAAGGACGCTGTCTGCATCACTCTGGGAACAGGCGTAGGCGCAGGAATTATCGTTGACGGAAAAATTCTCACAGGCTCAAACCTTGCAGGCGCAGAGCTGGGACACATTGTTATCGAGGTGGACGGCCCTCAGTGTACCTGCGGAAGAAAGGGCTGCTTTGAGGTGTTCTCCTCTGCAACGGGTCTTATCCGTATGACCAAGGAAGCAATGGAAGCCGACCCCGCAAGCGTTATGCACAAAATGGCAGCCGAGGACGGAAAGGTGTCCGCAAGACTGGCATTTAACGCTATGCGTGCAGGCGATAAGTCCGCAAAGGAAGTCGTTGACAAGTATATCAAGTATCTGGCAGCGGGTATCACCAACGCTATCAACATTTTCCAGCCCGATGTTCTCTGCATCGGCGGCGGTGTCTGCAACGAGGGCGATCCCCTTATGGTGCCTATGAGAGAGCTTGTTAAAAAGGAAGTTTACACCAGAATGTTGGACAAAAACACAAGAATTGAGGTCGCCGCTCTCGGAAATGACGCAGGCATTATCGGTGCTGCATTCCTGGGCAACTCATAATTCGGGAGAAATATAAAGATGTCCGAAACAAACAATAAGGCGGGAAAGGTCGTAGGAAAGCTGTTTTTCGGGCTTTCGCTGATTATTCTTGCCGCCGTGCTTGCCCTTTCTGTTTATCTTTCGGGACAGGGCAAGCTTATCTCAAAAACGCTTACGCTATACAAAAGCGGTAGCATTGACAAAATAGAACCGCTGCTTTCCGCAGAGCTGGACAAGGCGGCATTTCTGGCTGACCTTGAAAAGTCCAGAGCGCAGCTTCTCGCCCTCTACGGTGATGATTTGTCCGTAAAATATGATTTTGAGTCCAGAGATATTCTGTCAAATGACGAATTTATCTACAACTGCACCGTTACCGCATACGGCGGGGATAACGATGCAACGGAGAATTTTTACAGCTTTATCCTGGTCCGTGAAAACGGCAAGTGGAAAATTGCGGGGGCACAGACGGATTTTGTTATTGCCGAATAATTATATGAAAACGCTGAACGCCAAGGTCGTGATGATGACTTTGGCGTTCATTAAAAATGTGGAAAGTGAAATTTGCGATTTTAGCAGCAGATTAATTTTTCTTTCCGCACTCTTCACTAAGCCGACCTGTATTTATGGAATCGGGGGTTAATAAAGTGTCTGATTATATTATCTGCCCTAACTGCGGCAAAAAATTAATATTAACACGGCAAAGGCTGTCACCGCAGAGTATTTTAGATATATGATTTGTCCGGAGTGTAATGGTAAGCTTACGAAAATTCCAAACAGCAGCAGTTTTTTCATAAAACTGCATAAAATATCGGTCAGTATGCTGGTGACACTAATAATAATTTTAAACATAATTTCAATATTTAATAGCAAAAACAATGATATAAATAATTTGAACTATACTATTTTTCAGGGCATTCTGCTTGTTTTGGCATTAATACTTTGTATTGCAGCAATTATTTCGCTTGTTATAAACGATCTTAACTTCAAACGAACAATTAATAGATCCCGAAATGGCTATTTGCCGGTAGAAAATAACAGCAATTATAAAAAAGCTATTGATTATATAGACGAAGAGTTGTATTATAAGACACGAAATAATAAAGTTGTTTCGGATAACTCAGTAATAAAAAACGCATTAATTCTGCTCCCGAAAGCGAATATTATTTTGACGATACCGATAAGCTCAAACATCGAAGCGTTGCATATCTATGATATGTATTTATTATCTAATGAACATAGGTATTATGCCATTTTAGCCGATTATGAGATCAAGGAAAATGATATCACTCTCTTTTTCAAAATTATGGGGAAAACTCCCGACACTGACTGTTGCAAGGAAATTGATATTATAACGATTGAAAATGAAATGATCGCAAAAGCTCAAGTCAGAAAAGAGAGAGCAGAGCCTGCTTTGTGAGTATGCTGCTGTTGCCGCATGGAATATAAATATAGACAATCTATGGGGGCATAAACTGAAATGCCGAATAATTGTATGAAAACGCTGAACGCCAAGGTCGTGATGATGACTTTGGCGTTCTTTTTTGGTTGGGCTGAATTTATTTGTTTATAAATTTCGAGTTTCATCACGAAATATTAAAAGGCAATAAACTATGTAGATTTACATTTAAGGCTGACAACAAAGAGGTAATAAATATTATTTATGAAAAGCCAAGTGAAGATTGGAGCTTTTGGAATATGGATATGGATTTTTTCATTGGATCGTTCATTTTTCACATACCCCCGAATTGATTGAAAGATGGAAGCTCTGATTTCTATCTGCATAACTATAAAAAGCCGCCCCCGAAACTCCTCGGGAGCGGCTTTCACACGTCCTTGTAAAAAAATCAGTTCACACCGTAAACCGAACGATATTCCTTCATCTTGTCAAGATATTCAGAGAAGCCGATAACTCCTCTTTCAATAGCGTCAATAATGTCGTTAATGGTAACTATGGAATACACCTTAACGCCGAAATCCCTGTAAGCCTCCTGAACGGCACTCATCTCGCCCTGACCCTTTTCCATTCTGTCAACGGTAATGACCATACCCGTAACGTTCACCTTTGCGGCAGCGGTCAGCTTGGGCATTACCTCACGCAGAGCCTTGCCCGAGGTCATAACGTCCTCGATGATAACTACCTTTTCGCCGTCGGTCAGCTGCTTGCCCACGAACATTCCGCCCTCGCCGTGATCCTTGGCTTCCTTGCGGTCGAAGCAGTAGTTCACGTCAATGCCGAACTTGTTGAACAGCGCAGTGCAGGCAGAAACGGACAGCGGGATACCCTTGTAAGCGGGACCGAACAGCGTGTCTGCTTCAATGCCGTTCTCCTTGATACACTCAGCGTAAAACTCGCCCAGCTTTGCCAGCTGAGCACCTGTTTTATAGTTTCCCGTGTTGATGAAATAGGGTGCTTTTCTGCCGCTTTTCAGGGTAAAATCTCCAAAGGTCAGCACTCCGCTTTCCACCATAAACTTGATAAATTCGTCCTTGTAGCTCATTTTTCTATCCTTTCCGAACCGGTTACGATTCCGCAGTTTTTTTCATTATATCACATTTTCGGGCAATAGTCAACAGAATTTGTTTTTGCAGAAATATGCACATCTGTATTGACAAATCATCGTCTAAAATTGTTTATTTTGACATATCGAAAATCCTTGACATTTGCCGTAATTTCTGATATAATATAATAGTCGCTTGAAGATATACAAGCTATGGAGAAGTCGCCTAGCCCGGTTTATGGCGCACGACTGGAACTCGTGTATGTGTTAATAGCACATCGAGGGTTCGAATCCCTCCTTCTCCGCCACTAACTCCGCAGTTTTGCTGCGGAGTTTTTGTTTTTATGATAGACATACACCAAAACCTCTCCGACTATTGCCGAAGAGGTTTTTTTTACTTTGTAACAGCATGCCTATAATCACGGTTAAGGGCATTGGTGAACCTTTTTGCGCCGCAAACTTCAACGCCGTCCTTATGAAGAGTGGCATTCAAAAGCGTTTTGCCCTTGAAAAATTCCACCGCAACGTTTATGGACATAACAAATATCTCGCCCCTGTTGTCAACGGCGTAAATAAGTTCGTCATCTTCGGAATAGATATAGAAAGCCACGCTTTTGCTGCGGTTTTCGGCAGTCAGCCTTACCTTATTCACACGGTCGGCAGCCTTTATGACCGAATTTTCCAGCTTGGCATTTTCCACCTTATGCTGCGTTATCAGCTCAACGGCAGAGTTATAGTCCTTTGCGAAAACAGCCTTTGCATCGGGGTCAAAAAACAGATATTCAACTACACCGTCGGAATTGCACGCACTGCATAAATAATACATATAAAGTCACCTCAACGGAAAAATTTCACCTTGCATTGGCAAGCATCAGCTTTATCCTGTTTTCCTGATTGACCTTTGTGGCTCCGGGGTCATAATCAACGGCAACAATATTCGCCTGCGGATAAGCCTCCTTGATAACACGGGAAACGCCCTTTGCCACAATATGATTGGGCAGACAACCGAAAGGCTGAGTGCAGATAATGTTCCGCACACCGCCCTCCTCCAAAGCCGCCATTTCTGCGGGGATAAGCCAGCCCTCGCCCATCTTCACGCCCTGATGGAAATACTTGTCGGCGTAATGACGAAGCTCCTCGAAATCATGAGGTGGGGTGAACTCGCCATGCTCCTTATACACCTTTATCATCTCACGCTGCTTTGCGTAAATAAGCTTGTATCCGACGCCAAAGGTGAATGTGGTCTTGTTTTTGAAACCGTAAATCTCCCCGTCATTGACGTTGTTCACGGCACAGTAAAGGCAGAAATCCAGAAAAGACGGCACCACAGGCTCGCACCCCTCGGACAGCAGAAATTCCTCCAGATGATTATTTGCCAGCGGAGAATATTTTACATATATCTCGCCCACTATCCCCACTCTCGGCTTCTTTTCCTTTGAACGGGAAACAGCGGCAAAATCGTCCAGAATCGCCCGATAGGTCTGCTTTGTTTTGGTGTAACCGCCCTTTTCAAGGCGCTTCGTGATGATATTTATCCATTTGTCAAGGACTTTTTGGGAATCACCCTTGTTAAGCTCGTAAGCCCTCGACTCGTTGTATGTCAGCATGAGAATGTCCCCGTAAAGGACGGCAAACAGCATTTTGAACAACATCTGCGGTGTTATCTGAAATCCGCTTCCCTTTTCCAGACCGCTGAAATTCAACGAAAGCACGGGTATCTGCGGATATTCCTTGTCAAGCGCCTTCCGCAGCAGATGGATATAGTTGGACGCTCTGCACCCGCCGCCCGTCTGAGATATGAGCAGCGCCACCTTGTTCGGGTCATATTTCCCGCTTTTCAGTGCATCCATAAACTGCCCGATAACAAGCAGTGCGGGATAACAGGTGTCGTTGTGGACATGCTTTAGTCCCTCGTCAACAACACTCCGTCCGTCATTACGAAGCAACTCAGTCTTATAGCCGTACTGATCGAGTATGGACGCTATCAGCCGAAAATGCACGGGCAGCATATCGGGGATAAGTATAGTGTGGGTATCCTTCATTTCGGGGGTAAAAACGGCGTTAGACATTTTGTCCTCCTTAACGTCCCATAGCTGCCACAAGGCTTCTAAGACGTATTTTTGCCGCACCCAGATTGTTTATCTCGTCGATTTTCAGCTGAGTGTAAAGCTTGCCCTTGCTTTCCAGAATATGCCTTACCTCATCGGTGGTAATGGCGTCGATTCCGCAGCCGAAGGACACAAGCTGTACCAGCTGCATATCCGCCTGAGTGGTCACATACTCCGCCGCACGGTAAAGCCTTGCGTGATATGTCCACTGATTGAGAACATCAAGCTTCGGCGTGGACACGTTTCTGAACACAGCGTCCTCGGTGATAACCGCCATTCCCAGGGAAGTTATCAGCTTGCAGATACCGTGATTTATCTCAGGGTCAATGTGATAGGGACGTCCCGAAAGCACAATAATAGGCATATTGTTAAGACGGGCATAGTCGATTATCTCCTTGCCCTTGCTTTCAACATCGCTCTGATAGGTTTTCAGGGCATTCCAAGCATTGTCATAAGCATCGGAAATGGCGGATTTTGTCAGACCATATTTTTCAAAAGCCTTTTCGATTACGGAAACAGCGTGCTTTTTCAGATTTATGTCAATATGCGGACAGATAAAATTCTCCTCATTAAGGGACGCAACATTCGCCTTCAAAAGCTCGGGATAGTACGCAACAACGGGACAGTTATAGTGATTATCGCTGCCGCCCTCGTCAACATTATAGCTTTCGCAGGGATAGAAGATAACGTCCGCACCGCGCTCCAGAAGGCTTTCGATATGTCCGTGAGCCAGCTTTGCGGGATAGCAGACCGTATCCGACGGAATAGTGTGCTGTCCCTTATAATAGGTCTTTCGGGAGCTTTCCTCGGAGATTATCACCTCAAAGCCTAAGTCGGTGAACATTCTGTGCCAGAAGGGCAGCTGCTCGTAAAATCCCAGACAAAGCGGCAGTCCCACCTTAGCCTTTGCAGAGGACGGCTTCTCCTCCACACAGGAAAGCAGCCTGTTATATTTATATTCATAAAGTGACGGAACATTGCTCTTTGCTGCCAGACCCGCTCCCTTTTCGCAGCGGTTTCCGCTGATGAACTTGTGTCCGTCGGAGAATGTAAGTATGGTCAGACTGCAATGTGCGGTACAGCCCTTGCAGTTTGCCTGACGGGTGGTGTATGCAAATGTTTCAAGGTCGCTCTGAGAAATGAGTCCCGACCTTGTGCGCTTCTCCTGCTCTGCCTTTTCCTTTGCGTAAAGAGCCGCACCGAATGCGCCCATCAGCCCTGCAATTGCGGGACGGACAACGTTTTTGCCCATCTCCAGCTCAAAGGAACGCAGCACCGCATCATTTAAGAAGGTACCGCCCTGAACGACGATATTCTCTCCCAGCTCGTCTGCGGAATTTGCTCTGATTACCTTGTAAACAGCGTTCTTGATGATGGACGAGGACAGTCCCGCAGAAATATCCTCAACGGTAGCACCGTCCTTCTGAGCCTGCTTAACGCTGGAGTTCATAAACACCGTGCAGCGTGAGCCAAGGTCAACGGGCTTTTCCGCAAACAGTCCCAGCTGGGAGAATTCCGCAATGTCATATCCCATAGCAAGGGCAAAGGTCTGTATAAACGAGCCGCAGCCCGAGGAACACGCTTCGTTGAGCATAATGCTGTCGATAGCGTGATTTTTTATCTTAAAGCACTTAATGTCCTGTCCGCCTATGTCAATGATAAAGTCAACATCAGGCTGGAAAAATGACGCCGCCCGATAATGAGCAACTGTTTCCACAACGCCGTAATCAACGCCCGCAGCCGCCTTGATAAGCTCCTCGCCGTAGCCCGTAACTGCGCCCGCAACAATGTTTACCCTGTCGCCTATAAGCTCGTAAATTCTCCGAAGCTGCTTTGTAACAACGTCCAACGGCTGCCCCTTGTTGGAAACGTAATGCTTGAACAGCAGCTTTCCGTCGGGGGTGATAAGCACCATTTTGGTGGTGGTAGAGCCTGCGTCAACGCCGAGATAGGCATCTCCCGAATAGGTTTCGATGCTCTCGTAAGCAAGGTCGCATTTCTTGTGACGTTCAACGAAGGCTTCATATTCCTCACGGCTTTCAAAGAGCCGTCTGCCCGTTACGGTGGAATCGCTCATGACCGCATTTTTGATAAGATTTGCAATTTCCTCCGCAGAATAGGTCTTGTCGCCGTTTTCCATAGCGTGAAGTGCAGAGCCGTAAGCCATGAAGCAAGGTGCATTTTCGGGGAATATTGCATGCTCGTCATCAAGCTTCAAAGTCTCCTTAAATGCCTTTCTCAGTCCCTTCAGGAATGACAAAGGTCCGCCAAGGAAAAGCACCTTTCCCTCAATGGTACGTCCCTGAGCAAGTCCCGAAACGGTCTGGTCAACCACCGCCTGAAATACGGAGGCGGCAATATCCTCACGTCTTGCACCCTGATTAAGCAGCGGCTGAATGTCCGATTTTGCGAAAACTCCGCATCTGGACGCAATGGGATAGAGCTTTTCCGATTTCAGAGAAAGCTCGTCCATATCATCTGCGGTAATGCCCAGAAGTGTTGCCATCTGGTCGATGAATGCGCCCGTACCGCCTGCACAGGAGCCGTTCATTCTCTGCTCAACGCCGCCTGTTATGAAGATAATTTTTGCGTCCTCACCGCCCAGCTCGATAGCCGCATCTGCGTCGGGATAGCACTTGTTTATAGCGACAAATGCCGCATAGACCTCCTGAACAAAGGGCAGTCCGCCTGCATTTGCAAGACCAAGTCCCGCAGAACCCGTAACAGCAGTCTTAAAGACCGCATCGGGATATTCTGCGGCGATAGCCCTGACCTGCTCCTCGGCGGTTTCCTTTACCTTAGAGAAATGACGCTGATATTTTGAATAGATGATCTCCCCGTTTTCGTCGGAGATAACGGTCTTGACGGTGGTAGAGCCAACGTCTATGCCAAGTGAATATATTTTACTCATTTTACATTTTCCTTTTTAATTATTCCCCTGAATGTCATTCCCCTATCAGCATAAGCATATCCGCAATTCGCATTGCAATTTCCGTGGGCGTACCCTCTGCGGAGATCTCGGCGGCGGAATGTTCCCTGTAAACAGGCACTCTCTCGCTGTAAATGGCTTCCAGCTCCTCTTTAGTGCTTGAAGCGGCGATAGGACGGTTTTTGTCCCCCGAAATGCGTTGGTAGCATATCTCAAAGGGCAGCGAAAGATACACCGCAATGCCGTATTCCGACGCAATATCCGCATTTTTCGGACGTAGCAGCGCACCGCCCCCGCAGGCGATAACACCGCCCGCCTGACCAAGCTCACGCATTGCCTCGCTTTCCAGCTCACGAAAATGCTTCTCGCCCTTTTCCGCAAATATTTCGGGGATAGTCATTCCAGCCTTTTCCACAATATAGCTGTCCATATCCACAAAGGGCATATTCAGCAAAGCGGCAAGCGTCTTTCCGACCGTGGATTTTCCGCAGCCCATAAAGCCGCACAAATAAACAGTTCTCATAAAGTCCTCCTTAAACGGGAGTATCGTTGATGTACTCGGACAGCTTGTTTTTCAGCTCCTCCTCCATACAGGAGTAGAACATGGCAAACAGCATATCCACCGCACCCAGAATAAACATATTTCTGTTATTTATCTCCGCCAGCGCAGGCACATTCGTCATAACATATGACTTGTACCACTCTGCGCTGTAAGGCGGCACGGGCTTGCCTTTTTTCACAAGATATTTCGTTTCAAGAAATGTTTCCTTAATGAAATCATTGTAATTCGCCGCACCCTTTGCGATAATGGCGGAGTACAGCTGATAAATCTGGTCGTCGGTCATGCTGTCGCCGTTTATCTTGACAATTTTCAGCATGGGCACTCTTACGGCAAAGCTGAAAACCATCAGGGACAATATCCTGTTGTATTCGGGACCCGACATTGCAGCACAGGTCTTTTCGTTGATGCGAAGCCCCAGCGTCTGCAAGCTGTCCCCGTCGGTGATATTGTTCAATACGACCTTCAAACAGTCCTTGATGCTTATATTGTAAAAATCCTCCTCGGTGAGGGAATAAATGTATTTTACCGCATTGTAAAGGCTGACGCCCGATTTTATAATAGTGTCCGCAAGACCGTTGATGGCGGTCTTTTCGTTGATAAATCTCATTCAAACCGCCTCCTTACGCATTTTTCTTCGGTCTGCCGACCTGCTTAACGGAACCGTAGGTCTTTTCGGAATATTCGATAAATCCGAGAAGGTCGCTTTCGGGAGCTTCACCGTTCTTGACGTTTCGCTTCATATTTGAAAGGTACTGCGACCACTCTCTGAAATCCTCCTCAGCCATGGACTTGCCCACCTTCTTGTACAGCGCATTGTACATCTTCTGACAGCGCTTTTCCAGCTCGGGACTAATAGTCGTCGGAACGGGAGCAGCCTCCTCCCTGCCGATAACAGGCGGCACAAATGGCTTCGGTTCAGGCATCTGAGGCTTAGGCACGGTGGGCTTTTCGGCACTGTACAGCATTTCCGGCTCAATATCCTCCCTGCTCAGAACAGGCGGTGTGAAAGGCTTTATCTCCGGCTCGGGCTTCTTTTCGGGAAGCTCGGCGGGAACGATAACTTCGCCCTCCTCATTCAGAACAGGCGGCTTGAACGGCTTCGGTTCATCGGGTGTCCCCATGACCTCCGACTGCCTTATTATCTTAACAGGCTCGGGAACGGGTTCGGGCTCGGGTTCGGGAACTGGCACGGAAACAGGCTTGCTTTCGGAAGAAAGACGGCTTGTAAGCTCATCTGCCGCCTTGTCAAAGCTGGGTGCCTGTTCCTTTTCGCTTTCCTCATTCAGGAAGCTTTCCGCCTGGCTGAGAATGTCGTCCATTGCGAACTCCGTGCTGCCCGGCTCGGGGTGGTCGATAGTTGGGATAGGCTTGTCGAAGATCTCCCATTTGCTTGCGCTGGCAGCAGGGTATCGCTGCTCGGGAGCGGGTATATTTTCCGGTACAACATCGTTTCTCTTAACGTCGTCCCCGATAACTGAAAAGCTTTCCTCTGCTGCGGGTGCGGTCGGCACGGCGGGTGCAGGTGAAGGAGAAACCGCCTGCACGGGAACGGCAGCCTTGGGCGCAGACATTGCCGCCCTTGCAGCCATTGGATCATAGCCCATAAGCTCACGGCAGGTCTTTCCGTTGGGGGAAACTCTGTTGCAGTAGGGCTTGTTGTAATCGGGAGTTTTGGTGAAAAATCTCTCGCATTTTTCGCATTTCTGCATATAAATGCCGTTAGCGATCATCAGGTCGAATTCCAGGTCAATGACTGCCTTAAAGCTGTTTGGGATATATATCTCATCGGGGATATCCTCCAGCGCTTCCACCGCCGCCTTCATCTCAAACTCGGCGGGACGTGTCATATTCTTTATCCCCGAAAAAGCGTCCAGCGCCATCTGGTCACGCATAGGGTCGGTAGCGTGTGTGTAAAATCCCGTTTCCGCCTCGGACAATATTCCCGAAAACCGCTTGTAGATGCCCTTTGCTACCTTGCTGAGCATAAAGGGCGCATCGGGGATACACGCAGGATTGCATACTCTGGTATACGGCAGCTCCTCTGCTGTCATACCAAACTCGTTGGACGCCACCGACAGGCAGAGGTCAAAATAATCCTTCCTGACTCTGAAATCCTCGGGTCTGAGCCGCGAACTGTCCTCGCCTCCGAAAATGAAATCCATTTTCTTCTTGGCATACTCCTGAATTCGGACAATGTTCACCCACTGATTGATCGCCCTGTTGGTTTTATATTCGGAAATTCTGCGGAATATCTGCCGTTCATAGGAATTTTTCGGAGAAATGCAGCGGTTCCAAAGCTCCTCCAGCCCAATCTTCTCGGAATGACAAATGAACTCGATAATGCAGTCAAGGGCTATCATCTCGAACTCTGCGGGGAGCTTTGCCTCAATATACGGGTGGCATTTGAAGATGGAATTCTTTGCCATAGAAAGCTGACTTTCGGGCAGACTGCCGAATTTTCTTGCGTTTTTGCCCGCTTCGATACATTGCTCCCAGAAATATGTAAAGTCAAATTCAATAAAATGCAGAAGCGTTTTTGAAAGCTCCAGCTTATGGAAATTGTTGCTGCCCTTTATAACAAACCATACGCTGTTCATTACGGCTACCATTCCTTTCATTTTTCGGTGATACATTTATTTATATAAACGTCCGATCGGACACAATTGTGCATACTAATGTATTATACCACATTTTCCGTCGGATTTCAATCTTTTTTTCAGAAAAATATTTTCCGTCCAAAAAAAATCCCCCGCATACGGTTATGCGGAGGAAAATATCAGATATTCAAAGCCATTGTATAAACGCCGTCTTATCCTCGGAATTATATCCGGCACGGCGGTAAAAATTAAGAGTGCTTTCCTGCTTTGAGCCTGTCATCAGCATCATTTTGTAGCAGTTTTCGCAGGCGGCAAGCTTTTTTGCATAGTCAAGGCAGGCAGTCGCAAGCCCTCTCCCTCGGTGATCCTCGTGAGTGACCACATTTTCGATAAGCGCATAGGGACGCTGCCCGTGGGTAAGATTCGGCACAATAATGCAGACGCAGGAGGACACAATCCTCCCGTCAACCTCCGCACCGATAATATGGTGATTTCTATCCGACATAACGGTGTCCCAAAGCTTGTGAAGCTGCTCGCTGTCCTCGGGGACGGGATTGTTATGCAGCTGAGTGTAAAGCTCCATAAGCCCCCAAAGGTCGCTGCTTGTCAGTTCACGGATAACAGCCGTTTCCATGCGTCAGATGGACAGAATATCGTCGTAAGCGTCGGAATCGTCGTCATCAATGGAAAAATCCCAGTCATCGTCAACCTCCAGCTCAGGCTCGGGACGGCGGCTGTTTTTCAGCATTACGATAACATTTATGATAGTAAGCGCTATCGAAATAACAAGCATTATCATTGTAACAATACTCATTGTGCTGACTTCATTCTTTTTCATAAAATTACCTCCAAAAATTACTTTCCTTCAAGACCTTTAAGTGCTCTTATCTCGTCCTTGTCAAGGCGTATCTCAGCGTCCTTAATGGTAACAACATCGTTCTTGTCGAAAACCACGGGCGGGTCCTGCGACTTTTCGGGCTTGACCTTCAGCTTGCCCGTCAGAAGATTTATCTCCTCCACATAGCCCTTGAACTGCGGCGTCTTGACATAAGCGCCGACCTTGGGCATATGCCTGAGAAGGTCCTCATAGGTGTCCTGCTCATATTTCAGGCAGCACATCAGCCTGCCGCAGGTACCGGAAATTTTTGTGGGATTGAGTGAAAGCCCCTGCTCCTTTGCCATTTTTATGGAAACAGGCTGGAACTCTCCGATATATGTGGCGCAGCAGAACGGCCGTCCGCATATGCCCAGACCGCCCAGCATCTTCGCCTCGTCCCTGACACCTATCTGACGAAGCTCAATTCTCGTGCGGAACACCGAAGCTAAGTCCTTTACCAGCTCACGGAAATCCACACGTGTTTCCGCCGTGAAATAGAACAGCAGCTTGTTGTTGTCGA
The DNA here is from genome assembly GCA_017828975.1 of Oscillospiraceae bacterium. GTDB lineage: Bacteria > Bacillota > Clostridia > Oscillospirales > Ruminococcaceae > UMGS1889. Next base: position 84,939 of record JAGAJN010000034.1, on the reverse strand, counting down.
AGGTACATTCCACGTCCACCAGCTTCATATCCAGCTTGTGGGCAAGGATCTTGTCCTGACAAATTTTCATAGCGTCCTGTTCCTTTTTCTTGTTCTGAGCTATGATCTTCATATCGTTTTCGTTGGCGATGCGGATAACGGTTTTCAGAGGTGCTGTGACCTTGTCGTCCTCAACCATGCGGTTGGACATTACCACCTCTCCGCACTCGACACCTCTGGACGTTTCCACGATAACCATCGCTCCTGCGTCCACCTTCAGATTTCCGGGAGAAAAATAGTACATCTTCCCCACGCTTTTAAATCTGACTCCAATAATTTCGGTCATATTTTTTTATTTCCTTTCGTAAATGAAACATACTTCAACAATACATAATTTGTATGGGACGCATCCCGTCCCGCACATTACTAATTATTTCACAGATATAAGCTCCGCCGTAAGTGCCGCCGCAGCTGCGGGAACATTGGCGTTTGCGTCAAGATATTCAAGGGTACTGCGGAAACAGTCATGCGCCGCCGTTATCTTCTGATAGGAAAACAGCGAGGCTATCTTCTCCGAAGCCTGTTTGCAGCAGCCCGACAGACAGCCGCCCCCCGTCCGAAGGGCAAGACCGTCCCTGAGAATGTCAACGCAAAGCAGGATAACGCTCCTCAGACGCTCCCTGTTCTCCCCCACCGAAGCAAGGGCTTTCAGCATGCCGTACTCATCGGAACCCGTCAGCGACATCGAAAAATCCGAAGCCGCCGCCGCATTTTCCCGAATCTCGGCAGTTTCTATAAAGCTTCTGCACATTCCGATATTCCCATGAAATGCGTCAACAGCCGCCATCACGTCATTTTCCGCAAATCCGCTCGCTGTCAGCTCCGCAAAGCATTCCTCCTCGGACGGACACGCCACGGACATACAGATAAGCCTTGATATCATGGTCGGCAGCAGCGCCTCTCTTGACTGCGCCGTAAAAATGAAACAGCAATGCTCGGGCGGTTCCTCGATAATTTTCAGAAGAACGCCCTGATTTTCCTTTGCTATCTTCTCACTGTCCGAAAAAATGTACAGCTTCTTGTCGCAGTCGTTGGGCATGACATAGGCGTCAGCGGCGACATTTTGCAGCGTTTCCTTTGAGTAGAGCATGGATTTTCCGCTTCTTTCGGGATAGATAACATCGGGGTGCGTCCCGCTGATTATCCTTTTGCAATGCCTGCAAAGACGGTTTTCATCAAACTCATCTCCCGAAAGACAAGGCTTTTCCTTATGCTCGCAGAGAATGTGCGACGCAATAAGCTTTGCCGCAGTTTTCCTCCCCGACCCGACGCTGCCCGTCAGCAGAAAGCCGTGGGACAAACAGTCCTTTTTGAGCATTCCCGAAACTGCTTCGGAAATATTTTCCTTTGCATACAGCTTCATATTCAGACCTTTTCAAACCGCTCAATGTCGGTCACGAAAATAGTTGCGCCGCCCACTGTTACCTCAACAGGGAACGACTGGTATGTACCGACGCCCATAGTTGTGGCAGACGGAACAAACTGCTTCCTTTTGCGGGAAGCGTGAGATATAATATCAATTACCTTGTCAACATTTTCGTTTTCGGTGCAGATAAGGAACGTAGTGTTCCCCGACATAAGGAATCCGCCCGTAGAAGCAAGCTTTGTTGCAAAAAAGCCCTCCTTGGTGAGATTTCCCGAAACGGTCTGGCTGTCATCGTTGTTGACTATGGCATAAATAAGCTTCATAAAAAAGTCCTCCGTGTTTGGTCGGAATTATCCGTAATTCTATTTTACCACATTTATATCAAAAATGCTATACCTTTTTAAAATTTTTATAGTTTCTTTATCAATGACCTCTCCGCTGACAATAACAGCCACTCCGGGAGGACAGGCAGTGCGCACTCCCGAGCATATTCTCCCATCCGCCTTGTCAACGGAAATACTTTCAGATGGGGCAAATGCCGCCTGTCTGATGCTCATAGCTTTTTTCGGAGAATAGCCCTCGTATTCGGGAGATTGCAAAAGTATTCTCGGCATACGGACGCTTTCCATTGCCGATTTCAGACGGGCTGCCTCCTCATCTCCGTAAACGGGCGAAAACAGCATAACAGCGTGAGTTTCGTCCGCATATTCACATTCAATGCAGCTTTCACGGAGAATATCCGCCAGCTGATGACCGTAAAGCCCGCAGCTGAGCGGTGAAACGGTCATTCGCATAGGCTCGGTGTCCTCTATCCGATAGACTGCAGAAAGCTCCTTTTTAAGACATTCCAGCTTATCCGCCGCCGAACGTATAGCCTGAATGCCGCCCTCTGAAAGATACTTGTTGCACATATCCAGCGACTGTAAAATAAGGTAGGACGGGCTTGTTGAACCGTACCTGCTCATTGCCGCCTTTGCCATTCCGACATATTTCGGGTTTCCGATATGGAGATATGCCCCGCCTGTCAGAACGGGCAGCATTTTGTGTCCCGAATCGCAGCACATATCCGCTCCCAGTGCGATGGGGTGAATATTTTCCGATAAAAACGCCAGATGCGCCCCGTGAGCATTGTCAACTATCAGCGGAACACCGTGCCTGTGACAGACCTCGGCTATTCCCCGAACGTCGTAGATTTTCCCGAGATAATCGGGCGAGGTCATATAAAAGCAGTCGGGCTTTTCCCCCGAAAGTATAGCTTTTTCAGCCATTTCCGCCGTGACCCGCCCCGAAAGCAGGCTGCCCCCATCATACTCGGGATATACCCAGGTCACGTCCAGGTCAAGCAGCGCCGCCGCATTTACGAAAGCACGGTGACAGTTCCGAACAGCCACAGCCCTGCCGCCCGGTCCGCAGACCATATCAAGCATTGTCTGAATACATAAGGTAGACCCGCCCGCAGAATAGACCGTTTCGGCGGTGTGAAAAAGAGAAGCGGCGTTTTTCTCGCTTTCGGCAATTATCCCCGAAGCTTCAAAAAGGCTGTCCGCACCCTTTATTTCGGTAATATCGTATGGATAAGCGGCAGAAACGGGGTTTTGGAAAATGTCCTTTCCCTTATGCCCGGGCATATGCAGGCGAAGGGGGTTTTCGGAGATATATTTTTTTATAAAATCGCAGATAGGGGTCGTCATTTTATCGTCCTTTCGATAACGGGAAATAGTTTGGGTTCCACGTCAACTATAATTATACATCATATTTGTATGTAATGCAAGATGATTTTTCGGGGAAATTACCGACAAATAACAAATCAAAATAACTAATCGTTTACCGTCTTATCAGAATAAAAACGGTTATTCTGACTATTGACAAATTTCGATTGATATGTTACACTTTGAAATATTCAAAATTGAACTATTTTATTTTGAAGGAGATGATAGCGTGACACAGGAAGAGATTTTCATAATGTTCCGAAATATGGCGGAAATTTACGAGGAAAACTGCGAACCCATCATCAAAGAAAATAACATTCCCCTTATTTCCCTGGAAATACTTAGCTTTCTGTCGGAATATCCCGAGCATTTTACTGCAAAAGACATATGCTCCATCAAAATGATAAAGCCAAGTCTTGTTTCCCTTCACGTCGAAAAGCTGGTAAAAAACGGCTATCTTGTCAGAGAAGCGGTAAACGGTGACAGACGAAAGGTAAAGCTTATCTGCACCGAAAAGGCAGCGGCAGTCGCCAATGCCTGCAAGGAGGTCAGGGACAAATGCTTTACAATGCTGACAGACGGCATCTCGGAAGAAGAAAAACAACGATTTGATAACTGCTTATTAAAAATATCCAAGAATGCAGAAATAATCAAAACAAAGCTCAAGGGAGGAAAAGAAAATGCTTGAACTGCGTGATATTGTAAAGGAATATCCGGCAGGAGAGGACAAGGTCATTGCGCTGAAAGGAATAAATATCAAATTCAGACATTCCGAATTCGTGTCCATCTTAGGTCAGTCGGGCTGCGGCAAGACCACAACGCTGAACATTATCGGCGGACTCGACCAGTACACCAGCGGTGACCTTATCATCAACGGTGTTTCCACAAAGGATTATAAGGACAGGGACTGGGACAGCTACCGAAACCATTCGGTAGGCTTCGTTTTCCAGAGCTACAACCTTATCCCCCATCAGACGGTCTTGCAGAATGTCGAAATTGCGCTGACACTTTCGGGCGTTTCCAAAGCCGAAAGAAAGGATAGGGCAATAAAAGCGCTTGAAGAGGTAGGTCTGGGAGATCAGCTTTCCAAAAAGCCCAATCAGATGTCGGGCGGACAGATGCAGCGTGTCGCTATTGCAAGAGCATTGGTCAATGACCCCGATATTATCCTTGCCGATGAACCCACAGGCGCACTTGACACCGAAACCAGCGTTCAGGTAATGGAAATTCTGAAAAGAATTTCCAAGGACAGGCTTATCGTTATGGTCACACATAACCCCGAGCTTGCGGAGAAATATTCGTCGAGAATAATCCGAATGTTGGACGGCGAGATCGTCGGCGACTCAAAGCCTCTCACCGAAGCCGAAATAAAGCAGGAGACCGAAGCGGACAATAAACGCCGTGAGGAACTCAAGGGCAAAAAAAGACCGTCTATGTCCTTCGGGACTTCCTTCAAGCTGTCCCTTAACAACCTTGTTACAAAAAAGGGCAGGACAATGCTTACCTCCTTTGCAGGCAGCATCGGCATAATCGGCATTGCGCTTATCCTGGCTATTTCTCAGGGAACGACAGCGTATATTGACGCCGTTCAGGAAACTGCGCTTTCCTCCTATCCTCTGACCATACAGGAAACCACCGTCGATGTAACAACGCTTATGCAGACCTTTATGACGGGGCACAATTCCGAGATAAATCACGATAAGGATGCTGTTTATGTTAAATCCGCAGTTTATGATATGATGAATGCGTTAAACGATATTGAGGCTTCGGAAAACGACCTTCGTTCCTTCAAGGAATATCTTGACGTTCATGCAACGGACGAAAGCACCGAGCTTGGCATGGCGGTAAACGGCATACAGTATTCCTATGACCTTGACCTGCTCATTTATACTCAGAATGTGGACGGCACAATAATGCGTTCCGACACGACCTCTCTGCTGAACGAAATGATCGCCGATTTTATGAAAATGGACACCTCCTCCGTCGAAAGCCTTATTTCCATCAACCCCGCTGCACAGATGAACGGCGGTTCTCTCCCCTCTTCGGGACCTATGTCCATGACCCTCTGGCAGGAGCTTCTTCCCGGGACCGACGGTTCGCCCATAAACGACCTTATCACCAAGCAGTATGATATGATCTACGGCTCCTGGCCAAACAGCTATGATGAAGTCCTTCTGGTCCTTGACGAGAACAACGAGCTGGACGATATGACCCTTTATGCTCTGGGACTTATTTCCAGAGAACAGATAGACAGTATCCTTGAAGCCGCTATGAACGGCGAGGACGTTGACAGAAACGATCAAAAATGGTCATATGAAGAGATCTGCGGAATGACCTTCCGTACCATTCTCAATTCCGACTGCTACACCTACGACGAAGCAACAGGCAGATACACCGACAAGCGGGAAACCGATGCGGGTCTGCGCTATCTTTACGACAACGGACTGGATCTGAAGGTAACGGGAATTATCCGTCCTAAGGAGGACTCCGATGTAAATATGCTTTCGGGAACTATCTGCTATACAAAGGACCTGACAAAGTATGTTATCGACAAGGCAAACTCCTCCGACGTTATCAAGGCACAGCAGGAAAAAGAAGGCACCGATATTTTCACGGGACTTCCCTTTGAGTCAAACACAGGCAAGCTTTCCGACGAGGAGAAGGAAGCTGCATTCAGAAGCTATATTTCCGAAATGAGCGACACCGATAAGGCATCGGTCTATGTCAGAATAATGAGTATTCCCGATGATGCGCTTGTTAAGCAGCAGACAGAAGCAGCTCTTTCCCGAATGACAAGAGCAGATATGGAAGCTGCAATGACACAGGGCATTTCCGAGCAGATGAGCATTTCCGCCGAGGAGATCACCGAATATCTGGCATCAATGACCGATGAAGAAATGAACGAGCTGTTCACGAAAATGATGGCTGAGCAGGTAAAAATGCAGTACGCCGAGCAGGTATCGGCGCAGATGGCAGCTATGACTACCGAACAGCTTGCCGCAGCCCTGGATATGGCTATGGACAGCTACTCAACAGCCGACTGCACAGGCTTCTATGACGACATTATGGAATTTTCCGATTCCACCTATGAGGATAATCTGAAAAAGCTGGGCGGTATCGACATGACTGCCCCCAAGACGGTAAATATCTATGCGTCCTCCTTTGAAAACAAGGACATTATCACAGACGCTATTGCAAAGTATAATGAGGACGTTGAGGAGATCAAGCAGATAAAATACACCGATTACGTCGGTCTGATGATGTCCTCGGTAACATCTATCATCAACGCTATCACCTACGTTCTTATCGCATTTGTGGCGATCTCACTTATCGTTTCGTCCATTATGATAGGCGTGATCACGCTTATTTCCGTTCAGGAGCGTACAAAGGAGATCGGTATCCTCCGTGCCATAGGTGCGTCAAAGAAGGACGTTTCAAGTATGTTCAATGCGGAAACCATGATAATCGGCTTCACCTCGGGACTTCTGGGAGTGCTGGTCACATATCTGCTGTGTATTCCCATAAATATCATCGTCTACAAGCTGACGGAAATTGCGGGACTAAAAGCTGTCCTCCCCATACCCGCAGCGGTGATACTCGTTATTATCAGCGTTTGCCTTACACTTATTTCGGGAATCATTCCCTCAAGAAGTGCAGCTAAGAAGGATCCTGTTATAGCGCTGAGAACCGAATAACCTTTAACCTCACAACAAAAAGCGGCTTGACCGAAGCTTCATCGGTCAAGCCGCTTGTTTTTATGGTAAATCTGAAAAATCAATCCTCAACAAAATCAAATCTCGGCTTGATATTTCCGTGGTCGTTGACATTTTCCATAAACATTTTCAGAGGACGGACCCAAACTCTGGGCTTGTCGTAGATCTGCATATAAACGACCATATCTTCAAAAGTTTCGCTGTCCTTTGCAACGTTCAGAACAACGTAATCTCCGCCCTTGAAATGCTTGTAATGTCCGCCGATAACTATCTTTCTGCCGCTGTCACCTGCGGAGGGTGTTCCCGTCTGAACAGGTGCGGGAGCAGGCTGCGGAGCGGGTGCGGGCTGAACGGGAGCGGGCTGGGGTGCGGGTGCAGGCTCGATAGCCTCGCATACGGGAACGTCAACATTCAGGCTTGCGTCCGAAAGAACCATTGAACCGTTTTTCGGAACGGTAACATTAGCAGAACCGCCGTTCACGTCAAAGCATTTGCCGGAAAGCATATCCTTAAGCTTGGGATAATTTGTGCGGATATTGAAGGTGTAATCGCCGTCGCTGATATTCAGAGCGACATAAACCGTCTGACCGTCCTTTTCACGCTCATAGAGGAAGGTCTGATTTTTCAGGTCTATCTTCTTGTAGGAACCCGACTGAACGGCGGGGAGCGCACATCTTACAGCACCCAGCGCAGCAATATGGTTAACAAGCTTATCGTCACGGTCGGGGATATTGTCAAGGTCAAGGCAGGGACGGATAGCATTGTCCGCATCTGCACCTCTGCCCTTTTCGCCCTTTATGCCGAATTCACTTCCGTAATATACCGAGGGAACGCCGTACATGGTGTACATAAGCGTGTAGCAGCAGTAAATGCGGTCATATTCACGGAGCTGGCTTGCAAGCCTTGCAACATCGTGATTATCCACGAAATTATACATATAAATATTGCCGTACTGACCCAGCTGATATTCGATGGAATGTGCTATCTCGAAGTAGTTGCGGTCGTTGTGGGAGGAATAGATGCCCTTGTAGCACTGATAATTGGTAACGCAGTCGAACATTTCGGGATTTGCCCATCTGCGGTAATCGCCGTGGATTATCTCGCCCATCAGCCAGAAATCCGACTTCTTTGAGCGTGTGAAGGAGTGGATACGCTTGATAAAGTCGTTGTCAAGGCAGTCCGCAGCGTCAAAGCGGATTCCGTCAATGTCAAACTCATTTATCCAGAAGTCAATTGCCCCGATAAGATAATCGGTGACCTCAGGATTTCGGAGATTCAGCTTAACAAGGTCATAGCAGTTGTTCCAGCCCTCATACCAGAAGCCGTCGTTATAGGAGGAATTTCCGCCGAAGTTCAGTCCGCAGAACCAGCCGCAGTAGCGGGAACGTTCCCTGTTCTGCTGAACGTCCTTGAAGCCGATGAAATCACGTCCCACATGGTTGAAAACACCGTCCAGAACGATTCTGATGCCGTTTGCGTGAAGGTCGGCGCAAACCTTTTTGAAATCCTCATTTGTACCCAGACGGCGGTCAACGGTCTTGTAATCAATGGTATCATAGCCGTGCTTTGTGGACTCGAAAAGAGGTCCCAGATAAACGGCGTTTATGTTCATTTTCTTGAGATGGGGTATCCACTCACTGACCTTTTTGATACGGTTCACGGGAGTTTCGGCGGACTCATGGCGATAGGTTTCCGCCCCGCAGAAGCCCAAAGGGTAAATGTGGTAGAAGTTTGATTTTTGTATCCAGTTATTCAAGGTATAGTGCAGCTCCTTTTAAATTTGGTATTGTATATCTGCCGTCCGAAAGCCCCCATTTTTCGGGAAACATAGCTTTTTTCATCAGACAGCAATCACATTATACCACAAGACTGTAAAAATTGCAAGCGTTTTTGTTAAATATGTACAAAGTTACAATAAATTACAGGTAATACTATTGATATTTACCGATAAATATAATAGAATAATCGTGGGGCATATCGAAGGAAATATGCCCTTTTTTAGAAAACGGAGGTATTTTTATGCCCGATAAAAAAATAATCAGGCTTGCGGCGATATGCTCTGCAATTTTACTGATAGAAGCAATGATACTTGTAAAAATAGACAGCATCGGCGGCTTTATCTCGACGGTCATCAGCGTTTTTGCCCCCGTATTTATCGGAATAGCGATGGCTTTTATCCTGAACAAGCCTATGCTCAGAATAAAGGATTTTTTCCGCAGGCATTTCGTAAGGCTGGGCGAAAAGGGGCTTCACAATCTGTCGGTAGCGGCGGTGTACGTCCTGTTTCTGCTGATAGTCTGCGCTCTGGTGGGATTTGTCGTGCCGCAGTTCTCGGACAGCGTGCGCCTGTTCGCCGGCAATTTCGATACCTATTACGCAAACTTCATCAATTTCTACAACAAGACTATTGCCGAAAACGACTTTGAATGGCTGAATAACCTCCTTAACGACGCCGACCTGCTCGCAACCATCAAAGAAAAGGTCGGTGAGATAGCAGAACATATCCCGCAGCTTCTCGGCGGAATGTTCGGCTTCACCTACAACGTGGTTACGGGTGCGGTAAACACGATCATCGGCTTCATCATCTCCGTGTACATCCTGCTGGACAAGGACGCTCTCCTTGACGGCTCGGGCAAGCTGTTCAGGGCAATTTTCCCCGAAAAGGTCTATGAAAAGCTGCACAAGCTCAAATGTATGACTGCCGAAGCATTCTCAAACTTCGTTTCGGGACAGCTGACCGAAGCGTTTATTTTGGGCATTCTCTGCTTTATCGGAATGTCCATACTCGGTCTGGAATATCCCCTGCTTATCAGCGTGCTGGTGGGCGTTACCTCCCTTATCCCCATTGTGGGGGCATTCGTGGGGACAGTCCCCGGAGTGCTGATACTTCTGCTTGTTAAGCCCGTTCAGGCGCTCTGGTTCGTCATCTTCATAGTTGTTATCCAGCAGATAGAGGGAAATCTTATCTATCCAAAGGTGGTGGGCAGCAGCGTGGGACTTTCTCCCCTGTTTACGCTGATAGCAATAACCGTCGGCGGCGGTATAGGCGGCATCGGCGGTATGCTGATAGCTGTCCCCCTGACATCGGTGATATGCACCGCAGCAAGCGAATTTATCGCCTCCCGCACTCCCGCAGAACCCCCTCATTCCGAGGAAAATCACGCCGGATCTCCCGAAAATATCACGGAAAATACCGCAGAATAACGGCTTTTTACATTTTTTATAAAAACAGCTTGATTTTTATCGGGATTTGGTGTATAATGATGCTATCTAGGTCGGACACCAACCGACAGTCGAAAGGAAGTTATAATTATGCGCGAATACTGCAATAACTGCTGCGAGTCTGACAGCTCCACATCAAACGGAATTCTCGTTTTCACCGCATTGATCGCATTTGTCCTAGGTCTTGTCGTTGGCGCATTATCGGCGGCAGGCTGTGCTAAAAAGCACTGCGAGGGCTGCAATGAGGAAGAGGAGTTCGACAGCGCAGAATATGTCCGCAGTCTGCATCTTGACGATAACGACGAGGACTGACCCTCTGTAAATCAAAAAGAAAAAGCCGCAGAGCAGATGCAAAGCGGCTTTATCATTGTGCCAAAAGGCATAAATATGTTAAGTAAAGGACTTTAGAATTATGAAGCTTGGTATGGTAGGACTTCCCAACGTGGGAAAAAGCACCCTTTTCAATGCGCTGACAAATGCCGGCGCAGAATCCGCAAACTATCCCTTCTGCACGATAGAGCCTAACGTGGGCGTTGTTTCCGTCCCCGATGAGCGGCTTGACAAGCTGGCAGAAATGTATAACCCCGTAAAATTCACCCCCGCAAGGCTGGAATTTGTTGACATTGCAGGTCTTGTAAAGGGCGCATCAAAGGGAGAGGGTCTGGGCAACAAGTTCCTCTCCAATATCCGTGAGGTGGACGCTATCGTTCACGTTGTCCGCTGCTTTGAGGACCCGGACATTATCCACGTTGACGGCAGCGTTGACCCGAGAAGAGATATTGAAACCATCGACCTGGAACTGATATTTGCGGATATTGAAATAGTCGAAAGACGTATCGACCGCACAAAGAAGCTTGTTAAAGGCGACAAGAAATATCAGGCGGAAGTAGATTTCCTCGAAGCCTTAAAGGCACATATGGAGGAGGGACGCTCCGCACGTTCCTTCGACTTCACCGAGGAGCAGCTGGAAACCATCAAGGATATGCCCCTGCTGTCCGCAAAGCCCGTAATTTATGCGGCAAATCTCTGCGAGGACGATTTCCGCAATAACATAGACACCAGCGAGCATTACAAGACCGTCTGCGAGATAGCCAAAAACGAAAAGGCAGCCGTTCTCCCTATCTGTGCGCAGATTGAAGCTGAAATTTCCGATATGTCCGACGAGGACAAGCAGATGTTCCTCTCCGACCTCGGTCTGGAGGTTTCGGGACTTGACCGTATCATCAAGGAGGGCTATTCTCTCCTGGGACTTATCTCCTTCCTTACCGCCGGACAGCCCGAGGTAAGAGCCTGGACCATCACCAAGGGCACAAAAGCACCCCAGGCAGCCGGCAAAATTCACACCGACTTTGAAAAGGGCTTTATCCGTGCCGAAATAGTGTCCTTCGACGACCTGATGAAGTGCGGCACTATGACCGAAGCAAAGGAAAAGGGACTTGTCCGCCTTGAAGGAAAGGACTACGTTATGCAGGACGGAGATATTGTTACCTTCCGTTTCAACGTTTGATATCCAAATACACAAAACGACCGCCGAAGCGTTTTCATCACGCTTCGGCGGTTTTTTAGTCAACTTCGTCTATCTGTTCCTTGATACGCTGCATACGCTTGTCGGTGAGAGCGATTATCTCGGCACATTCCTTTAGATCCTCGGAAATGCTCTCTGAAATTTCCGAGCTGGACTTGTATCTAAGCTGATGCTCCAGACTTGCCCAGAAATTCATTGCAATTGTCCTTATCTGCACCTCCACACGGACAGGCTGCTTTCGGTCGGACAGGAAAACCATTACCTCCAGCACCAGATGAAGGCTGCGGTAGCCGTTTTCCTTGGGATTTTCAACGTAATCCTTTTTCTCCACTAAGCGGATATCGTCCTGCATGGTCATCATATCCGCAACGGCGTAAACGTCGGAAATAAACGGACAAACCACACGAATTCCCGCAATGTCGTTCAGCTTCGTGACCATATTTTCCAGCGTCACGTCCATACCCTTGCGGCTGAGCTTTTCGGCAATGCTCATAGGCTCTTTAATGCGGTAGCGTATGGAATCTATGGGATTTCGGTTATTGGTGATATGAAATTCCTTGCTGAGAATGTCCAGCTTGTTCTTCACCTGCTGAACGGCACCCTCATACAGCAGCATTATCTGCTGAAACTGCATAGCGGTCTGTAAAATAGCGGGATTTCCGTCGGCGGTCATCAGCCCGTAAACGTCCGTGCTGTCGGTTTCCGGCTGACAGGTCACATCTGCCGAATGTCGCTTTTCCGTATCTAAATCAAGATAAACTTCACTTTTCACATTGGCAATTGCCACTTGAACGTCACCCTTTCGGATAATTCTTTAGTATATTTTACTAAACCAATGTGATGATAATGTGATATTTATATGAATTATTTAGAAATATACGAACCAGACTGCTGAGCCTTCAATTGCTCGATAAACTGCTTTGCCGCACGTGCGGAACGTCCGCTTCGCCTGATAGCAAACTCCTCCGCCTTAAGCTGAAGCTCCTCCTCCGCAAGACCGATCTCGTATTCCTCCGCAAGATTTTTTACTATCTCGAAATACTGCTTTTTGTCTGGCTTCAGGAATGTGACAGTCAGACCGAAGCGGTCGGAAAGGGAGATAAGCTCCGCCATACTGTCATTCTTGTGAATGTCGTCCCCGTCACGGTCGGAGAACTTTTCCTTTACCAGATGACGGCGGTTGCTGGTTGCGTAAATAGCAAGATTGGGCGTTTTGTGGGAAATAGAACCTTCAAGTATCGCCTTTAATGCGCCGAAATCGTCATCATCGGCGGCAAAGGAAAGGTCGTCGATAAACAGGATAAATTTCAGCGGATTTTTGGAAATATTTTCAAGGATAATGGGCATACTGTGCAGCTGGGACTTCTTTATCTCAATAAGGCGAAGTCCCCTGTCCCTGAATTCGTTGACGATCGCCTTGACCGTGGAGGACTTGCCCGTTCCCGCATCGCCGTACAGAAGGACGTTTGCCGCAGGCTTGCCGTTCAGCAGCGCAATGGTGTTGTCAATGACCTTTTTCCGCTCGAACTCATAGCCGCTGAGCTGTGAAAGCCGCTGTGTGTCGGGGTTTTTCACGGGAACTATCTTGTCGTCCCGAAGCATAAATGTATGATATTTCGCATAGATACCATATCCCTTTACGGCAACATTTGCGATACGCTCATTATATATCTCCGTAAAATCCCGCTCGGAAACCGCCCACTCGGACAGATAGCCGTCATAGCCGATACCCTCGCAGACATCGGCACTTGTCAGACGTGAAAGCTCCTGCAAAATGAGCAGCTCTTTTTCGGCACATCGGCGGAGTATCTCGCTTGAAGCGCCCTCCTCCGCCATTTTCAGCATATACGGATTTTCATCTTCGAGAACAAGACTCAGCAGATATTCCGTAAGGTTGTCCGTTGTCTTGAAAAGCTCGCTGACAAAGTCCGAATAAACAGATATAAACTCCGTTTCATCGCCCGAAAAGTACAGCAGTTTTTTCAGCTTTATCATAACCGGGTCGCTGAGGATTCCCCGAAATACCGTAAGTGAAGAAAGCTCCTCGCCGTATTTTTTATTCATTTCAATTACCTCGCAAAATAGTTTCTACCGTTAATTATAGCATTTTCCGATATTTTTCGCAATGACAAATAAGATAAATCCGCTGCTTTTCATAAGCTGTTTTTGGGGAATATGCCGACAATTTCCGCCCGATTTTTTCATAGAAAAATTTTCCTTCAATTCTGTAAAAATTACGAAAGAAATCTAAAAATAATCTTGACAAATCCGTTAATTTGGTGTATAATTTTAAATATTATAGAACGTATATTATCAGCAAAATAAACTGCTGTGCGTTGAAAGGAATGATTGATTATGTCAGATTTTACAAGACGACTTCCCGTATATCTGCTTCTCGATACCTCAGGCTCCATGTCGGGCGACCCCATTGAAGCGGTCAAGCAGGGCGTGAAAGCCCTTATTTCCGAGCTTCGGGGCGACCCTCAGGCGCTGGAAACAGCATATCTTTCCGTAATTACCTTTAACTCTCAGGCAAGGCAGGTCACTCCCCTGACCGAGCTTATGCTGTTTAAAGAGCCGCAGATCTCCGCAGGCGGCGCAACTGCCTTCGGTGCGGCACTTTCCCTCCTTGCCGACTGCATCAGAAACGAAGTCAGAAAGTCCACCGAAACACAGAAGGGCGACTGGAAACCGCTGGTATTCATTCTCACCGACGGCGCACCCACCGATGACTGGCGTTCCGCTGCCGAGGAATTGAAGGCGACCCACCCCGCAAACATCATCGCCTGTGCAGCGGGCGCATATGCGGACACCACCGTTTTAAAGGAGCTGACCGAGTGCGTACTTATGATGAATAACCTGTCTGCGGGCGATCTGGCGCAGTTCTTTACATGGGTTTCCAGCTCCATCAAGATGTCCTCCAAGAGCCTGGACGCAAAGCCCGGCGCAAATATCGAGCTGCCGCCTCCTCCCCAGGGCTTTGTTATCGTTCCGTAACATATACTATTATAAGGAGTGATATTCTTGTCGGATAATACCGAAAATAACGTCCCCCTTACCGATGGGGAGGTCACTGCCCACACCGCTTCCATGTGGAGATACACACCCGTCCCCGAAGCACCCGAGCCGTTTCCCGAATATAAGGAATTATGCGAAAAATACAGTGATTATTCCGTTACCGCCGCCCGTGTCCGAGGAAAAAAACACAAGCACGACGGTTCCAACTGCGACGACTGGTTTGAAGCTGCCGAAATAGGCGGCTGGATAGTTGCGGCAGTTTCCGACGGAGCAGGCTCAAAGCGTTTTTCGAGAATAGGCGCAAAGGCAGCCTGCACTTCATTTGTAAACGAAGTCAGGGACAATTTTCTCGCTGCGGGACAGACCGACGGACTTTCCGAAAAGCTCTCCCTTTCCCTCGACAGCCCCGACTTCATCTCCGCCTGCACCAAGCTTACGGAGATCATGCAGACTGCGTTTATACACGCTTCCGAAGCCGTTGAACGGGAGTTTGAGAACCGTAAGGGTAACCCCGAATTTACCTCAGACGGCGAAATGAAGCTGTCCGATTTTGCCTGCACTCTGGTGACCTGCTCGGTGATACCGCTGGACAACGGCGAGCAGCTGTCCATCGCAATTCAGGCGGGGGACGGAATGGTTTGCTCCGTCAGCACCGATGAACCGTACGGCAGTGCCCTGACCCTTCTGGGTATTCCCGACAGCGGCGATTTTTCGGGGGAAACGGAGTTTCTCACATCTGCGAAAATGCACACCCCCGCCGCCGTACAGTCAAGGACAAAGCTCAGACGCTCAAAACGTTCGGCGGTAATGCTTATGTCCGACGGCGTTGCGGACGACTATTTCCCCAATTCCCCGAAAATGCTGAATCTCTATCTTGACCTGATGATGAACGGCATTATCCCCAAGCCTTCGGGAAAACCGTCCACCGAAATAATCCCCGACATTCAGCCGAACAGCTGGGTCAACGACAAGGACGTGTCCTACGCTATTGCATATTCCGAGGGCACGGCGGAAAAATCGGGCATTTCAATGGAAAAATTGTGGGATATGAAAGCTTATCTCCCCGACCCGCCCGAAAGCGAAGGAAGCCTGTCGGGACTTTCGGGAAATCCCGCCGAAAAGCTCTGCCGCTGGCTGGACGTTTACCTGAAAAGAGGTTCCTTTGACGACAGGACTCTTATGGTGATATTACCCGAAAAGGCGGGTGACGCAAATGGCTGACAAGCTTGCCGAAGCCACCCTTGCAAGCGGCAAAAGGATACCTTACGTCATCACCGACAATCCACCGAGGGGCGGTATGAAATACACCTATTTCGCCCCCGATAAGTCCTATGTGGTGCAGTTTTTCAACGACCCCGAGGACGCCGCCGACCCCAATATCCAATCCCGTATCGAAGCCATAATCTCCCGATATAACCCCACTCTCCCCGAATCAAAGGGCGGTGCAAAGGGCAATGACGAGCGAATCGCCGCCTATTTTGCGGGACGGTTCTGCTGGCCAACGGGCATTGTGGTGGACCCCGAATTCGGCATCGTCTGCCCCACATACCCGAAAAGCTTCTTTTTCGATGAATCCTCCTCACCCGTCATAAATCTAAAGGGCAAGGACAAGAAAAGCAACTGGTTCACCTCGAAAAACAGGCGTTATCTCGCACCCCACGAGCTGGGCGATCTGCGGTCCATGATGCAGATGTCCCTGCTGCTTGCCCGTTCCATAAGGCGGCTTCATCAGGCGGGGCTGGCACATTCCGACCTGTCAAACAATAACGTGCTTATCGACCCGAAAACGGGGAACTGCGTTGTTATCGACATCGACTCGCTGGTGGTGCCGGGGCTTTATCCCCCCGAGGTTGCGGGAACGAGAGGCTATATAGCACCCGAGGTTCTGGAGTCGCTGAATCTTGATATGAACGACCCCAACCGAATCTCACCCTCCAGCTACACCGACCTTCATGCGCTGGGCGTGCTGATTTATGAATATCTCTTTCTCCGTCACCCGCTGATAGGACCGAAGATCTACGATATGGATTCTGCGGAAAATGACGATTATCTTGCTCTGGGATCTAAGGCGACTTTTATCGAAAATCCCGATGATACGTCAAACCGTCCAAAAGATCTGTACGTTACCATCAAGGACTTGGGGCCGATTCTGGAAAAGCTGTTTCTGCGTACATTTGTGGACGGTCTGCACAATCCCGAGTACCGTCCCACGGCTATGGAATGGGAACGAGGTCTTGTCAAAACGTGGGACTTGCTGCACCATTGCTCAAACCCGTCCTGCGAACAGAAATGGTTCGTTCTCTATGACAGCTCCGTGACAAAATGTCCATACTGCGGTCACAGAATTGCCGAAAAGGAAATAGTCCGACTAAAGCTGAAACAGGAGATACGAGGTCACGAGGGACAATGGCGGGATTACGCCGAGGTGGACGTTGTGAACAACACTCCCCTGTTCAAATGGCATTTCCAGAGCAGCGTTTTCCCCGATGAAAAAGCGGACAAGACGCTCCAAGCATACATCTGCCGCCACAACGGAGAATGGTTCCTTATCAACCGAAACGCCGACGGGCTTATGTCCCCCGAGGGAAATTCCGTGCCGTCGGGACAGGCGATAAAGCTGTATGATGGAGCGGTTTTTCGTATGTATCGGGGCGAAAGAGGGCTGCTGGCAGAGATCTCCATAACGAAGGTCAGATAATGTCTTTATACTTTCTAAAGCATTGTGAAAATCTGATGAAAGTTTTACTTTTTGCTTTACATTGAGCATTATATGATGTATAATATTGTCAAAGCTTAATGAAAACGCTTGATTTAAAAAGACAGATTTGATTTTCGGAATATTTTTACATATTTAACGGTAAAATACCGAAAGAAACAAATCTGCTGTATTGGAGGAATTGTTAAATGGATTTTAAAGGACTTACCGCCGCAGAAGTCGAGGAGTCCCGAGCGAAAAACGGAAGCAACAAGCTTTCGGAAACTAAGGGCGAATCCTTCTGGGATAAGCTGAAAGGCAATTTTGAGGACCCGATGATAAAGATCCTGCTGGTTGCCCTGCTTATCAATGTAGTCATTTTCATACTCGGCGCAACAGGTGTTATCAGCACCGATGTTGAATGGTACGAACCTCTGGGAATTGCCCTTGCGGTAATTCTTGCGACCTTCGTTTCCACCATCTCCGAGTATAACAACGAAAACGCTTTCCAGAAGCTCCAGGAAGAAGCTTCAAAAATACTCTGCAAGGTCTACCGTGACGGTGCTATCGTGGAGATCCCCATTGACGACATCGTAAGTGGCGACTACATTCTGCTCCAGTCGGGCGATAAAATTCCCGCTGACGGCGTGCTTGCAGACGGTACTATCAAGGTCGATCAGTCTGTTCTGAACGGCGAATCCAAGGAAGCTACCAAGCGAGTTATGCCCGCAGATTACGTTGAGGAAGAGGGCAAGGCTCTGGACACTCTCAACGAATACAAGGTGTTCAGAGGAACTATCGTCTGTTCCGGAAATGCCGTAATGAAGGCAACTACCGTGGGCGACAAGTCCGAATACGGTAAGATCGCCGCTGAGCTTCAGCAGGACGACGAGAGAGATTCACCCCTGAAGGTAAAGCTCTCCGACCTGGCAAACGGCATCTCCAAATTCGGTTACATCGGCGGTATTGCAATCGCAGTTGCTCTGCTTATTTCGAGAATTTTCATCGAATATCCCGGCGGTGCGGGCGCATTCTTCGGTCAGCCGGGAAATGTACTGCTCCCCGCACTTATCACAAACATTCTGGACGCTGTTATCCTTGCGGTAATCATCATCGTAATGGCAGTTCCCGAGGGTCTGCCGCTGATGATAGCTATCGTTTCCGCTCAGAATATGGGCAAGATGCTCAAGGACAACGTTCTTGTCCGCAAGATAAACGGTATCGAAACAGCAGGTTCTCTGAATATCCTCTTCTCGGATAAAACAGGTACTATTACAAAAGGTCAGCTGGAAGTCGTTACCTTTGTTGACGGCTTCGGCACAGAATACAAGTCCGTAAATGAAACAGAGGGCAAGCTGCAGGAAATGCTTGCAATGTCCATTATCGACAACTCCACCTCCGTTATCAACGAGGGCAGGGCTATCGGCGGAAACGCTACCGAGCGTGCCGTTCTCAGCTTTGCAATAGGCAGCAAGTCCCCCGAGGGCGTTGAAAAGGTGGCAAATATCCCCTTCAACAGCGACAACAAATATTCCGCAACAACAGTAAGCTATCAGGGCAAAAAGTTCACCCTTATCAAGGGCGCACCCGAGCGTATCACCGCCCGCTGCACAAGCTTCTACAACTCCAAGGGCGAAAAGGAATCCGTTAGCGGCAACTGGGTCATCGACAGCAAAATGACCGAGCTGGCGGAACGTGCAATCCGTGTTCTTGCGCTGGCTGTTTCCGATAAGGAGATAGACCCCGAAAGCGATAAGCTTCCCGAGGGCGACTGGACTTTGGTCGGAATTCTCGGTATCAGAGATGAAGTCCGTCCCGAATCCGTTACCGCTATCAAGGAGGTTCACAGCGCAGGCGTTCAGGTCGTTATGATAACGGGCGACAGAAAGGACACTGCTTGTGCTATTGCTAAGGAAGCGGGCATCATCGACATTCCCGATGCAGTTACGCTTACCTCCGACGAGCTTGCGGGACTGTCCGACGACGAGATCAAGGGCATTCTCCCCCGCCTGAGAGTTATTTCCCGAGCACTTCCCTCCGACAAGTCAAGGCTTGTCCGCATCGCACAGGAGCTTGACCTCGTTGCGGGTATGACAGGCGACGGCGTAAACGACTCCCCCGCTCTGAAAAAGGCAGACGTTGGCTTCGCAATGGGCGGCGGCACCGAGGTCGCAAAGGAAGCGTCCGACATCGTTATTCTGGACGACAACTTCAACTCCATCGACAAGGCTATCCTGTACGGACGTACAATTTTCAACTCAATCAGAAAGTTCATCATCTTCCAGCTTACCATTAACGTGGCAGCGGTTGCGGTTTCCTTTATCTGCCCGCTCCTCGGTATGGATAACCCGCTTTCCATCACTCAGATACTCTGGGTAAATCTCGTAATGGACACACTTGCTGCTCTGGCATTCGGCGGAGAGCCTGCTCTTTCCAGATTTATGCAGGAAAAGCCCAAGTCGAGAAACGAAAAGATTGTTTCGGGCTATATGTGGTCGGAGATATTCACAGGTGCTGCTTGGGCACTGCTGCTCAGTATGGCATTCCTGCTTGCAACTCCTCTCCAGCACTTCTTTGCCGAGGTTTCCACCGATACCCTTATCAATATCCCCCACCCCGAAATGGACCATATCTATGACGCACTTTTCTCGGGATATTTCGCACTGTTCATCTTCATAGCCGTGTTCAACGCCTTTAACGCAAGAACGGAAAAGCTCAATCTTTTCGACAATATCGGCAGAAACACTGGATTTTTGAAGATACTGGGCATTATCACCGTTGTTCAGGTGCTGATGATCTACGTTGGCGGAAAGGTAATGAACTGCGTAGCTCTTGATCTCAAACAGTGGGCAGTTATCATTGTAATGGCAATAACCATTATCCCCGTTGACCTCATCAGAAAGCTCATAGTTAAAAAGTAACCGTTGGACGAAAACGTCCTGAAAATAAAATTTATGAATAGGAGAGATTTATTATGGCAATCAGTTTACAGAAGGGTCAGAAGATCGACCTCACAAAGACAAACCCCGGTTTAACAAAGGTACTCGTAGGTCTTGGCTGGGACACAAACAAGTATGACGGCGGAGCAGATTTCGACCTTGACTCTGCAGCATTCCTGCTGGGCGATTCGGGCAAGGTAAACTCCGACGCAGACTTCGTTTTCTACGGCAACCTCAAGCACGTAAGCGGCTCTGTTGAGCATCTGGGCGACAACCTGACAGGCGCAGGCGACGGCGATGACGAGCAGATCAAGGTAGACCTTGCAGCTGTTCCCGCAAACATCTCTAAGATAGACTTTACCGTAACTATTTACGACGCAGATGCAAGACGCCAGAACTTCGGTCAGGTTTCCAACGCATTCATCAGAATCGTAAACGAGGCTACGGGCGAAGAGCTTCTCCGCTTTGACCTGGGCGAGGACTTCTCCATCGAAACCGCTGTTGTCGTTGCAGAGCTTTACCGCAATAACGGCGAGTGGAAGTTCAACGCTATCGGCAGCGGATTCAGCGGCGGCCTGGCTGCACTCTGCCAGAACTTCGGCGTAAACGCAGGCTGATAATATCTGCCGGACAAGATGTCTTTCGCCGTAAGGGAGAACGGCATATTGTTCGGCGTTTCCTTAGCAAATATGATGGGAGGAACGCACCAAATGAATTACAACGCAGTGGGTACCCGTGAAAATATCAAGATAATAGACACCAGCTCCAATAAGAATATGAAAATTGACATTCTCGAATATCAGAAGCTGTTAGGCGGCATTGACCCCTATTCTGCGGAGAGAATGTACTTTATGGAAAAGCAGAATATGCGTGTGCGTCAGGCGGCAATATATCTCGAAAACGATGCTGTTAAGGTAGAACCGGGCGCTATGAGCTATTTCCAAGGAAATCTTGAAATGGTTTCGGGCGTTACTCCGGGAAATCTCCTCGGCAGAATGTTCACAGGCGCAGTAACGGGCGAAGCTGCTGCACAGCCCGAATACAGAGGCACGGGAATGGTCGTTCTCGAACCCACCTTCAAGCACCTTCTCACCCTTGAGCTTCAGGCGGGAGAAGAGATAATCGTTGACAAGGGAATGTTTTTTGCGGCGCAGGGCAGCGTAAATGTCAGTGCCTTTATGCAGAAAAATCTTTCCTCGGCGGCGTTGGGCGGCGAGGGTATCTTCCAGACTTCCCTGAGAGGTCCCGGACTTGCCGTTCTCGAATGTGCCGTTCCCATGTCGGAAATTGACATAATCGAGCTGAACAATGATGTGCTAAAGGTGGACGGAAACTTTGCCGTTTTGCGAACAGGCGGCATTGACTTCTCCGTTGAACGTTCCGCAAAGACGCTTATCGGCTCTGCTGCCAGCGGCGAGGGACTTGTGAATGTTTACCGAGGAACGGGACAGGTCTGGCTTGCTCCCACCATCAAGGTGTATAATTCCATGATCAGCTCGGTCAGCGTAACTTCCACCGTTTCATAATACATAACCATAAAGAAAGGACTGTAAAATATGTCTGTTAATCTTCAAAAAGGTCAGAAGGTTGACCTTACAAAAGGAAATTCATCTCTGAAAAGAGTTATAGTAGGTCTTGGCTGGGACGAAGTCGCTCAGAAGAGAGGGCTTTTCGCACCCAAGCCCCAGGATATTGACTGTGACGCTTCCGCACTTCTCCTTTCCGCAGGCGGCAAGCTTGCAAACAAGGACGACTATGTTTTCTACAACAATTTGAAGCACAAGAGCGGTTCCGTACAGCATATGGGCGACAACCTGACAGGCGCAGGCGACGGCGATGATGAGCAGATCATGATAGATCTGCGTGACGTTCCTCAGTACTGCGAAAAGATCGTTGTTGCGGTAACGATCTATCAGGCAAGAGAAAGAGCACAGCATTTCGGAATGATACAGAACGCATTTATCAGAATTGTTGACGCAGATACCAACAAGGAGCTTTGCAAGTACAATCTCACCGACAATTACAGCGGAAAAACCGCCATGATATTCGGCGAGGTTTACAGATACAACGGCGAATGGAAGTTCAGCGCAGTAGGCGAAGGCATCGACGCCAACGGCATCTCAGATGTTGCTAAGCGCTATATGTAATGAAGGGGTGGAATTAAAATGGGTGTAAATCTTTCAAAGGGACAGAGAGTAAGTCTTGACAAATCAATGACAAAAGCTCTTATCGGTCTTGGCTGGGATACAAACAGCTATGACGGCGGCTACGATTTCGACCTGGACGCCTGTGCATTCCTGCTGGGCGAAAACGGCAAGGTGTTAAAGGACGAGGACTTCATCTTCTACAACAATCTTTCGGGATATGACGGAGCAGTCGTTCACACGGGCGATAATCTCACGGGCGAGGGCGAAGGCGATGACGAGGTTATCCTTATTGACTTCAACAAGCTTCCTCAGAACATCGCAAAGATAGCTATTACCGTAACTATCCACGAAGCAGCTGCACGTCATCAGAATTTCGGACAGGTTTCCAACGCTTTCGTAAGAGTCTGCAAGCGTAACAGCGATGACGATATGAGCGGCGAGGAAATGCTCAGATATGACCTTATGGAAGAATTCTCCATTGAAACCGCTCTGGTTGTCTGCGAGCTTTACCGCTACAACGGCGAGTGGAAGTTCAACGCCGTGGGCGCAGGTTACAGCGGCGGTCTGGAGGCTCTTTGCAGGGCTTACGGCGTAAACGTTTAATACGTGTTTTTTTCGGCTCTCCCGTTTCTTTGAATCGGGGGAGCTTTTTTGTGAGAATTTCCAAAAATGCCCTTGATTTTCATTTTACAAAATGGTATAATGTTAATGTATGCGATACCGAGTGAAAAGTATCAAAAATAGCGGGAAAGGGGGAGATAATATGGCAGATACGGTCAGCGAGATATTGAATAACGTCACCACAGGCGGCACGGCTTCACTTCCCTGCGGCGAATTTGAAGGACCCTTTGTCATCACAAAGCAATGCACGGTCATGGGAAACAATACCACTCTCTGGGTGAAAAGCGGCACAGTGCTGACAGTTTCCGCACCAAATGTCCGCCTGAAAAATCTGCGCATTGAGCTGACGGGGCTGCCCCGTGACAATGCCTCCTTCGCTATCGTCTGTACCGCACCCGGAGTTACTGCGGAAAATGTGGAGATAATCGGCGCTGTCCGAGGAATGGGCAGCGAGGACGGCTATTGGGGCGTTCCCGTAAACATCAAGCTGGGAAAATTCCCCGACGGACAGAAAAACACCTTCAAAATGGAGCTTTGCGTCCCGTCGGAAACGGAGATAATCTCCACCGCCAAGGACGTCAGCTTCTCCCCCGCAAGGATACCCGCAGGCGCTTCAACGGTCACCATAACCTCCGAGCCGCTGCGGCGGGGTACATATCTTTACGGCGATGTTATCTTCAAATCGGAGCTGAACAGGCGTGCGTATATTTTCGGAACGGCTGACGGCGATGCAAGCTCCTTCACAGACGGAGCTGCCGTATTCAAGGCTGCACCCAATATGACACCGATACCAAGCGAGGGACGCTCCGTTGTGCTGACGAGAGATCAGCTTTCCGGCTACAACAAGGTGTCCCGTCCGTCGGAAAGGACTGCACCTACGGGTGCGACCGTCCCCCTCACAAGAGGTCAGCGCATCTCTGCGGAGGATTATCTGGGAAACAAGGTCGAGATAAGCTTTTCGGCAAATTTCCCCTCGGATATGGAAATAGATGCCTACACCTTTATGCTTGACAAAAACGCAAAAGCCACCGAGGACGACTGCCTTGTGTTCTTCGGAAACACCCGCTCAAAGTGCGGAAGTGTCAGCTATGACGACAAAAGCCCGTACAGAACGGTCACCGTCGATCTCACGAAAATTCCCGAGCATATCGAAAGGATCTCCCTTGCCTATTCGGTTTACGGGGACGACCCCCGACGGAATTTCTCAAAGGTCAAGGGGCTGACATTCACCCTAAAGGGCAAGAATACGCTTGTTTTCTCCCCCGATAATCTGCTGATGGAAACGACCATAGTTGCCGTGGAATTCTACCGATACAAGAACAGCTGGAAGCTCTGCTGCGTCGGCGCAGGCTACCGTGACGGTCTGAAAAGGCTCTGCGAAAGCACAGGCTTGCAAATTGTGTGATTTGAAAGGACAAAATAATGGACTCTGTAAATACAGCAAGAATATCCTCATCATCAAGCTTTACCAAGCGTTCCGACAAGGCGCATAACGATAAATTCGTTCTCCAATATGCCCTCGGCGGACTGCTCTACTGCCCTGCCCTGAACCCCAAGGCTGCGGGCTTTATCACATCGAAAAAGTATGCGGGACTGCGCTCCGTGTCCCTCTGTTTAGAGGACAGCGTCGGGGACAATTTCGTGGAGGAAGCGGAAAACTGCCTTTATAACACCTTTGAAAGCATCTATCGGGAGCTTATCCTCGAAAATATCCGCAAAAGCGAACTGCCGCTGATGTTTGTAAGGGTGCGTTCCGCCGAACAACTGCTGCGTATCTACGAAAAAATATGCGATTACGAGCTGCTCACAGGCTTTATCCTGCCAAAATTCGACCGCCGCAACGCCGCTTCTTACATTGAAGTAATGACGGAGATAAACAGCGGCAAGCAGAATATTTACTGTATGCCTATCCTCGAATCCACCGAGGTCATCGACCTGAAAAGCCGTTTGCAGGCAATTACCGAAATAAAATCCGCCGTGGACACCATCTCCAAGCTGGTGCTGAATATCCGTGTGGGCGGAAATGATTTTTGCAGCCGCTTCGGTTTCCGCAGACCTGCCGACCGCACCATTTACGATATTACCGTTGTGAGAAATACACTTGCGGATATTTTCAATGTTTTTGGGCGGGATTATGTGGTATCTGCGCCTGTCTGGGAATATTTCGGAAACGACCCCGACGGACAGTGGGCAAAGGGACTTCGTGCCGAGCTGGAGCTTGACAGATTAAACGGCTTCATCGGAAAAACCGCTATCCACCCGACACAGCTGCCCGTTATCAACGAATCCCTCACCGTTTCCGAGGAGGATTACAAGGACGCCCTCAGCATACTCAACTGGAACGACGGCGAAGGCTTTGCAGTAGCAAAAAGCCCGTCGGGAGGACGTATGAACGAGGTCAAGGTCCACGAAAATTGGGCGAGAAAGACCGTTACTCTGGCATCGATTTACGGCGTAAAATAAGAAAATTCCCGCAAGATTTATATAAAGAGGTACAAAATGAAAACTGTAAGGATCTGGCTCAACCACTGGTTCTCCACCGCATACCACATCATCAATCTTATAAAGCTGGACACGACCATAGATTTTTACGTCATTGGCAGCAACGAGAATGTTGATTCCGTTATCAAGCTGGCATGTGACGAATGGTACAAGGAACCGTCCATTCCCGATGACGACGAATATGTAAACTACTGCCTGAGCTTCTGCAAGGAGCATAAAATAAGGCTGTTTATCCCCCGAAGAAAAATGACCGCAATTATCAGACGTGTGACGGAATTTGAGGAGATAGGCGTTTCCGTGCTGGCGGATTATGATTACAACAAGCTGATGAATCTGTCCGACAAGGACTGTACATACCGACTTTTCAACGAGTTTGCCCCCGAGGTCATTCCCGAAAGATACGTTATCCGAAATGTTGCCGAATTCAAGGACTCTTACGAAAAGATAACCGCCAACAATTGCCGTGCCTGCATAAAGCTTGCCCACGATGAGGGTGCTGTCAGCTTTCGTGTTATTGACGACAGAATGGCGGGTTACAACGGGCTTTTTGTCCAGCCGGGAATGAAAATTTCCTATAAACAGGCTGTTGAAGCCCTTTCCGAGCGGGAAAGTCTGCCGAATTTCATCGTAATGCCCTATCTGGACGGCTGTGAGGTCAGTGTTGACTGTCTGATGACCGCCGACGGAAACATTATCATTCCGAGGTTTAAGACGGGTTCACGAATTGCCGAAATTCGCTATGACCACTCAATTATCTCCCTTTGCGAACGATTTTTTGAATATACGGGACTGAAAACTCCCTGCAATATTCAGTTTAAATATCACAACGGCAGCCCCTATCTTCTGGAGGTGAACACCAGAATGTCGGGTGGAATACAGCTTTCCTGCACGGGCGCGGGGGTGAATATCCCAAATCTTGCGGTAAATCAGCTGCTTGGCATTGATAAAAAGTGGATGCTCAAACGTGTTCCGTCAAGGGTCACTTATGTGGAAACACCGTTGGAGCTTCCTGAGGACAGCGAGGTGACAAGCTTTGAAGCTTCTCTGTAACAAATCGACCTTCCCCGCCGAACAGCTTGCCTGCGTTTCACGTCGGGAAAACAACGCCAAAAGGAGCTTTATCCTTGTGGATAAGTGTCAGGGAAAGCATTTTCCCATCTCCCCCGATGTTCCCCTGCGGCTGTTTTCCGAGCTGGCGGACGAGGTGAGGAAAAATGTCCGTGAAGCAGCGGAAAATATCCTCTTTATCGGATTTGCGGAAACGGCGACCGCTGTGGGTGCTGCCGTTGCAAGGGCGTTTCACGGCTCACGCTATATCCACACCACAAGAGAGCAGCTCACAAACTGCGAATACGCCGCCGAATTTTCCGAGGAACATTCCCATGCCACCGAGCAGACTCTGCAATGCAAAAGCACCGCAAGGCTGTTTGACGGCGTAACAAGAGTTATCTTCGTTGAGGACGAAATAACCACCGGCAAAACTATTGTAAATTTCATAAATGCCCTGAAAGCCAACCCGAAGATACCGAACAGGATAACATATTCCGCCTGCTCGATTCTAAACGGAATGTCCGAGGAGCGGACGAATGAGCTTGCCGAGCCGGGATATGATTTCTATTGGCTTATGAAAATAGATATGTCCGATCATAGGGACAGTTTGATACCCGAACCGCCAAAGGAAATACCGAAGCGGAAAACCTCTCCGAACTGCGAATATCTCCGAATAAAGGGCATGCTTGACCCTAGAAGCGGCGTTTCTTCGGACGAATATTCGGAAGCCTGCGACAGCCTTGCCGAACAGCTTCTGAGGATAATCAGCCGCAAGAACATTCAGCTTTCGGGGAAAAAGATTGCCGTTATAGGCACGGAGGAATGTATGTACCCCGCCATAAACGCCGCCGATAAGCTGCGTGAACATGGTGCGGAGGTGTACACCCATTCCACCACCAGAAGCCCCATCGAACCCCATTTCAAAGAGAATTACCCCCTGTTTTCAAGAATGACCCTTGAAAGCTTTTACGATAAAGACCGAACTACCTACCTTTATAATACCGATAGATACGACCTTGTTATCGCCGTGACCGACAGCCCGAAAAGGGACGGCTTTGCGCAGCTGACTCACGCTTTTCCCGAAACGGACAGCTTCTTTTTCGTCAGCTGGAAAGCGGCAATGCCCTGCTCCTATTCCCCGTCGGACGTTACCGTTCTTTTGAAGGACATAACGGGACTTATTGAACCGCTGCCCGCCGAGGAACGTCAGCGGCGTATCGAACAGGGCGCACACTATTCGGAGATGCTCCCGCTGGAATACCGTCCCTCGGAGAAATATCTGAAGGAATACAAGGACGCTCTGGAGCGGTGCGCTTTTGAAACCGCCCAAGCGGTAGTTTCCGTCTGCAACAGGCTCTGTAAGACGCACCCGGACGGAAAGATCGCCCTTGTGTCCCTTGCCCGTGCGGGAACACCTGTGGGAATTTTGATGAAACGCTGCCTGAAAGCCCGTTTTGGCGTGAATGCGGCGCATTACACCATTTCCATAATCAGGGGAATTGGCATTGACAAAAACGCTATGTCCTACATTCTGTCGCAGCACCGCCCCGAGGAGATATGCTTCGTGGACGGCTGGACGGGAAAGGGCGCTATTCTCGGCACTCTCACCGAAGCCCTTGCCGATTATAAGGGCGTGTCATGCAGCCTTGCCGTGCTTGCCGACCCCGCAAATATCACGGAGCTTTGCGGCACCTACAAGGACATTCTTATCCCCAGCTCCATTCTGAATTCCACCGTTTCGGGGCTGATGAGCAGAACATTTCTCCGCAGCGACATTATCGGCGATGAGGACTTCCACGGTGCGGCTTACCATTCCGATTTGGAAGATGAAGATTTGTCCGGTGAATATATCAGTAAGATAGAAACAGCTATGCGGCTTGCTCCCGCCGATCTGCCCCTTGAAGCACGTCCCGACACAACGGGCATTGACGAGGTAAAGCGTATCGCCGCCGACTTTGGCATTGACGACATCAATCTTGTTAAGCCGGGGCTTGGGGAAGCCACACGAGTTCTGCTGCGGCGTGTCCCCTACTGTCTGCTCATTGCGGACAATTTGGAGGACGAAAGCTGTGTCAGCCATCTGCTGAGGCTGGCGGAGGAAAAGAACGTCCCCGTAAAGCGCTATCCTCTCACCCGATACAAGGCATGCGGAATTATCCGAACATTGGGTAAAAAAAGCCACGGTGATGTGTAATGAAGGACGGAATGTTTTTCATCATCGCCGCACCCGTATGCTTTATTTCCCTGATACTGTCTGTCCGTCTGCGGAGGACATATAATAAGAGCGGCAAGGAGCGTTACAAATATGCCGCAAATGCTTTTCTGATGATATTTGTCATATCGCTGACAATGATAATTGCCCTGCTGCCCGATTTTCTCAGATGAAAGGAGTTTAACCATGATACTTCTGGCTCTCGACCTTGACAACACGCTTATACACAGCTACAAAAAAGCCGAAGGCTCCCATATCTGCGTGGAAGAGGGAAACATACACGGCATTTGGAAAAAACTGTCCTATATGACACCCGAAGCGGTCGAAAAGCTGAATGGACTGTCCTCGGGGATACTTCCCATACCCATAACCACCCGCTCGGTGGAGCAGTTTCGGCGCATATCCATATTCGGAGATGAACCGCCCATGGCTGTCACCTCAAACGGCGGAACGCTGCTGATAAACGGCGTCCCCGACAAGGCTTGGCGAGCGGAATCGGAACAGCTGATAAACACCGCCATAAGTGAGCTTGAACGGGGTAAAAATCTCCTTGAAACGGACAAAAACCGCTCCTTTGAGGTCAGATTTGTGGACGATTCCTTTATCTTTACAAAGTCCGATAAGCCCGATGAAACCGTTTCTCTGCTCGGTTCACAGCTTGACGCACAAACCGTTGACATACTGACAAACGGTTCAAAGGTCTACATTCTTCCAAAGGGACTTAACAAGGGAAATGCCCTTGAACGGCTGAAAAAAAGGCTGTCCCCCGAAACGACCATAGCCGCAGGGGACAGCGAGTTTGATATTCCAATGCTCCTTTCGGCGGACATTGCACTTGTCCCCGACAACGGACTGAACGCCGCCCTCAGTGACATTCCCGCAATGGTCTGTGAAAATGCCGAAACGGGAAAATTTGCGGAATTTATCCTTGATTTTGCGGAGAATTATTTTCAAAAATACCGTAAAAATCCCTGAACTCCGCAATGTCGATGCGATGCTCGATGCTCATTTGACCGAAATCCGCACTGTAATAAAAGGGCGTCAGCGGTTCGTTTTGGAAAAATGCACCGTTCTCGTAAGTGTTCTGCGAAGCCCAGGTGGTGTCGCAGAAAACCCATTTCCCGTCAATGACCGCACCGTTCCATTCGTGGTTCATAGGTGCGTCAGGCAGCTCGGAACGCTTCCAGCCCTCCGACGAGCTGCCGCCCCGAAGATCGACGCAGACAATCCCCTGCGCACCGCACAAAGCCGCCGTAAAGGTGGAATAGCCCGCACAGGTGGTACGTTTGGTTTCCAGAACATTTTTCAGGCAGATCACCTCGGCAGTGACCTCGCTGTTTCGGGCATCAAAATCATAGTAAATATTCCTGCTGACCCAGTCGCAGATGGCGTAAAGACGCTCTGCATCGGTTTCGCAGCCCGCACATATCTCGTCGGACAGCTCCTTTACCTGTTGGAGAACTTCGGCACGGTCGGCAGCATAGGAGCGGGGGGAAATGTACTCGTCCAGCACGGCTTGTCCGCAAAGAGGAACGTCTGCAAGCTTTTCGGCGTTATTCTCGAAAATTTTCTTGATGGGTGGGAATGTGCCGTAAAATACCGTCTGATCTTCCAAAGTGTATTCCACAGGCGGGTATGTAAATTCCTCTTTTTGGGAGATTTTACTTTCGTCGGATAGGTTAGTTTGTTCGCTTACGGCGGCTTCCGTAGATACTAAAGTTTCTGCGGGGGATTCCGGCTGACACTTTTCATTCCAACAAGAGCAAAGGAGAGCCGCTGACAGTATCAATACTATTATTTTCTTCATAAATGCCCTTTCTATCGAATAATTTAAGAATGGAGGTCCCGACATGAAAGCCATAAATTTTATGAACGTTAAAAAGGATTTCAAGGAATACACCGCCCTTTCGGGACTGACAGCTCAGTTTGACCAAGGCTGCTTTTACGGCATATACGGCAGAGAAAATTCGGGCAAGACCACCTTAGTGTCCCTTGCGGGCGGACGGATAATGCCCGACAGCGGGACAGTTCTGGCAGACGGTCAGTCTATCCTTACAGACGATTCGCTTATGTCGCAGATATGCTGCTCCGCAGAAGCAAGAATGTACCCGAAGCTTTTAAAGGTGTCCTCGGCGGTCAAGGCAATGAAGCGGCTTTACCCGAATTTCTCGGAAAAATACGCCTATCAGCTGCTGGCGGATTTCAAAATATCCCCCGACGACCGCATAAAATCGATTTCCGACAAGCAACAGCCGCTGCTTAACGCCATACTTGCGCTGTCCTCGGGAGCGGAATTTACCTTTTTGGACGAACCCGTAAAGCAGCTTGACGACCTGACACGCCGCAAGTTTTACGCCGCCGCCGCAAAAAAGTTTGAGTCGGACGGAAAGACTGTCTGCCTTGCGACACATCTTGTTGCGGAAACAGCGGGCTTCATCACCCATGTTGCCATGATAAACGACGGACGGCTCATATGCTGCTGTCCCGTGGAGTTTTTCACCAAAAACGGCTACTCCGTCAAAGGCAAGCGGGGCATTGTGGACGACTACACCATCGGCAAAAAGGTGTTCGGCTCGGTGATGAACGGAGATACAAAAACAGCCTTTGTGCTGGGTGTCCGTCCCATAAGCTCCGATAATCATCTCAGCTTTTCAAAGCTGAATCTTGAAGTAGTCTTCGCCGAAATGACGGGCACTGCCGAAAGCGAGGAGGAGAACTGATGGATACACGTCTGAAAGGCTCGGCAGCGGTCTGCACACAGCTTGCACTTCCGCTTTGGGGGATAGTCCTCGCCGTGGAGATACTGCTTATCTTCCTTGGGAAGCTCGTACCTGTGGGCTTTGACGCTGCCGCTGTCGCAGGTGCTTACGTCATCGGGCGGATAGTTTACCCGCTCCACACACGGCTTTCGGCTGCGGCGTCCTGTCAGCGAATGTTACAAATAAAGGCGTTTGCGCTCCACTCCATAGTGACAGCTTTTTCCATGGCGGCGGTAAACGGCGTTTTGTACGGCGTTCTGTCTGCGGCAATGAAAAAGCCCCCTGCCCTGCTTATCATTTCGGGATATTACCAGATAAAGCCGCCCGCTCTGCCCATACTGATACTTATCAATATATTGTGGTCGGGAACGCTTACAGCGGCTGTATATATGTTCGGATATGCCGACGGCGCAGCTTCATCAAGAATGAAAAACGTGTCCGTCGTGTACATAGCTGCGGGACTTGCGGCAATTATTTTCGGCGGAATGCTTCTTGGTATCACGCCATTTGTGAACGCCGCAAACGGTTTGATAAACACCGCCTCCGACATACTTATCCCCATTCACAGGACTGTTTTCTCGTCCTCGGCAGTTTCGCTGGTGACGTGGCTGCTTCTGGCGTTTGTGGGATTTATTGCACATCGAAAGAGAAGCTTTGCCTTTTGCGCAAATGATGTCAATCGCTGACAGGCGACGGCAAAAGAACCTGAAACTCAATAAAGTGTTTAGCGGCGACTGAAATTTTCGTTTTATGCAAATGGGACAATGACCCGCTTTTTATCATACCAAACAAAAGTAAATCTCATAAAAACATTATATCACCAAACTAAATAATAGTCAAATCCGCAGATTATTCTGCGGATTTTTGTTTATATCGCTCAATATCGGTTTAGTTTCCAAGTATTATTTAGAAAAATATCCAAAACCAGATAAAACCTATTGACAAACTAGTATTTATAGGTTATTATAATAACAAGCTAATTCCTACCAACCAAATAGGTTGATTATACTAATACCGAAAGGGAGTAATAATATGAGCGATTTTACAGGAAGAAACCTTAAATTTGAAACCAAGCAGCTTCACATAGGACAGGAAACCGCAGACCCCGTTACCGATGCAAGGGCTGTCCCCATCTACGCCAGCACTTCATTTGTTTTCCACAACTCTCAGCACGCAGCTGACAGATTTGCTCTGAAGGACGCAGGAAACATCTACGGCAGACTTACAAACCCCACACAGGACATATTTGAACAGAGAATTGCTGCTCTGGAGGGCGGCGTTGCTGCTCTGGCGACTGCTTCGGGCGCTGCGGCTATTGCCTATACTATCCAGAATCTGGCAAAGGCAGGCGAGCATATCGTTGCCGCAAAGACCATTTACGGCGGTACATACAATCTTCTGGAACACACCCTTCCCGATTACGGCATCACCACCACCTTCGTTGAACCTGACGATGAAGCCGCTTATGAGAATGCCATTCAGGAGAACACAAAGGCTCTTTACATCGAAACTCTGGGCAATCCCAACTCCAACGTTATCGACATTGAGAAGCTTGCAAATATTGCCCACAAGCACAAGATACCTCTTGTAGTTGACAACACCTTCGGCACACCCTACCTTATCAGACCTATCGAGTACGGCGCAGACATCGTTGTTCATTCCGCAACCAAGTTTATCGGCGGACACGGCACAGCTATCGGCGGCGTTATCGTGGACAGCGGCAAGTTTGACTGGGAGGCAAGCGGAAAGTTCCCCGCTCTCACCGAACCCAACCCCAGCTATCACGGCGTAAGCTTCACAAAGGCAGTCGGTCCCGCAGCATTTGTTACAAAAATAAGGGCTATCCTGCTGAGAGATACGGGCGCAACACTGTCCCCCTTCCACGCATTCATCTTCCTGCAGGGTCTGGAAACTCTGTCCTTGAGAGTGGAAAGACACGTTGAAAATGCAATCAAGGTGGTTAATTTCCTGAATAATCACCCCAAGGTAGAAAAGGTAAATCACCCCTCTCTTGCAACCGGCAGACAGAAGGAGCTTTACGACAAGTATTTCCCGAACGGCGGCGGTTCCATCTTCACCTTTGAGATAAAGGGCGGTGAGGAAGAAGCAAAGAAGTTCATCGACAACCTGCAAATTTTCTCTCTGCTGGCTAATGTTGCCGACGTTAAATCTCTGGCTATCCACCCCGCTTCCACAACACATTCTCAGTTGAACGGCGCAGAGCTGGAGGAACAGGGAATCAAGCCAAACACCATCAGACTTTCCATCGGTACGGAGCATATCGACGATATTATCTTCGATCTGGAGGAAGCTTTTAAGGCTATCTGATAAACTATAAAATATTTGTCCTCAGACAGTTTTTCGTAAAATTGTCTGAGGATTTTTTGCGGAATATTACAGAGTTTTCGGAACAAAATAAGAAAAAACGAAAGGAAACCGTCTATGAATTATTCCGAAGAATCTCTGAAAAAGCACCATGATTGGCGGGGCAAAATCGGGATAGAATGCAAAATTCCCCTTGAAACCCGTGACGACCTCGCTCTTGCCTACACTCCCGGAGTTGCCGAGCCATGCCTTGAAATAAACAGAAATCCCGAGAAAAGCTTTGAGCTGACCGCCCGTTCCAACCTTGTTGCCGTTGTCACCGACGGGACTGCTGTCCTCGGTCTGGGTGACATCGGTGCGGAAGCCGCCATGCCCGTAATGGAGGGAAAATGCGCCCTGTTCAAGCATTTTGCCGATGTGGACGCTTTCCCTATCTGCATTAAATCGCAGAACGTGAACGAGATAGTGAACACAGTAAGGCTTATTTCAGGCAGCTTCGGCGGCATAAATCTGGAGGACATTTCCGCTCCCCGCTGCTTTGAAATTGAGGAAAAGCTAAAGGAATGCTGCGATATTCCCGTTTTCCACGACGACCAGCACGGCACGGCAATAGTCGTTCTTGCCGCCCTGATAAATGCGTTAAAGCTGACGAATCGAACCATAGGCGAAACAAAGGCTGTCATCAACGGCGCAGGTGCTGCGGGACTTGCCATAGCCCGTCTGCTGATGTCTGCGGGACTGAAGGATATTATCATCTGCGACCGAACAGGTGCGATCTACAAGGGCAGAAACGGTCTGAACAGCCAAAAAGCCGACATCGCCGAGGTGACAAATCTTCACAGAAAAAGCGGAACATTGGAGGACGTTCTGACGGGTGCCGACCTGTTTATCGGCGTTTCCTCCCCCGACTGCGTTACCGAAGAAATGGTGCGTTCCATGGCGGAAAAGCCCATAATTTTTGCGCTGGCAAATCCCCGTCCCGAGATAATGCCCGATGCTGCCAAGGCTGCGGGTGCTGCAATTGTGGGCACCGGACGGAGCGATTGTCCCAATCAGATAAACAATCTCTTAGCCTTTCCGGGAATATTCCGAGGTGCGCTGGACGTCCGTGCGAAGGAGATCACCGAGCAGATGAAGTCCGCCGCTGCCTATGCAATTGCGTCGTATATCCCCGAAAAGGAGTTGTCCCCCGACCGAATTATCCCCGATCCCCTTGACAAAGGCGTTGCAAAGGCAGTCGCAAAAGCGGTTACAGAAGCATACAAGCGATAAATAAAAAAGTGCCGTCCCCCATCAGGAACGGCACTTTGTGTTATTTACGAAATGCGGAGATCAGCCGAGAACCAGCATAGCCATATCGCCGTTGTTGCCCTCGCCCGCATCTTTGATGACCTTAACAACTTCCCTGACAATATCTCTGGGAGTATTGTGGAACTGATAGGAGAACATAGCAACTGCATAAGCAAAGTCGGAATCGTCCTTGTCCTTCATATAGCAGGTCAGCATTACCTTGATCGCATTGTAAAGCGCACAGAAGAACACATAGTTGTCCCATACGGAGATGGAAGGATCCGCAAAGGGCATGGACAGCGCCCAGAGGTAGTTGACCATAATATTCTCGATATAATGCTCTCTGCCCTTCAAGAAGCCCGTATAGAAGGACTTTTTCAGCTCGAAATAGTTCTTGACGTGTCTTTCAATATCCTCCTTGGTGGCCTCCTTGGACCTGTCAATGCCGAGGTTACCGTAGATGGTGTTCATTATCTCGCCGAACTGAGGATTGGTGTTGAAAATATCCAGCAGGGACAGACCGTCGTTCATGCTGTAATCAAGTGCGGGACGAAGCTCGGCAAAATATGCCAGAACATCGCTGTAATCCTCTCTTGCGATAAACTGAGAAACGAACGCAGGGATAGCCTCAGCCTGATTTCTGTCGATTATCTCCTGAACTGCCTTGATAGCGTAGTTGAGCACCAACATTCTCTTTTCAAAGTTAGCTTCACGGCGCTGGAGAATGTTCATCATCAGCGTCTTGAGGGGCCAGTAATACTGGAGAAGCGGGAACAGCGCAAGCTTTTCCTTGTTCTGCTTTTCGTAAGCGGCATCACGCTCTGCGTCGGGCTTAAGGTTGTACATCTGGAAATTAAGCTTTTCCTTATGAGCCATCAATCTCATAACGGTATCAACGTTATTGAGGGTGAAAACATACTCGGCTGCTGCGGGGGTGAAGATTATCTCGCAGGGAATATCGCCGTTCTTTTCCCTGTCCCAGCTTTCGGTATATTCTTTATAGAAATCGGGTGCTATCAGTGGATATGACATTTAAATTCCTCCAGAAAATTTCATATTAAATATGGTTAACTGCGAAAAAACGCATAATCGTCCGCAGAAACCTATAAACAATATTATTATACCATATAAATTGAAGAAAAGCAACACATTTTTCAATTTTTTTTGTTATCTTCGGAAATTGCTTATAATTTGACTTACAGTATGATGACCAGAGTGCCCGCAGTTATCAGCAAAGCACCTATTATGTCCTTGGCGGAAAGCTGCTCCTTCAGCACGATAAAGGACAGTATCATGGTGATTACAAGGCTGAATTTGTCCACGGGAGCGACCTTTGAAGCGGGAGCGTTTTGCAGTGCTTTGTAGTAGCAGAGCCAAGAAATTCCCGTGGCAAGTCCAGAAAGAACGAGGAATATCCAGCTTTTTCGGTCAATGTCGACAATTCCCCGCTGTTTTCCGGCTATAAAGACCATTCCCCATGCCGCCGCAAGAACGACAACAGTTCGTATGGCGGTGGCAAGTGTGGAATCCACCTTGTCAACGCCTAACTTTGCAAATATTGTGGTAAGCGCCGCAAATAATGCGGACAATGCTGCATATAACAGCCACACGTTAAAGACCTCTTTTCAAAACCGTATCTGCAAAATATTTTCTGCTTCTCTCCCGAAATGTGGGGATATAGCCGTCCTAACATATCGTAAAAGAAAAAGCCGCTCCGTAAAGAAGCGGCTTGATTTGGCGCAGAAAGAGGGATTTGAACCCTCGCGCCGGTTTCCCGACCTACTCCCTTAGCAGGGGAGCCCCTTCACCACTTGGGTATTTCTGCGAATGGTGAACTCAAAACACATATTAAGGAAAAGTTGGCGGAGAGGAAGGGATTCGAACCCTTGTGCCTTGTGGGCAAACGGTTTTCAAGACCGCCTCGTTATGACCGCTTCGATACCTCTCCGTATTTCGTTTAACGGAAAATGCGGTTATACTACCTGCACAACGCTTTAACGACTTATTTATTTTACCATACGGATAATTTTTTGTCAAGCATTTTTCGCAAATAAATATTT
Source organism: Oscillospiraceae bacterium (assembly GCA_017828975.1). GTDB lineage: Bacteria > Bacillota > Clostridia > Oscillospirales > Ruminococcaceae > UMGS1889. The sequence goes on along the minus strand of JAGAJN010000034.1, from coordinate 47,747 downwards.
TTCGTCAGATTGTACAAATTAGGCATTTCTGATACAGCAAAATGGAACAATTCTTTTTCGCTAAGAAAATTTTCCTAAATTTCCTAAAAATACGGGTATGCCACACAGCTTAGTGCAGCATACCCTTTTTTTATCCTATTGAAGCATAGCCGTTTTCCTTGAAGTCGTAATACTTGAACGGCACAAAAAATCCCTTGTCGGAATGACAGACGGGGCAATTCTGAGGTGCCATGGGACCTTTGTGGATATGACCGCAGTTCAGGCATATCCACTCGGTCTGTTCGCTTGTGTTTTCCGCCTTGAACAACAGTCCCCGTTCGATAAGGGAAGCAAATGTGCCGAAGCGGTCGCCGTGGACCTTTTCAATGGCGGCGATATTCTCAAATGCCGCCGCTATCTGCAAAAAGCCCTCGTCCTTGGCGGTCTTCGCAAATGCGGGATAGACCGTTTCAAACTCCTCATACTCGTTATGGCGGGCAGAGGTGAGAAGCTTCACAATATCGTCGTAATTGTCCACGGGATACGCTCCCTCTATGGCAATATTTTCGCCGTTTGACTGTCTGAGAAAATTATAGAATATTTCGGCGTGAGCCTTCTCCTGGTCGGCGGTCAGCTTGAATACACGGCTGAGAAACTCGTAATTCTGACGCTTGGCCGCATCTGCCGCAAAGGTGTAGCGGTTTCTAGCCTGACTTTCTCCCGCAAACGCCCGCATAAGATTTTCCTTTGTGATACTTGATGAAAATTCCATTTAAAGCATTCTCCTTTTTGAATGATTTGTATTATTATCTTTCGTTTTGACGAATTTTATGCCCAAAATTGCGATTTTATTTGAAAAAAATATTTGACAATTGAATGAAAAAGAGTTATAATAAGATAGTATGTAGACATTACAGCCGAACTATCGGCTTAAAACTAATAAAGGTGGATTTGATAAATGGGACTTTTTGATGGATTGTTCGGTTCTTACAGCAAAAGAGAACTCGCAAAGATAGAGCCTATAAAAAACAAGGTTCTTGCCCTTGACGAGGAATATCAGGCAATGTCTGAGGAAACTCTTAAGGGACAGACAAAGGTGCTGAAGGAAAGACTTGCAAACGGCGAAACTCTTGACGACATTCTCCCCGAAGCTCTTGCTACGGTAAGAGAGGCTGCATGGAGAGTTCTCGGAAAGAAGCCCTTCCCCGTTCAGATAATCGGTGCTATCGTTCTTCATCAGGGACGTATCGCCGAAATGAGAACAGGTGAAGGTAAAACTCTCGTTGCCTGCTGTGCCGCTTACCTTAATTCGCTGGACGGCAAGGGCGTTCACGTTGTTACCGTAAATGACTATCTTGCTAAATCTCAGTCGGAGGAAATGGGCAAGGTTTTCCGCTATCTGGGACAGAGCATCGGCTGTATCCTCCACGGTCTGACCAACGACGAAAGACGTGCCGCTTATGCTGCGGACATTACCTATGGTACAAACAACGAGTTCGGCTTTGACTATCTCCGTGATAACATGGTCATCTATAAGAAGGATATGGTCCAGAGAGGACATAACTTTGCTATCGTGGACGAGGTGGACTCTATCCTCATAGATGAAGCAAGAACTCCCCTTATCATTTCCGGTCAGGGCGATAAGTCCACCGAGCTTTACACTACCGTTGACAAATTCGTTAAGACCCTGAAGCCCCACTATGTTGTCGAAATGGACGACAAGGAGGATCAGGAGGAGCTTGCCGAGGACTGCGACTACATCGTTGACGAAAAGGCAAAGACCGCTACCATCACACGAAACGGCGTAAGAAAGGCTGAAAAGCACTTTAACGTCATCAACCTGATGGACGCAGAAAATATGACCCTGCTCCACCACATAAATCAGGCGCTGAAAGCAAACGGCGTTATGAAGGCAGACATCGACTACGTTGTTAACGACGAGGGCGAAGTTATTATCGTTGACGAGTTTACGGGACGTCTTATGATAGGACGACGCTTCAATGACGGTCTGCATCAGGCTATCGAAGCAAAGGAAGGCGTTAAGATAGCAAACGAGTCCAAGACGCTGGCTACCGTAACATTCCAGAACTTCTTCCGTCTTTACACAAAGCTTTCCGGTATGACAGGTACCGCTATGACCGAGGAGGACGAGTTCAGAGAGATTTACAAGCTGGACGTTGTGGAGGTACCCACAAACCGTCCCGTTCAGAGAATTGACCACCCCGACGTTGTTTACAAGACCGAAAAGGGCAAGTTCAACGCCGCTATCGAGCAGATTATCGAATGTCACGAAAAGGGTCAGCCCGTGCTGGTAGGTACTATCTCCATCGAAAAATCCGAGCTGCTGTCCTCTATGCTGAAAAAGAGGGGCATCAAGCACGAGGTACTGAACGCTAAGCAGCATGCAAAGGAAGCTGAGATAGTTGCTCAGGCAGGTAAGTTCGGCGCTGTTACCATTGCTACCAACATGGCAGGACGCGGTACCGACATTCTTCTGGGCGGTAACGCTGAGTTTATGGCAAAGGCGGATATGCGAAAGGAGGGCATGGACGAGGACCTCATCAACGAGGCAATAAGCTATGCCGAAACCGAAGACCCGCAGATCATCGCCGCAAGAGAGCATTACAGAGAGCTGTACAAGAAGCACAGCGAGGAAATAAAGGAAAAGGCTGACGAGGTAAGAGCAGCAGGCGGTCTGTTTATCCTTGGCACGGAAAGACACGAGTCCAGACGTATCGACAATCAGCTGCGAGGCCGTGCGGGACGTCAGGGCGACGAGGGCGAAAGCCGCTTCTTCCTCTCCCTTGAGGACGACCTGATGCGTCTTTTCGGCGGCGACAGGATCACCACTATGATGGACACTCTCAACGTTGACGAGAATATGCCCATCGAAAGCAAAATGCTTACCAAGGTCATCGAGTCCTCACAGAAAAAGGTCGAGGGCAGAAACTTCAGCATCAGAAAGAACGTCCTCAACTACGACGATGTTATGTCCAAGCAGCGTGAGATCATCTACGGTCAGAGAGCCAAGGTGCTTGACGGCGAGGATATCCACGAGTACATCGTGAAGATGATAAAGGACCTTATTATCGAGAATGTCAACGCTTATATTCTTGACGACAGCGTTCAGGACGACTGGAATCTGGCAGGTCTGCGTGACCATTTTATGGGACTGTTCACCATGCCCAACGATTTCCAGTACACCACCGCAGAGCTGAGCGAGCTGAAAAAGCAGGATATTATCAATATGCTGACAGACAGAGCCCTGGATTTCTACGAGAAGAAGGAGCAGTCTATCGGCAGCGAAGTCCTCAGAGAGCTTGAAAGAGTCGTTCTGCTGAAGATAGTTGATACCAAGTGGATGAACCACATCGACGATATGGAGGAGCTGAAGCGCGGTATCGGTCTGAGAGCCTACGGTCAGAAGAACCCTGTTGTCGAGTACCGTTACGAGGGCTTTGAGATGTTCGACGCTATGATCGACGCTATCAGAGAGGACACCGTAAGAATGCTCTTTACAATCCAGGTAAAGAAGGACGAGGCTCCCAAGAGAGAGCAGGTGGCTAAGCCTCAGGAAACAGCCTCCGACGGAAGCTTCTCCAATGAAAGACGTGTCAAGAAGGTCGGCAGAAACGATCCCTGTCCCTGCGGAAGCGGAAAGAAGTACAAGAACTGCTGCGGAAGCGGACTGAAATAATGAAAGGATAATTTTTATGGCAATCGTTAAGGGCTTTAAGGGCTTAAGATACAACACCGAAAAGGGCGGCGACCTGAACACTCTGGTCTGCCCCCCCTACGACATTATTTCCGAGGAACAGCGTGAAAAATTTATCGAAAGCAATGAGCATAATATCATCAGACTGGAGCTTCCTTCCGGCGAAAATAAGTACAGAGAAGCAGGCGTTACCCTTGAAAAATGGCTGAACGAAGGAATTCTCACCTATGACGAGAAGGACAGCATCTACGTTTACGAAATGGTGTTTACCGCTTCGGGCAAGGTAAAGTCCGTAAAGGGTTTTGTTTCCCTCATAGAGCTGCGTGATTTTGCCGACGGAGTCGTTCTCCCCCACGAGGAAACTCTCTCCAAGGCAAAGGCTGACAGATTTAACCTGATGAGCGAAACCAACGCTAATTTCAGCCAGATATACTCCCTCTACATGGACGAGGACGGTTCCGTTTACAGCCTTATCGACAGCTGTTCACAGGGCAAGCCCGATATGGAGGTTACGGACAATGACGGCACCGTTCACAAAATGTGGTGCGTGTCCGACGAGAAGATCCTTTCCGAAATCACAGCGAAATTTGCAGATAAAAAGCTGTATATCGCAGACGGTCACCACCGTTACGAAACCGCTCTGAATTATCACAGACATCTTTGCGCAAACGGCGATGCAGTCCCCGGCGACCTCAGCGCATTTATCCCCTGTATGCTTGTAAATATGGAGAATGACGGTCTTGTGGTATTCCCCACTCACCGTATCGTGCGTGATATGCCCGAATTTGACGAGCAGAAGGTTTCCTGCGGCGCAAGCGATTATTTCGATATCAAGGTAGTAAAATCCTCCTCCGAAATGCAGGGTATGCTTGCAGCCTACTATGACGAGGGCAGCAAGGCGTTTGCTATGTACACAAAATCGGGCAATTTCACCGTAATGAAGCTGCGTGACGAGAAGGCTGTAAAGGAGCTTATGCCCGAAATGTCCGATGCTTACTGCGGTCTGGACGTTTCCGTGCTGCACACCCTTATCCTTGAAAGAATTATGGGTATCGACAAGGAAAATATGGCAAATCAGAAGAACCTTACATATACAAGAAGCTTTGCGGAGGCTCTGGAAGCTGTCGATGACGGCAAGGCAAACTGCGCATTTATTCTTAATCCCACAAAGGTAAGGGAGATAAGGGACGTGGCTGCTGCTTCCGAAAAGATGCCTCAGAAGTCCACATATTTCTATCCCAAGCTTATTACGGGACTTGTTATGAACAAATTCAAGAGATAACTATCTGTCAGAGGTGTTTTATATGTTTACCGAGGAATGTAAAAATGAGCTTACCGAACACATTATCCCCTTCTGGAACAAGCTCAGGGACGATGAATTCGGCGGATTTTATGGATTTATGAACAATGACCTTGAAGTTGACAAAAAGGCTGACAAGGGCGTTATCCTTAATTCAAGAATACTTTGGTTTTATTCAAGCGCATATCTGACCGTCGGCGGCGAGGATAATCTTGACAACGCCAAACACGCTTACGAATTTCTGAAAAGCTACTGCGTTGACCGTGAAAACGGCGGCGTTTACTGGATGATGAAGTACAACGGCGAGGTTTCCGACTCAATGAAGCACACATATAATCAGGCGTTTGCTATCTATGCGCTCTCCGAATATTATCTTGCTTCAAAGGACAAGGACGCTTTAAAGCTGGCTTTTGAGCTGTTTGACACAGTCGAAAGCAAATGCACCGACGATATTGCCTATATGGAAGCATTTGACAGAAACTGGCAGCTTATCGAAAACGACGCTCTCTCCGAAAACGGTCTGATGGCTGACAAGACCATGAACACCGTTCTCCACCTCATCGAGGGCTATACAGTTCTCCTTAAAGCAAGCGGCGATACCCGTGTTGCGGACAGGCTGGATTTCCTTCTCAGACTTGCAAAGGATAAGATATTCGACAGCGAGAACAACTGCCTTAAGGTGTTCTTTGATGTGAATCTTAAGGTCATCGGAGATATTCATTCCTACGGTCACGACATTGAAGCTACATGGCTTATCGACCGTGCCTGCGAAGTTCTGGGAGATTCCGAGCTGGCGGCGGAATGGAAAGAGATAAACCTGAAAATTTCCGAAAATATCCGCAGTCTTGCACTGAAAAACGGCGCTCTCAACAACGAGCGGGAGAACGAAAAGATCGACACAAAGCGTGTCTGGTGGGTACAGGCTGAGGGCATTGTAGGATTCCTTAACGCCTACAAAAACAGCGGCGGAAGAAAGGAATTCCTCGATTCCGCAAAGACTATCTGGACCTGGGTAAAGAACAAGCAGATCGACACACGCTGCGGCGAATGGTGGGGTGAAGTCGCAGAGGACGGCACACCTATGCAGACCGTTGATATGGTAAATCCCTGGAAGTGCCCGTATCACAACGGCAGAATGTGCATGGAAGTTATCACAAGAAGTATAACAGAATTCTGAGGGGGAGCCAATTTATGGCACTTATTAACGTAACAGAGCAGATCGTTGAAAAGAGAATGCAGGAGATACTTCCGACTATCGACTGCTGCAAATGCGAAAAATGCTACCTTGATATGATGGCAATTGCGCTGAATTACTTAAAGCCGCAGTATGTCAACACGGAAAAGGGTCAGCTTATCAAGCTTGCAGAAAATACGTCAATACAGAAGACCGTTGACATTGACATTGCCTGTGTCAAGGCGATAGACATTGTCAGCCGTTCTCCGCAGCACTGATAAAAACCGGGAGGCTGAATTTTGGATAAGGAACAGAATATTATTCTCTCTCAGGCTTCCGACATAATTTCCGAGGTCAGAAAAGCCGTTATCGGCAAGGACGATGTGATAATTAAAGTGCTGCTGGCGATCATCTCAGGCGGTCATATACTGCTGGAGGACATTCCCGGCGTGGGCAAGACCACCATGGCACTGGCATTTTCCAAGGCACTCTCGCTGGACTACAAGCGTATGCAGTTCACCCCCGATGTGCTTCCCTCGGACGTTACAGGCTTTAACATTTTCAACAAGCAGACAGGACGATTTGAGTACAAGGAGGGCGCAGCTGTATGCAGCCTGTTCCTTGCTGACGAGATAAACCGTACCTCCAGCAAAACGCAGTCGGCTCTGCTGGAGCTGATGGAGGAAGGCAGCGTCACGGTGGACAGCGTTACAAGGCCGCTCCCCAAGCCTTATATCGTCATCGCCACGGAAAATCCCATCGGCTCGGTGGGAACGCAGCAGCTTCCCGAATCCCAGCTGGACAGATTTATTGTGCGCCTTTCCATGGGCTATCCCGACAAAAGCAGCGAGATAAGCATACTCAAGGCACGGTCGGAAAGCGAGTCTGCCGCAAGTGTGCGCAGGATAGTTTCCTCGGAGGATATTCTTCGTATGCAGGAGGCGGCTAAGAATATTTACGTTGACGACAAGGTCTACGATTATATGGTAAGGCTTGTGTCGGCAACAAGGGAACACCCGCTTATCCGTCTGGGAATAAGTCCCAGAGGTACTGTTGCGCTGGCGGCAATGACAAGGGCTGTCGCACTTTTAAGGGGCAGAGATTTCGCTGTTCCCGATGATGTCAGATACATCTTTGCGGATGTTTGCTGCCACCGTCTTGTTATGTCCCCAAAGGCAAGGCTCAGCGGCGAAACTGCGGCTTCGGTCATAAAGTCTGTTGCCGAAACGGTTCCCGCCGAATGATAAAAAAATGTGCACCGTTATCAGGAGAGTGTATAATACAAATGCAGAAGATATTTTGCGGCGGAAAAACCGCTGTCGTTACGGCTCTGGTGCTGATGTTTTCAATGCTGCTCTGTTTACGGACGGACGCCGTGACATTTACCCCAAATTTTACCGTTGAAAGCGATGCGGCATACCTTGTCAATCTGGACAAGGATCTGACGCTTTACGAAAAAAATGCAGACAAGCGGTGCTATCCCGCATCGCTTACCAAGATAATGACAGCTATCATCGTGCTGGAAAATGTTCCCGATCTGGACAATACCTACGTCGAAGCCCCGCTGGTGGTGTTTGATGAGCTTTATATGACAGGTGCGTCCACGGCGGATTATTCCAGAGGCGAAATAGCTTCCGTAAACGACCTGATGCACGCTATGCTGATGGCATCTGCCTGTGAAGCGGCGGGAACGCTTGCATATCACGTCGGCGGAGAAAGCATTCCCAACTTCATAGACATGATGAACACCAAGGCTCAGGAGCTGGGCTGCACGGGGACACATTTTGCAAATCCCCACGGTCTATTCGACGAAGAACAATACACCACAGCAAGAGATATGGCAGTCATCACTCAGTATGCGATCGAAAATTACCCCAAGTTTATGGAGATAGCATCTACCGTTGAATATCAGCTGTCCCCTACCAACAAGCGTCCCGACGGGGCGACCGTGTATCACACCAACAGCATGCTGAAATCCTCCAGCGACTTCTATTATCCCTATGCAAAGGGTATAAAAACGGGTACTCTCGATGAATCGGGACGAAATCTCGTTACCATGGCAAGCTGTGACGGAAACAACTACTTGTTGGTAACTATGGGCGCACCCATGACTCTGGAGGACGGTACCAAGGCAAATTTCCAGTATACCGACCACAGAAACATCTATGAGTGGGCGTTCAATACCTTTGAGTATATGAACATAATGAGGACAGATGAAGCAGTTTCCGAGGTTTCCGTCAGATTCGGTCAGGACAAGGACTATGTGAGCGTATGCCCCAAGGACCCCTATTCCACCCTCTGGCCCAATACCTATGACACAGCCAACATTTACAGAAAAATAACCAAGGAAGAAATAGTTCAGGCACCTGTCCGCAAGGGCGATAAGCTGGGTACCATCGAGCTGCAGCTGTCGGGACAGACGCTGTTTACCACCGACCTTGTCGCTATGGACGACGTGGAGATCTCCATGCTGGATTACAATATTGATCTGGCAAAGAAGTTCACAAAATCCTCCATGTTCAAAATAGCTATCGCCGCCGCTGTCGTTCTGGTCATGCTTTACATCATCATATACATTTCAACGGGGCGTAAAAAGAAACGCCGCATCAAGCGTGTAAACAAAAGCAGGCGCTTTTAAAAAGGAAAAAGCCCGCTGATCTGACATCATCGGGCTAATAAAGTAAATATTTTACCGTCTTAAAGGACGGAAAAGAAAGGATCGATAAAAATGAAAGAACTTCCAAACGAAATGGAAAGAAATCTCAGGGCGCTCATTAAGTCAAAATACAGAAGCGTGAGGGAATTCGCCGCAAAGGCAGAGATCCCCTACACAACTGTTGCGACTATCCTCAACAGAGGGATCCTCAACTCCACTGTCAGCAATGTTATCAAGATCTGCAATGCACTCAACCTTGATATACATATGCTCACTAAAGGAGAACTGGTGGAGGCTTCTCCCGATAATCCCGAGGACCGCAAGTATGACAAGGAAACTATCAAGGTTGCAAATGCCTACATGAAGGCTACTTCCGACAACAAGTTCGTTGTAAGACACGTCCTTAATCTTGACTGATCCTGCAAACCCACATTTGCAGGACCAGACCTCTCACCCCCGCCCATGGCGGGGGATTTTTTGGTGACGGGAAATTCCCGACAATATAAAGAATACCACAGGTTCCGTTAATTGTCAAATAAATATGACAAAATGTGGCGATATTCGGCAAAAAAGTTATAATTCGACATCATTCGACAAAAAAATCCGCAAAAATCATAGTTGCAGTATCGGAAATAATGTGGTATAATAGTCCCATAACAGAAAAAGAACGGAGATATGAAAATGAAAATTATACTTGCTTCGGCGTCCCCCAGACGGCAGGAGCTTATGAAGCTTGTCTGCGGCTCGTTTAAAACGGTCCCCGCAGATATTGACGAATCTATCGGCGACGGCGTTCTGCCTATGGACGCTGCGGAGCTTCTTGCAAGAAAGAAGGCGGAGAAGGTTTCCGAGGACCACAAAAATTCCGTCGTTATCGGCTGCGATACGGCGGTCATTGTTGATGATATTATGCTGGGCAAGCCCCTTGATGACAGCGACGCTTACAAGATGCTCTCTCTCCTGTCGGGCAGAAAGCACAAGGTCGTAACGGGTGTCTGCCTGAAATACGGCGAGCTGGAGGAAAGCTTCTCGGCGGTTTCCGAGGTGGAATTTTATCCCCTCACCGACGAGGAGATCATCGAATATGTGGAAACTGGCGAGCCAAAGGACAAGGCGGGCGCATACGGCATACAGGGCGAAGGCAGCCTGCTTGTCAAGGGCATAAGCGGCGATTTCTTCAACATCGTGGGACTTCCCGCCGCACGCCTGAAACGTGAACTTGCGGACTTTATCAAGCGGATAGAGGAAAATCCCGAGGATTAATCGTCAATTTTCCTGTAAGTCAATATTTCAAAGGATACCTCCGTGTCGAGGGATACAAGTGCTTCCAGCCGCCTGTGACCCTCCTCGGAGGTTTTGTAATAGTAGGGCGTCATGGAAAACAGCGAGCGAATATCCTCGCCATTGTCAAGGGAGATAGTGTAGGACAGCTTCTCCGTGCCAATGAACTCAAAGCCGTCAAGGGCGTAGTCCTTTACCTCGTTCAGGTAGGGCTTGTCGTAGACGGCTTTTTTCAGCCCCCAGAGATGGCGTTCCCCGGGGATAGCCATTACCATTATGCCGCCTTTTTTCAGAACACGCAGGAATTCATCTCCGCAATAGGGCGCAAACAGCGTTGCCAGAATGTCGCAGGAACCGTCCCCGAAGGGCATATGAAAAATGCTTGCGGCGGCAAAGGAAATATTTTTATATCGCTTGGCAGCGGCGTTTACGGCATTTTTTGATATGTCTATGCCGAAAATGTTCCCCGATTTTCCGTCCGATGCAAGACGTTCGGCAATAATTCCCGTATAATAGCCCTCTCCGCAGCCCGCATCAATAATTGTGCAGCCGTTTTCTGCGTATTTGCAGACGGTTTTCGCAAATGTGTCGGCAAGAGGTTTGTAATATCCCTTGGAAAGAAAGCTGCGGCGGGCGTTTACCATAAGCTTGTTATCTCCCGGCAGCTTGGAGTTCATCATATCGGACAGGAGAAGATTTACATATCCCGAAGCGGCAAGGTCGTAGCAGTGGTTTTTGGGGCATTTCAGAGAGCTTCCGTTTTTCGCTAAAATTTCCCCGCATTTCGGGCATATAAAGCCGTTTGACATTTCCATCAATCCTTTTGTTTAGTGCTTTAGGTTATTATAGCATAAAATTTTCCCACAATAGCGTAATAAATCTAAACATTTAGTGTATCTTCCTAAAAAAGTTTGATAAATTCTTGACAAACTGCCCGTAACAATGTAAAATATAAAGTAGAGGACGTGTTTTCTAAGGTAATATGTCGAACAGCAATGAAGCTGTTCCGAAGAATTCCTTGAAGATGCGTCAATTTATTATGAAAGGATTGTTTGAAATGGGTTTGACTCTCACAGAAAAAATCTTGAAAAATCACCTTGTTGACGGTGAATTTGTAAAAGGACAGGAGATCGGTATCCGCATCGACCAGACTCTTACACAGGACGCAACAGGCACAATGGCATATCTTGAATACGAGGCTATGGGAGTTCCCAGAGTAAAAACCGAGCGTTCGGTTGCATATATCGACCACAACACTCTCCAGTCGGGCTTTGAAAATGCTGACGACCACCGCTTTATCGGCAGCGTTGCAAAGAAGCACGGAATTTACTTCTCCCGTCCCGGAAACGGTATCTGCCATCAGGTACATCTGGAAAGATTCGGCGTTCCCGGAAAGACACTTATCGGTTCCGACAGCCATACTCCCACAGGCGGCGGTATCGGTATGATAGCTATCGGCGCAGGCGGTCTGGACGTTGCTGTTGCTATGGGCGGCGGTGCATACTATATCACATATCCCAAGATCGTTAAGGTAAATCTTACAGGCAAGCTTCGTCCCTGGGTAGCTGCTAAGGACGTTATCCTTGAAGTCCTCAAAAGACTGTCCGTTAAGGGCGGCGTGGGCAAGGTCATCGAATACTGCGGCGAGGGCGTAAAGACACTTTCCGTTCCCGAAAGAGCTACTATCACCAACATGGGCGCAGAGCTTGGTGCGACTACTTCTATCTTCCCCTCAGACGAGATAACAAAGCAGTTCCTTAAGGCTCAGCAGCGTGAGGAGGTCTGGACGGAGCTGTCCGCCGATCCCGATGCTGTTTATGATGAGGTCGTTGAGATAAACCTTTCCGAGCTTGTTCCTCTGGCTGCTTGTCCTCATTCTCCCGATAATGTAAAGTCGGTTGAGGAGATAGGCAATCTGAAAATCGATCAGGTCTGCATAGGCTCCTGCACAAACTCATCTCTGATGGATATGCTGAAGGTCGCTCACATCTTAAAGGGCAAGACTGTTCACCCCGATGTTTCCCTGTCAATCGCACCCGGCTCCAAGCAGGTGCTGAATATGCTGGCTCAGAACGGCGCACTGTCTATCCTCATTGAAGCGGGCGCAAGAATTCTCGAATCCGCTTGCGGTCCCTGCATCGGTATGGGACAGTCCCCCAACTCTAAGGGTATCTCCCTGAGAACCTTCAACAGAAACTTCGAGGGACGCTCAGGCACTAAGGACGGTCAGATATATCTCGTATCTCCCGAAATGGCTGCCGCTTCCGCTATCACAGGCGTTCTCACCGACCCGAGAACTCTAGGCGATATGCCCGAATTCAAGCTTCCCGAGGTATTCTCCATCAACGATAATATGATAGTTCCTCCCGCTCCCGTTGAGGAGATGGATAAGGTTGAGATACTGAGAGGTCCCAACATCAAGCCCTTCCCCGAAACTGCTCCTCTTATGGAAACTATCGAAGCAGGCGTTTCCCTAAAGGTCGGCGACAATATCACCACAGACCACATCATGCCCGCAGGCGCAAAGATACTGCCTCTGCGTTCAAATATCCCCGCAATTTCCCAGCACTGCTTTGCTGTATGCGATGAAAAGTTCCCTGCAAGAGCAAAGGAAATGGGCAAGTCCATCATCGTCGGCGGCTCCAACTACGGTCAGGGTTCATCCCGTGAACACGCTGCCCTTGCTCCTCTCTATCTGGGCGTTAAGGCTGTTCTGGTTAAGTCCTTTGCGAGAATTCACCGTGCTAACCTTATTAATGCGGGTATTCTTCCTCTCACATTCGTAAACGAGTCCGATTACGACTCTATCGCACAGGGCGACGTTCTCGTTCTGAATGACGTTAGAAAGGCTGTTTCCGAGGGCAAGAGCGAGCTTACCGTTGTCAACAAGACCAGCGGAAAGGAGATCCCCGTTCTCTGCGAGCTTTCGGGACGTACCAAGGATATTATGCTTGCAGGCGGTCTGCTTGACTATACAAGAGAATCTCTGAAATAATTCTGACATATAGGAGGGCATTATGAGCTGGTTGGAAATGCTTTTGAGAAGAAGACATCACAGAAATTCCCACGGCGACCCAAGATATGGTATTCCGCTGTTTCTTGTCATGGGTGCAATAGTACTTTTCGACTATTTGGTTAAAAAATATGCACCCGATATGGACCCTAAGCTAAAAAATACCCTCGCTGTTGCCATAGCCGTCATAGTTCTTCTGCTGAGTTTTCTCCTTATAAACGCTGGCGGTTCCGAATGAAGCTGAAAGGCTACGGAAGGATCTCTCCCGGCACAGGCTGCTGTGTGATAATGGCATTTCTTGCAGTAAGAGCCGTCACGGAGGTTTTCCCAAGGAATTTGGAAATGTCCAAAGCATCTCTCATACTGCTTGCGGTAACACTTCTCATTGCCGTGACCGCAGGGGTATTATGCGGAAATAAGCTGTGGAAAATCATAAAAGGTTTCTGCGAAAAGCGTTTCAAAAACGGAGAAAGAATAGCGGAAATGTCGGAGTTTGCTCTTGTATTGGCTGTGTTTGCCGTAATGATGATTTTCCGAATATAGCCTGTAAGCAACACTTATATGTATGATAATACTGTGAGCTGAACACATAACTGAACTCAGCAATATAATTTTTGGAGGTATATAAAAATGTCCGAGAAAATTAAAATGTCCACACCCCTTGTTGAAATGGACGGAGATGAAATGACACGAATCATCTGGAAGATGATAAAGGATATACTTATCTGTCCTTATGTTGACCTGAACAGCGAGTATTACGACCTGGGTCTTGTTCACAGAAACGAAACCAACGATCAGGTAACTATCGATTCCGCAGAAGCTACCAAGAAGTACGGCGTTGCTGTTAAGTGCGCAACTATCACCCCCAACGCTCAGAGAATGACCGAGTACGACCTGAAGGAAATGTGGAAGTCCCCCAATGGCACTATCAGAGCTATCCTTGACGGTACTGTTTTCAGAGCACCTATCATCGTTAAGGGAATCACTCCCCTGCTTCCCACCTGGACAAAGCCTATCACCATTGCCCGTCACGCTTACGGAGATGTTTACAAGAACACCGAAATGAGAGTTCCCGACGGAGCAAAGGCTGAGCTTGTTGTCACCGACAAGGACGGCAACGAAACAAGAGAGCTTATCCACACCTTCAAGGGCTCGGACGGTATCATTCAGGGTCTGCACAACATTGACAAGTCCATCGCAAGCTTTGCAAAGGCATGCTTCAACTTCGCTCTGGACACTAAGCAGGACCTGTGGTTTGCTACAAAGGACACCATTTCCAAAAAGTACGACCACCGTTTCAAGGATATTTTTGCCGAGATATACGAGAACGAGTACAAGGCTAAGTTTGAAGCGGCAGGCATTGAATATTTCTACACCCTTATCGACGACGCTGTTGCAAGAGTTGTACGTTCTAACGGCGGCTACATCTGGGCTTGCAAGAACTACGACGGCGACGTTATGTCCGATATGGTTGCGACTGCTTTCGGAAGCCTTGGCATGATGACCTCCGTTCTGGTATCTCCCGACGGTGTTTACGAGTACGAGGCTGCTCACGGCACCGTTACCCGCCACTACTACAAGCACCTCAAGGGCGAGGAAACCTCCACAAACTCCGTTGCTACCATCTTTGCATGGACAGGCGCTCTTAAGAAGAGAGGCGAGCTGGACGGAAACAAGGCTCTCTCAGACTTCGCAGAGAAGCTGGAAAAGGCTACCGTTCAGACCATCGAGGAAGGCGTTATGACGGGTGACCTTTATGTGCTTTCTCACCTTGAGGACAAGAAAAAGGTCAACACCGAGGACTTCCTGCTGGAGATCAACAAGCGTCTTGCCGCAATGATGTAAAAGCAATGTCCAAGAAAAGTGAGATCTCATCATCGGTAATAAAGCGGCTGCCGAGATACTACCGCTTTACCGATGAGCTTATAAAGCAAGGGTATACACGAATTTCCTCTCAGGAATTGTCCGAGAAAATGTCCCTGACGGCATCACAGATACGGCAGGATTTAAACTGCTTCGGCGGCTTCGGTCAGCAGGGCTACGGCTACAATCTTACGGAGCTGCACAGCGAGATCGGCAAAATTCTCGGCGTTGACAGGCGGTTTGAAACAGTCCTTATCGGTGCGGGAAATCTCGGAAAAGCCATTGCCCAGCATATGAATTTCGAGAAAAAAGGCTGCCATCTTGCGGCTATCTTCGACAGCGACCCCGAAAAATCGGGCGAGATAATCTCGGGGCTTTCCGTAAATCCCATGGATAAGCTGGAAGAGCTTTGCTCGGAGATAAAGCCCGCTATCGCCGTTCTCTGCATACCGAAATCCGCAGCGCAGGAACTGGCGGACAGGCTGGTGAACCTCGGTATAAAGGGCTTCTGGAATTTCAGCCACTACGACTTAAAGCTTGATTACAGCAATATAGTAGTGGAAAATGTCCATCTCGGTGACAGTCTGCTGACGCTTACCTACGGCGTTTCGGGTATGACCGATAAATAAAAGTTAACCCCGTGTTTCGATTTTTACGAAGCACGGGGATTTTTCATTTTACGGGGTCAATTGCCAGATCTCCGAGATTTGAAAGGATAAGCTGCTGAGCGGTTTTGTTTATTCTCAGACTGATGTACGGAGTTCCGTTCTGAGATATGACCTCCTCAAAGATTATTCCGTTCTGCTCGGAAATATCGGTGGGGAGATACACAGTTTTGTTTTCCTCGTTCTTTTCCCGTCTGACAATACCAAGACCGATAAACAGCCCATACACCGCCGAAGCCGCCTTTGTAATGGAGATCTCCGAATCACATTCATCGGAAATACGCAGAATAAACTCGGATATGCTCAGCTTTTCATCATAAACGGAAAGCTTCTCTTTCGCAAAAAACAGCTTTGCAAACTCATATTGAAGCTCCTTGACGGTACTCAGGCTACGCTCACTAAGCCCCTTTGAACAGACCCAGTCCGCAGCACCGTTCTCCGCTCCGACAGCCTTTTCAAGCTTTCTGAGAAGCTGACGCTTTTCACCGTCCGACATAACATTGACCTTTTCGGTCGGCTCTGACGCTCCATTCAGGTAGTCGGTTATAACCTGCAAAAACCGTTTTCCGAACTGCTCCAGCTTTTTCTCGCCAATGCCGGGAACGCTCAGCATCTCACCAAGGGTTTTCGGCTGAATTTTGCAGATGCCGATAAGCGTTGCATTGGAGAAAACCACATAGGGCGGTACACGAAGCTCCCTTGCTATCTCCGTCCGCTCGGCTTTCAGAAGCCGCATAAGCTTTTCGTCCACAGCAAACTCCTGAGCCGTAACAGCGGGCGTGCTTGTGTGTTCTTTCCCCGCCGATATTTTGTCCTTCGGTATCATTACCTCAAATTTTTCCCGATTTTTCAGAAAACTCATGCCCTTTGGCGTCACCGAAAGTATCTTGTACTCGTCGGGCGAAACGGAGATAAATCCGCTGTCCTCCAGCAGGGAGAAGTAATAGTTTACGGTATCTCGGGGAACATTTTTCATCAGCCCGAAAACCGAAAGCTTGTCAAACTCCCTTTGTGTCACCCTCTGGGAACGAGAACCTCTCAGCACGTCCTTGTTCACAGCCGCACCGAAACGCTGTCCCGTTCGGCAGATACAGGAAAGTACCATCTGTGCGGGAATTGTCAGGTCGGTCATCTCCATATCTCCCGAACAATTGGAGCAGTTTCCGCAGTTATCGGGGGCTGTTTCACCGAAATAGTTCAGTATGTACCGCCGCAGACACTTAGAAGTGCTTGCATAATCCGCCATTACATTAAGCCGATTCAGGGCACGTTCGTAAACCGTCTGCGCTTCCTCGGGGGTAAGCTCGGGATTGCTGTCCCTTGAATTTTCGATAAGATATTTCGCCGTTATAATGTCCTGCGCCGTGAAAAGCATGACACATTCGGCAGGCGAGCCGTCACGACCCGCACGTCCAGCTTCCTGATAATAGCTTTCTATGTCCTTCGGCATATTGTAATGGACGACGTAGGAAACATCGGGCTTGTCAATTCCCATTCCGAAGGCATTTGTGGCAACGATTATCCTTATCCTGTCGTAAATAAAATCCTCCTGGGACTGCCTTCGCTCCGAATCGGTCAGACCTGCATGATACCGTGCCGCAGAATAACCGTCCCTTTGCAGCCGCTCGCAGACCTCTTCAACATTTTTTCGGGAACTGCAATAGACAATTCCGCAGCTGTCGGGATAACGGGAAATTATCTCCCGAAGCTCGTCATATTTCTTCGACGGTCCTGCATGACGTACCTCAAAGCGGAGATTTTCCCTGTCAAAGCCCGTGGTCAGGCAGAACGGTCCATTCAGCCTGAGCGCCGAGATAACGTCCCACTTGACAATATCCGTAGCCGTAGCCGTAAAAGCCGCCACTGTGGGACGTTTCGGAAGTCTTTCTATAAAATCCGCAATTTTCAGATAGCCGGGACGGAAATCCTGTCCCCACTGAGAAACGCAGTGCGCCTCGTCCACCGTAACAAGGGTAATATTCAGATGCGAGCAAGCCTCCAAAAAGCTTGACATTTCCAGACGCTCGGGGGCAACATAGATAATTTTGTACATACCCTGCCGCATATTTCCCTCTGCCTTGTTCATCTGCGCAAATGTCAGGGAGCTGTTGAGATACGCCGCCCTTATCCCCGACTGAACAAGCGCCGTGACCTGGTCCTTCATCAGGGAAATAAGCGGCGAGATAACAATGGAAACGCCCTCCGACATAAGCGCAGGCAGCTGATAGCAGATGGATTTTCCCGCACCCGTGGGCATTACCGCCATAACGTCCCGCCCTGTCAGGATAGCGTCGATTATCTGCTCCTGACCCTCACGGAAGCTGTCATATCCGAAATAGCTTTTCAGGGCGGCAAGCTTTTGATTTTCTTCCATATTTCTCCCCCATAGCATTTATATTCTGCATTTCACAAATCTGTAAACAAATCGTCCGAAGCCGGACTTTTCCTTGTAAATGCTCATAGCAGCGTTCTCCGCCGCAGAAACCGCCGAAGCAAGCTCCTTATCTGTCAAACCGTCCCGTGAATAGTCTGCTTTCAGGACTGCGGAAGTTATTATCTCCGCCGCACCGTTAAGCTGAGAATATTCCCTGTCAAGGCGTTTGGCCTCCTTTTCGGAAATATGCTTTTCGGAGATCCGAATACCTAAGTCGTTAAGAAGCTTTCGGAAATATCTCTCCGCCGAGCGAATACCCTTACCGTCCCTGAGAACGGCAAATCTCCGCTTTCTTAACATTTTCACAAGGTAATATCTCCCGAAAAACACGGCGGGAACGGCAAGAACTATTCCAATAATCGAAAGCAGCGTTTTCAGCGGGATAAGCGCCTTTCCGCCGCTTCCGTTTTCCGTGCCGATAATGGGACGCGGCTCGGCGGGTGAAGTTTCAGTCTTGGGCTTTTCGGTCACGGTGGGCTGAACAGGCTTGGTGACTGCTGTTTCCGTTTGTACAGATGTGGTTTCCGTCTGCGGCTGAGTTGTTTCCGTAACCGTGCTGTCCTCATATGACGGATTATAGCCCTTGGTGGCTTCAATGGGGTACCAGCCGAAGCCGTCCACATATATCTCCGCCCAGGCGTGAGCCCTGTCGTCAAGGACGGTAACGCTGTCACGGCTGCCCAGTCTTGCGGCGGGAGAATAGTCCTCGGGCTTGATGATAAAGCCCTCGCAGTACCGTGCGGGAATTCCTTTATATCTTGCAAGCAGTACGGCGGCGGTTGCATAGTGGGTGCAGCTGCCCTTTTTGTTTGTCAGCAGGAAATATTCAGCGAAATCCTCTCCCTCGGGCGTTTTTCCCGCAGACAGGCTGTATTCGGTATTATCGTTCAGATAGCCGATAATATAGTTTATCACCATATGTCTGTAATAAATATTATCGGGAGAAAATTCCATATTTGCATAAGTGTCCCCGAAAACGATCTCCCCCGCCTTAAAATCATCGGGCAGGTCAAGATAGGTGTCGTGAACAAACTCACGGTAGGCAAGCTCGTACTCATACCACGGATTTTTCACGGAAACAAGGGAGCCGTCACTTTCCGTATAGATAAATTTCGGATATTCCACAACACCCTCCCAGGGCAAATATCCGGAAAATTTCGATAGAAAATGCGCTTTCCTATAAACCGAATTCACCGCCGAGCCGCTGTACTCCCGCTTTCCGCCCGAGGAATAGGAGCCGTCCAGAATAGGCGTAACATTTGCGTCCCGCTTGAGATTTGAGTATGGCAGATAGGCGTACTTTTTCATTGCCCCGAGATTTTTCACGGTGTAATCGTAAATACCGTCGCTTATCATTGTTGAATAGAAAGCATTTTCCGTTATCTGAGGGAAATAGCCCTCGGAAAAGCCTGCAGAAAGGCTGTTATATTTCTCCGTCTGTTCGGCGTCAAATGGCTCCCAGCTGTTTCCCGTGTAATTTGTACCCGTGAAGCCTTTGAGATAAACCGTGTCCTTCTGCTTTACAAGGGAAACCTCCAGCACGGGGATATGTGCGTATTCCACCGTGTCAAAGCGTCCCAGCTTTCCCTCGTTGATTCCGCCTATCTTTGAGCTTTTCAGACCCAGAGCCTCGGAAATGTCCTCGAAAAACATTTCGGGAGTAGTGTTATTGACATAATCGGCAAATTTTGTGCGCAAATCATCGGTCTTTTCGGAACGCTGAAATCCCGACATATCCAGCCAAAGCCTTGCCGCCGAAAAGCTGAGAAGCATGGCGAAACAGCCCGCACAGGTGCATTGAAGTAAAGCCTTGCGCACCTTAACGTCCTCCGACTTCCGCCTGAAGGAAAATCCCGGCAGCTCGGATGCCGCCGCACCTGCCCACACGGAAATAAGCAGTATAAAGCAAAGCCGATTCGGCACCAGCCCGAAATAAAGCACCATTTCCGCAGGGGCAAAGGTGGCAAAAAACAGCAGTATCAGGTTCGGTGACGGTATCATCGAAGCGCAGACAACAGCGGCAATTATCGCCGTGCAAAAACCGACAAACAGTTCCTCGCAGCCCTTTAGCGGGATATTTTCGGGTATCTCGTAAAACGCCCTGTTCGCATAATCGTAATTGACGACGGAAACATATCTGTTTGCCGCCGACATATACCCGTAAATCAGCTTATCAAACCGCTCGATGCAGAAATATCCGCCGAAAATGATGGTCGCCGCAGCAGCCCCCAAGCCCGCAAACAGCCCCGCTTTCCCCTTTACAAGAGATACGGCAAGGAACAGTCCGCAGACCATAGCAGCAGTCAGAGCAGCCGTGCCAAACAGCCTGTTCAGACCGACAGCGGTCAGAAAGCAGCCAATAGAAGCGACCGTCCCCGCAAATGCCGGCAGCAGCCGAATTGTCGACTGAAAAATCCTGTCCGAGGTTCGGGGCGATGAAATTTCCGTCCCCGTTTCAACGGTTATCCCGCAGGCTGCGGACGCTCGCCTGAATTTATTTTTCATGGACTTCCTCCGAAATGACAATGATCTCCGTATTTTCGGGAATTTCAACACTCTCCGCCGCCGACTGAGAGGCAAGTATCAGGAAACAGCCCCCAGTCCTGTCACCGAGGGCGGCAGCTGTACGGGAGATGCGTTCCCCGTCCTCCGAAGCGGTCACAGCGCACAGGGGACAGTCTGCGGGGATTTCCGAAAGAAGCTCGGCAAAGCTGTCGGCACGGGGCTTTCCTATCTCCGAATAAAGCTCGGAAAGTGCGGAAAACCAGCTATCCTCATCGGTGACAAGACAGCTGTTCCCCTCCGAAAAATGCAGCGCAAAGCTTGTTCCGTCCTCCAGAAATGCCGCCGAAGCCGAACAAAGTGCGCATAGCATACGGTCACATTCGGCAAGCTGCTCGTCCGTATTTCCCGAAAAAAAGCAGTCCGCACAGAC
This sequence comes from Oscillospiraceae bacterium, assembly GCA_017828975.1. Taxonomy (GTDB): domain Bacteria; phylum Bacillota; class Clostridia; order Oscillospirales; family Ruminococcaceae; genus UMGS1889. Next base: position 26,732 of record JAGAJN010000034.1, on the reverse strand, counting down.
GGACACACGCTTGTCCACAGGCTGAGAAAGCTCACGGACAAGGAGGTTTTCGTAACGTGCGCTTAGCCTGTGAAGAATTCGGTTCTGCGGGTCGCCGTCACGGTATTCCCGAATATCGAAGATTTCCGAGGGATCGTCCCCGCTGACGGAAACGGAAAGCTCTGCGCTGTCCGAAAGACATTCCGCCTGATTTTCCAAAAATTCATTAGCGGGAGAAAGCTTCGGCAGAACGCATATGCTGACGGATTTTCCCAACCGTCTTTTTATCTTGAAAAGTCTGAACAAATCGTGAAAAACCGCATATTCGGGGGTAAAAATAATGTTCCCGCAATGCGCCGATCTGACCGCCGCCGACGCACCGCCCGAACCGAAGGCAGGCAGCGCAATAACAGCCGACAGACGCTTTTCACCGCCGCCGAAGCTGTTTTTCACGGAAAAATTCAGCGTGACCGACTGCGCAGGCAGAAACGATGGATTTTTCACCCACACCCGAAAACGGATAATACTGCCCTTTTCGCAGACCCCCGAACGGTTTTCGCAGACTGCCCCGGGCTTTGCCGAAAACGCCGTTATCAGGAGCATTATCAGCGAAATAAGCGGAAAAATCATCACCGCAACAAGGGTCAGCAGCGACAGCGTATCCTGATAGAGAACGTAAAACAGCCAGCAGCCCAGCAGTAGTATCAGGTAGAGAACTCTCATAAACGGCAGGCAAACTCCTTATTTTCTTCGGAAAGGTACTTTTTCAGCGGACATTCGTCGCATTTCGGGTTTCTTGCACGGCAATAGTCACGTCCGAAAATAACGATCCTATGGCAGAAATCGGAGGACTTTTCGGGCGGGATAAGCTTGCGAAGCTCCTCCTCAACCTTGGGCGGTTCGGTCTTGTCGGTCAGCCGAAGCCGTCCGCAGATACGTATAAAATGCGTATCTGTAACAATGGCGGGGAGGTGATGAACGTCCCCCATAATAAGGTTTGCAGTCTTTCGTCCGATGCCCGGAAGTGTGGTAAGCTCCTCGATAGTTTTGGGAATTTCCCCGCCGTACCGCTCGGAAAGTGCCTTCATCATTCCCACAATGCTTTCCGCCTTTGTCTTGTAAAGCCCGCAGGGACGGACAATTTCCGCCACCTCGTCAACATTTGCATTGGCAAAAGCCTCAATGGACGTGTACTTCGCAAACAGCTCCTTTGTGACCACGTTCACCCGCTCATCGGTGCATTGTGCGGACAGTCTGCCCGCTATCATCAGCTCATAGGGCTTGCTGTAAACCAGCGAGCATTTCGCATCGGGATAGATGCTTTCCAGCCCCGAAACAGCCGCCAGCGCACGCTGCTTCTTAGTCATTGCCCTTCCTCCGTTTCAGAATTTCGTTGTTGGCAGCCTCTAAGACCGCCTTGTCCTGGGGGTAATTAAGCTTGTTCATGGCGTCCTCGTAATTCAGTATCCAGTGTGCGCCCAGCTCTTCCTCCTGTATCTTCAGAAAATCTCCCCCGTACTGTCCCACGAAATAAACGCAGTTTTTTCGAATACCGTTTGGAAGCGTAAACGAGTAGGCAAAGCGGAAGCCCTCCCACGGTTCAACATTCAGCCCTGTTTCCTCCAGAACCTCACGAATGGCAGTTTCCCGCTCGGTTTCATTCAGCTCGATATGTCCTTTCGGGAAACCGATATGTCCGCTGTCCGAATTCTGAACAAGCAGGAATTTCACCTCGCCGTTTTCCTCGGTGAAGCAGACCGTTCCGCAGGTCTTTTCGTAAAGGCAGACAGCCTTCGTGTGATAGAACTGCTCCTGAAAATGAGTTTCCCTGAGCATATAAGGCTCGTACAAAAGAGGCTTTTCCATGGTATCGCCTTCCAGATATTCCTCGGGGACTGCACACCATTTGTCCTCGTTGTCATCGCTCCTGAGAAGCACCCCGACAATAACGCCCCGACAGTGTTCTGCGGGCGCATTGCAGCCAAGCATATACACGTCCTGACACTCTCCGTCACCAGCCACAAGCCCTTCCACATAGCCGTAATTTATGGGATAGACAATATCCTCATGCTTTGGGTGGACAGTCCCCGCAGGTCTGTCAATGGTAATGTTGAATACCTTTCCGAGATTTGAAAGGTCGCCTTTTTTTATTTGTACGTATACTGACATTTTTATTTCCTCCCGATTCATATAGGTTCAATTCCCGTAATTATTGTAAGCAGCATAATTGCCATAAATATCCACACAGGAACGCTGGAAAAGAAGATAGGAACGTCCCTTCTGCGGTGATATTCCGTCCTCTCGGGCAGTCTGTCCATACCCGACTTCTTCTCCCATTTAAGGAAGATCACAGCGCAAATTATGGCTATTACGGGTATGGAAAAAATCCAGATGTTAAAGATGTTATTTGCCGCCGTTTCATCATACTGCTCATAAATGGCTATGCACTCAACAATGGTATTTGCGGTGCAATGACAGATAAGCGCAGGTATCAGCGACCTGCTTTTTACGGTGATATAGCCAAGCCATAAGCCGCCCAAAAATCCCAGAATAAACTGTAAAAGGTTCTGATGCCACAGACCGAAAAACAGTGCCGATGCAAAAACGGCAAACCGTGTGCTGACCTTTGACATTCTCGAAAGCAGACAGCCTCGGAACAGCAGCTCCTCAAAAAGCGGTGCTGTCACCGATGAAGTGATTATGCCGAGGACAGCCGTTCGCATGCTTTCCTCCTGCTCATATTCAAGTGACGGGAACCCCAGCCCCAGCGCATCAAAGCCCGTCAGAATAATGCTTTGCAGAATTATTGCAGCTGCCTGTATTCCCAGGAATATCACCACCGAAAGCAGTATAAAGCTGCCTGTCAGATCATCTAATGTGAAATAGCTTTTCAGCTTCTCGCCGCCCGTAAACCGTTCTATAAGTATGACAGCTATTGTGGCAATAGTGGGTGAAAAATAGGACACTATGATGTCATAAAAGCCGTAAAAATCGGGATCATTCGACATAAGCCCCATGGAACCCCATATTCCCATCCAGATGACGGCAACCACCATCATAATGCCGAACGCCGCCAGCATTAGCCAGCCGCAGCTGCTGTAAAACGACTTTATTCTCTTTTTTTCCTGCAAGGTCGGTTCGTAGGGCGAAACCGGCGGCTGCGGAGGGTAATAGGGCTGATAGCCGTTGTAATTGTTGTAACCGTAATTATTCTGCATTGATCTTTGTTTCCTTTCCGCTGCGGTTTTCCGAAGCAAGCCTGAGAATTTCGGCGTAGATGCCCGCCACAGCCTGATATAGTTCGGGAGGGATACCCTCGCCTATTTTCAGCATTGTAAGCAGTGCGGCGGCGGAATCGTCCCTGTAAACGGGAACTCCGCTTTCGTCGGCTATCTCGATTATCCTCTCGGCGACCTTGCCGTGTCCCGAAGCAACGACAACGGGAGCCGTGTCCTTTTCGGGACTGTATTTCAGGGCGACCGCGGAGCTTTCCGCACCGCTGCGCCGCCTTTTTTCAGACCTTGACATTCAGACCACTCCTTTTTTCCTTTATGGACGGAAATACCTGTTCAAGACTTCTTCTTTCCCTAAGCGTTGATACGTTGGTTTTCTTGACCTGATAGCCGCAGGACGCCGCTATTTTCGGGATAGCCGTTTTCATCGGGGCAAATACGTTTTCCGTTCCCGACGGGCAAAGGAGCATAACATCGAGATATTCGTTCTTTGCGTATATCTCCATCTCAAATGCGCCCACATTTTCCACATCAAAGCTGAGGAAGATGTGGCTGCCCGTTCCCCCGTCCCTGTCGGTGACAGTCCCCGCTGCACCGTTGTCCGCCCACAGCTCGCCGTAAGCACGGACACCCTTTGCCTCCATGGGCATTAGCATATGCAGCAGCGGCGTTTCCGCACCGGGAGTCGTAAGCATATTTTCCGCAAGTGCTGCCTTGTTCATACCCGAAAGCGCCTTGAGTATAGGGTCGTCGATATTTTTCGAGATAAAATCCGTAAATGTTTCCATAGACGACGGCGGCTTGTAGACCGTACCGTCCTTCACCGACAACGCCTCCAGTGCCTCATTCAGCTTGTGCGCAGCGGACATTTTTATCTCCTCATTTTCAATGCTGTTAAGGATAGTGCCCAGCCTGTCCGCCAGCGCATTAAGGTCGCCGCTTTGAGAAAATCCCTCAATGAGCTTTTCTGCCGCCGCACCGTCCGACGAGGGCAGCAGCTGTGAAAGTACAGCCTTCAGCGCTTCTTCGGGCTTTGCGGCGTCCACATTCACGCCCGAGAGAAATGCCCTGACCGTTTCGGGATTCATATCGGAGGTATGTATAGCGGCATTTTTTGACAGCCTTGCGGTGACCATCGCCATTACCGTTTCCATGGAAACCTTTGCGGAGGGATTTTCGGAGACCGTGTTTCCAACCGTTGCCGTAAGATCTTCCGCAGACGCAGCTGCCTGCTTGTCCTGACTGAAAACGTCCGACGAAAGCAGTGCCGCCTTCATATCCGCAGGCATGGGACTCTTCCCGACAAAATCCGCAAACAGCCTTGTGAACGCCGCCTTGCCCTCCTCCCCCGCTATCATATCACGGAGATTTACAAAAGCGTCCCGAAGCGGTTCCGCACCCGATGTAAATCTCGAAAGATTATGCTTGACGATGGGGATAATGTCCCGCATTTTATCGCTGAGAAGCAGGCTTTGCGACGCATTTTCCAGCGAGGACAGGACTGCCTGCTTTATCTCGGAAAAGTTCTTCGGAGCGTCCGCCGAGGACAGGTCAGCGGCAATGTTCATAAACTGCGCCGAAAGCTGCTTGTTAGGTGCCAGCTCCTCCGCCATAAACTTCATATTCGCCGCCAGAGAATTAAGCACCTCCCGCTGCGAGCAAGCCGCCGACGAGTTTTTCAGCAGGCTGAAAACCGCCGATTTAAGCTCCGCAGAATCGGGGTTTGCCTTTATCATATTCCGCACGGCGTCCCACATTTTCCCCTGAAACAAGGTGACGTTCTTCTGCTGGCTGATAAGGTCGTCCGCCGCAGATTCGGGGGTCTGCATTATCTCCGAGGCAAATTCCGTTACCTTGTTGAGCAGTTCCTCGTTTCCCTCGCCCTTTATCATGGAAACCGTTTCCGAGCTGAGCAGGGATTTCAGCGTTTCCACCGCCGCCTTGGGATTGTTGGTCAGCTCCTTGGCAATGTTCAGCAGATTGGAATTTTCGGAAAAATCGGAGTTTTCCTGCTTGTACTGCTCAGAACGGTCGTTGGTCTTGATTATCTTGTTCATATCCGCAAGCTCAAACACCACGTCATTCTGTACAGGCGGCTGCTTGACTGCGTGAGTATAGTTTTTCGGAACTATCGGGGTAGTCAGCTGTATCAGGTCTGCCATATCATCATCTCGTTCCTAAATGTAAATTTTGTTTTAATTTTTGTTGTCCACAAACCCATCAATTGGCAATTGCGCCGCTATTATAAATAAAATTTGTCAAAATAACCAAATTTCGGCTTGTAAATTTTTAATGTTTATTTGTTTAATATAACATTTTGGGCTTGTAGTTATCCGAATTTTATTGTATAATATAAATATATGGACCACCGCAGAAAATATGGGCGGTCGGTATTATGCACTAAGCATAAATTTCGGTTATATATATGCAGAGCGGACGGCTTCTGCACTCGCCTACTTATATTATATAGTATTACAGCCGATTTTGCAATACCGTATTAACAAAAACTCCTGCGGCGCAGCATATTTTCACAAAAGCGCCGGAAACGAAAGGAATGGTACATAATTATGGGTAAGTTTGAACCGGGAATGGAAGGCATGATCGACGCATATATCTTTGAAGCCACATCACTGCTTGAACGCCTTGACCAGATTCTTATGGCGACAGAAAGCAACAGCAGCTTCGGAGAGGAAGACATCAACGAGATCTTCCGTATCATGCACACTATCAAGGGTTCTTCCGCTATGATGGGTCTGGACAATATGTCCAAGCTGGCTCATGCTGTGGAGGATATGTTCTTCATCATCAGAGAGGAGCATCCCGTAATTGCGCAGATCGAATCCCTTTACGACCTTGTTTTCAAGGCATCCGACCTGTTGAAGGCTGAGATAGACCTTATCCAGGAGGACGAGTACGAGCCTACCGATTTTACCGCCCTTATGGAAACCATCAGGGGCTACGCCGCTTCACTTAAAGACGGAAGCGCCGCTGTTCCCGCAGCTGCACCTGCTCAGACGGCAGCTCCCGAACCCGCCGCTCCCGCAGCCGAGCCTGTACCAGCAGCGGAAGTTCCGGTGGAAATGCAGAAGGTCGCTTCACTTACCACAGTAAAGGTAATGTTCGACGACGACTGCCGTATGGAGAATCTCCGTGCGCTCATTATCGTAAATAAGCTTAAGGAAGAGTGTCTGACTCTCAGATATGAGCCCGCAGACATCGAAACAAATTCCGATACCGCAAAGACTATTATCGAAAACGGATTTATCATTCACTTCAAGTCTGCTACTACCGATGATAATATCCTGAAGCTTATTGAGGAATCACTGAACGTTAAGTCCTACGAGGTGCTGGAATACGGCTCCGACGACGGCGTTGACGTTCCCTCTGCCGAGCTGACTACCGTTAAGGTAACTTTTGAGGCAGAGTGCAAGATGGAAAATCTCCGTGCGCTGATGGTCGTAAACAATATCAGGGATATGTGCGAGCTTCTTGCATATGAGCCTTCGGACATCGAGGAAAATTCCGCAACTGCCGATATTATCGTAAACAACGGATTTATCATACATTTCAAATCTTCCCATTCCACCGAGGAGATCATGGCGAAGATCACCGAAAGCCCCAGCGTTGACATGTGTACACTGGTGAAGGAGGGCGCACCTGCTGCCGCTCCCGCACCCGTACCTGCTCCCGCCGCTGCACCCGCTCCCGCAGCACCTGCACCTGCCCCGGCACCCGCTCAGTCCGCTACAGCTCCCGCAAAGAAGGCGGAAGCTCCCAAGCCCGCTGCCCCTGCCGCTCCCGCTGCACAGAAATCTCCCGCAGCATCGGGGACAGGCTCCAAGGGCAAGCAGAGCCTTATCAGCGTAAATCTGAACAAGCTGGACCAGCTTCTGGATATGGTCGGCGAGATCGTTATCACAGAAGCAATGGTAACCTCCAATCCCGATCTCAAGGGACTCCAGCTGGATAATTTCCAGAAGGCTGCAAGACAGCTCAGAAAGCTCACCGACGAGCTTCAGGACATTGTAATGTCTATCCGTATGATACCCCTGTCTGGCGCATTCAATAAGATGACCCGTATCGTAAGGGATATGAAAATAAAGCTTAACAAGGACGTTGACCTTATCTTTGAGGGTGAAGACACCGAGGTTGACAAGTCTATCATCGACAGCCTGAACGATCCCCTTATGCACATGGTAAGAAACTCCATGGACCACGGCATTGAGGAAACCGCTCAGGAGCGTATCGACGCAGGCAAGGACCCCAAGGGCAAGATCACTCTGGCAGCTTACAGCTCTTCGGGTGAAGTCGTTATCACCGTTTCCGACGACGGCTACGGCATCAACGCCGAAAAGGTTCTGGCAAAGGCAAGAAAGAACGGCCTTCTCACCAAGCCCGATGAGGAATACTCCAAGAAAGAGATCTTCAATATGATAATGCTCCCCGGCTTCTCCACCAACGAACAGGTCACCGAGTACAGCGGCAGAGGCGTTGGTATGGACGTTGTTAAGAAGGGCATCGAGAAGATCGGCGGTACCGTTTCCGTTGATTCCAAGGAAGGCTTCGGAACAAGCTTTATCATCAAAATTCCCCTTTCGCTGGCTATTGTGGACGGCATGGAGGTTTCCGTCGGCGAATCTATCTTCACAATTCCCATCAGCTCCATCAAGGAAAGCTTCAAGCTGAAGGAAAATCAGCTTATCAAGGATACAAGCGGCAAGGAAATGATAATGATAAGAGGTCAGTGCTATCCCCTTATCAGACTTTACGAGCTGTATGAGCTGGAAACCAAGGTCACCGATATTTACGAGGGTATCATCATTCTCGTTGAGAACGAGGGCAGAAGCGCCTGCCTGATGGCTGACGAGCTTATCGGCGAACAGCAGGTAGTTGTAAAGCCCTTCTCGCCTATGCTCAACAACTTCAACGTTAAGCAGAACGGTATGGCAGGCTGCTCTATCCTGGGCGACGGCTCTATCACCATCATTCTGGACATCGGAAATATCATCTCCGACTTCTGATCGCAGTCTATCAATAATAGAAACGAGGTTTTTACAATGAGTGAAGTTCAGAATACAGATTTTTCCGTTACGGGCGGCGAGCTGCTGCTGTTTCTCATCGACAACTGCACCTATGGGATCGAAATACAGTATATCACCGAAATTATCGAGATCGAGCAGATAACCGTTATCCCCAAGGTCCCCGATTATATCAAGGGCGTTATCAACCTCAGAGGCAAGGTCGTTCCCATTATGAGCGTCCGCAGACGTTTCGACAAGGAGGAGATACCTTACGATGCCCGCACCTGCATTATCGTTATCGAATGGCAGGGAACGTCCGTGGGACTTATCGTTGACCGTGTGCGTGAGGTCGTAAGCGTTACCCCTGACCAGATAAGCGAAACTCCCAATTTCAAGAATGTAAACTCAAACAAATATATCAAAAGCGTTATCGAAAGCGGCGACGAGATACGTCTGCTGCTGGACTGCCAGAGAATTATTGAAAGCTGAACAGGCGGTGCGTTGATTTGATGAAGCTCACAGATGATGATTTCCTCCGTCTTGTAACCTATATGAAGCAGAATTACGGCATAAATCTCTCCAAAAAGCGTGTGCTTATTGAGGGACGGCTGTCTAATATGGTCGCTGAAATGGGCTATTCCGATTTCAAAAGCTATATTGATTTTGCTTTGAACGACAGGACAGGCGCAGAAACCATCAAGCTTGTTAACAAGCTGACTACAAACCATACCTTCTTCCTGAGAGAGCCTGCCCATTTCGATTTCTTGAAGGAAACCGTTCTCCCCTATCTGGAAAGCACGGTCAAGGACAGAGATTTGCGAATATGGTGCGCTGCGTCCTCTACGGGTCAGGAGCCTTATACTCTCGCTATGACCATCGACGAATATTTCGGCTCTCGAAAGGCTATGTGGGACTGCCGCATTCTCGCCACCGACCTGGACACAGACGTGCTGAGGACGGCAAAGGCGGGCATTTACAGCTCCGAACAGCTGAGCGATGTCCCCGATGAATGGATACGGAAATACTTCCGCCGCATCGACAACACCCGCTATCAGATATGCGAAAGCATACGCAGTCAGGTCATCTACAAGCAGTTCAACCTGATGAACGATATTACCTACAAAAAGCCATACGACCTTATCAGCTGCCGAAATGTTATGATATATTTCGACCAGCAGACTAAGGACGCACTTATCGAACGCTTCTACGACTGCACCAAAAACGGCGGCTATCTGTTTATAGGCCACGCAGAAAGCGTTTCAAAGACATCACGGTACAAGCATATTAAGCCTGCTATTTACCGTAAAATGGAATAATACCGATCTCAGGCAACATCGGTATCGCACAAAAAACCGTCAGGACGGTGATAATTATGGCAAATCAACCTGTTAAGGTCCTTATCGTTGATGATTCGGTTTTCTTCCGTACATCACTTCAAAGAGTTATTTCCCAGAATGAAAATATACAAATTGTCGGCTGTGCGGGAGATGCTTATGAAGCCCGTGACAAAATTCTGGAGCTTCGCCCCGACGTTATGACGCTGGACGTGGAAATGCCCAAAATGAACGGCATTGAGTTTCTCCGCCGACTGATACCGCAGTACCCTATCCCCTGTGTGGTCGTGTCTGCGGCACCGCTCAGCGCATTTGACGCTGTGGACGCAGGCGCTGTGGATTACGTCAGAAAGCCGCAGATAAAATCCCCCGAGGATCTGCAAAATTTTGCCGACGAGCTTACCGAAAAGATCATCACAGCTAAATCCGCCCGAATTATGAGGAAAAAGCCCAGAAAGCCCGCTGCTAACGGCGGTAACGATTACCGTCCCATTGCATCGTACATCTCGGCGGCGGAAAATAAGGGAACTCATTTCGGAAGCAAGGACGCAATAATTGCGCTGGGCGCATCAACAGGCGGCACGGAAGCCCTTCAGGTGGTAATTCAGGGACTTCCCGAGAACTCCCCGCCCATAGTTGTGGTCCAGCATATGCCCCCCGTGTTCACCAAAATGTACGCCGAAAGGCTCAACAAAAACTGCAAGGTGGAGGTCAAGGAAGCGGAGGACGGCGACAGGCTCAGGCGCGGACTTTGCATAATCGCCGCAGGAGAGCATCATCTCCGTCTGAAAAAGGACGCAAACGGCTATTACATCACCAGCACCTCCGGTCAGGAAAAGGTTTCGGGACACTGCCCTTCCGTTGACGTTATGTTCGACAGCGTCGCGGAGGTCGCAGGCAAAAACACGGTCGCTGCCCTGCTTACCGGAATGGGTGCCGACGGTGCAAACGGTCTGCTGAAAATAAAAAATGCAGGCGGCTATACCATCGGTCAGAACAAGGAAACCTGCGTTGTTTACGGTATGCCTATGGTGGCATTCAACATCGGAGCAGTTACCGAGCAAGCCCCCCTGTCAAAGGTTGCGGACATTATCTGCCGCAAGATAGCAGACAAATAAACCCTCGCAATAACATCGAAAGGACTGATATATAATGAGCAATATGCCTTTGGGATTCTCGGACGAAGAGGAGGACGATTTTCAGCAGGCAAAATACCTCACCTTCCTTATCCAGAATAAGTATTATGCGTTCCCCATCGCAGCAGTAAAGGAGATCATTGAGGTTCAGGACATAACTGCCGTTCCCGAAGTCCCCTCCTACTGCAAGGGTATCATCAACCTGAGAGGTGCAATTATCCCCATAGTTGATGTCAGACTCAGATTCAAAATGCCCGAAGCGGAGTACACCGAGCGCACCTGCATAGTTGTCGTAACTATCGGCGAGCTGCTTATCGGATTTGTTGTTGACACCGTTGATGAGGTCATCGACATTGAGAACGAAAACATTGCTCCCCCGCCCGCTATCAAGTCCGACAAGAGCTCTAAGTATATCACAGGCGTCGGCAAGGTAAACGGCAAGATAGTAATGCTCCTTGACGCAAACAAGATGCTCAACGAAGAAGATATTGAGTCTATGGCTTCTGCTTGCTGACTCGGTAAACATCACCTCGATATTTTAATGGAAATGCGTTGCCTCTCATTATTGAAGGTAACGCTTTTCATATTTCTTGTGTATAAAAACAATGCTCTCATACTTCCCTCCGGTAATCGTGACAGCGTTGAATACAGATAAAAAATCAGTCCCGAACCATATTTTCAATGGTCCCGGGACTGATCATTTAATTCTTTTTCATCACCACAAAGCCGCAACTTTCAAGCGTGTGCATATATGTCACAAGGCGGTCGTACAGCGGTTCGGCTTCTTCCCCAAACTCCGCCTTTACCTCTGCGGCAATATCAAAAACCGTCTTTTTGCCGTCAATGCAAAGCCATACAAAATTGCCCTGCCCTTGAAGGTCTATTTGGGTTATCTTTGGCTTTTTGGCAAGCTTTTGCATTATCCTGTTGATGATTCCCTTGTTTTCAACCAGTATGGTGACCTGACCGTTTTCGTCCGTTTCAAAGGTTATCTTGTCGCTGTGGACGGGTATCAGGTCAAGATAGTTCTTCTCGTCCTTCTTAGCCATTTTTCTTCTTTCCGCCTGCAAACTTTATAAGCACTGCACAGAGTACAACAAGCAGTACAGCTGCACCGATAACGCCTGTATTTACAAAGCCAGAGATGTCGATGACCTTATCAACACCAGTTACGGCAAACACAGCCAGCAGTATTCCCACAAGGCCTTCGCCCGCTATCATACCGGAGGAGAAAAGGATACCCGAGTTCGTTTCGTTATTCTTCTCAGCCTCAGATTTGCCCTTGTCTGCAAAGTGACGGATAACGCCGCCCAGCATAATTGTGGAGGAAAGCTCCAAAGGAAGATAAAGACCGATAGCAACAGGAAGAACGGGAATGTGAAGCACTTCAAATATCAGCGCAATGCAGACACCGATGCCCACAAGTCCCCAAGGAAGATTGCCGTCCATAACGCCCTCGGTTATCATCTTCATAAGCGTTGCCTGAGGTGCGGAAAGCTCGGTAGTACCAAATCCCCAAGCAGAATCCAGAAGAATGAACACGCCGCCTATTGTCAGAGCGGAAACACCTGCACCGATAAGCTCGCCTATCTGCTGCTTCTTGGGCGTTGCGCCGAGGATAAAGCCAGTTTTAAGGTCCTGTGAGGTATCGCCCGCAATCGCTGCGATTATGCAGATAACGGAGCAGATAGAAATTGCACTTACCATACCTTCAGCACCTGTTGTTCCCGTTGCTTTGAGAACAAGTGTGAGTATAAGCAGAGTTGCGATAGCCATGCCCGAAACGGGGTTGTTGCTGCTTCCTACAAGTCCGACCATTCTTGAAGAAACGGTCGCAAAAAAGAAGCCGAAGATCACTATCATAATTGCGCCGAGAAGCGAAACAGGCACCTGCGGAATAAGCCAGAGCACAAGTGTCAGCACAACGATGGCAATGAGTGTAAACTTGAAATTCAGATCCTGCTCTGTTCTGACATCGGACTTAACAGTACCTGATCTCAGACTCTTAACAGAATCCCTGAATGTCGAACCGATAAGAGGAATGAGCTTGATAAGACTCATGATACCGCCCGCAGCAACTGCGCCTGCACCGATATATCGAATGTAGCTGCTCCATATTGCGGAAGCGCCGCTCTGTGCATATATCTCGGCGATAGTTGTTTTTCCGGGGTAAAGAATAGTATCCGCACCGAAGATAACGATAGCGGGGATAAGCACAAACCAGCCGAGAAGTCCGCCTGCGAACATATACGATGAGATCTTAGGTCCGCAGATATATCCGACACCGAGAAGTGCGGGATAGGATTCGGCAGAAAATTCTGTCTTCAGTGCCTTGAACGGGATAGTGATAACGCCCGCAGCTGCTTTCAGTCCGTCGATAATGAACTTGACAACAGCGGAAACGCCCATTCCGACGAACACGCTCTTAGCGGATTCGCCGCCGTTTTCTCCCGCAAGAAGCACCTCTGCGCAGGCAGTACCCTCGGGATAAGGCAGCACGCCGTGTTCCTTGACGATAAGGGCATTTCTCAGAGGTATCATGAACAGAACACCCAGAAGTCCTCCGCAAACGGAGATAAGTGTGATCGCCACCATGCTGGGAGCGTCTGTTACGCCGTCCTTTGCCCAGAGGAAAAGTGCGGGAAGAGTGAAGATCGCACCCGCAGCAACCGATTCACCCGCAGAACCGATGGTCTGCACCATGTTGCTTTCCAGTATGGAGTTCTTTTTCATGATAACTCTCAGTACCGACATGGAGATGACCGCAGCGGGTATGGAAGCGGATACTGTCATACCTACACGAAGCCCCAGATATGCGTTTGCCGCACCGAATACGATAGCAAGAATCACACCTGTGATGATCGATGTAACGGTTATCTCGGGAGTGATCTTTTCAGCCGGTATGTACGGCTTGAATTCTTTTTGGTTCATTTTTATGACCATTCCTTTCTGTTATTTTTGATTTCCCTGAAATGTGTCCGACCGTGAAAAATTTTTACACAATCAAAAATACACATAAAAGTTATAAACAATTATATCACATATTTGTTGAAAAAGAACAACGCTTACGTGAATATTATGAAAATGTCGTATTTTGCCGTATTGGTTGATTTCTCATATGAAATGTGCTATAATGTATCAGGTGAAAAGCCTGACTGAAAGGAATGAAACAGATAATATGAAAATATATGACATCTCACAGGAAGTATTCGGCTGTGAGGTATTTCCCGGTGACGAACCGCCCGTAAGATATGTGCGGGAAAATATAGAAAACGGAAGCATTTATAATCTCACCGCCCTTTCCATGTGCGCACACAACGGAACACATATTGACGCACCCTATCACTTCTATAAGGACGGAAGGACAGTCGATATGATAGACCTTGAAAAGCTAATCGGGAAATGCTATGTTACATTTGCCGAGGGTGCTGTTACGGCTGAAACAGCGCAGTCTGTCATTGACAAAGCAAGAAGCATGGATAAAGAAGCTGCAAAGCGTATTCTTATCGGCGGCGACGCTTTTGTTACAATTGAGGCAGCAAAGGTATTCACAAAAGAAAACATTGTCCTTTTGGGAAATGAGTCGCAGACCGTCGGACCGCTGAACGCACCCGCTCAGGTACATTATGAGCTGCTGGGAGCAGAGGTAGTCCTCCTTGAAGGTATCCGACTATGGGGTGTAGAGGAGGGCGTATATCTGCTGAATTCCGCTCCTATCAATCTCGGCGGTTCGGACGGTGCTCCATGCAGAGCGATACTTATCAAGGAATAACGATCATGAAAAACACGGCATATTATCACCTTCCGGGGCTGTTTGAGTTTTATGAGCTGTACAAGGTCTTTCTGCCGCTTTTCCGTGAACACCGAGAGTACTTTTACGAGTGGTGTGACATAGGTTCGGTTTACGGCGCACCGTCCGATTGTATCTGGGGCGGCGGACGTGTGGGATTCGGTGACCGCGACCCCAATGATGTCCTTGACCTTATGCGGGAATACAACATCTCCGCCCGTCTGACATTCAGCAACTCGCTGCTCGGAGAGGAGCATCTTTCGGACAGAAAATGCAATGCTCTCTGCAAAATGTTCAGTGAAAACAATGGTGTCAGAAACGGCGTCATTATCTGTTCGGAGCTGCTTTTGGACTATCTGAAAGCAAATTATCCCGAGCTTTATTTTGTTTCATCGACCACCAAAGTTCTGACGGATTTCAGGCAGTTTTTAAGCGAAACTGAACGTGATGATTTCCGTTATGTTGTCCCCGATTTTCGGCTGAATAAAGCCTTTGACAAGCTGGAAAAATTGTCCGAAGTACAAAAGGAAAAAACCGAATTTCTCTGCAACGAATGCTGCGATTTCGGCTGTAAAAACAGAAAACGCTGTTACGAAAATGTCAGCCGAAAAAATCTCGGAGAAATATGTCCCGACCACCGCTGCACAGCCCCCGATGCAAGCAGCGGCTACCGTTTTTCAAAAGCAATGAAAAATCCCGCATTTATCGGCATTAACGACATCATAAACATCTATCTGCCGATGGGATTTTCTAATTTCAAGATAGAAGGGCGGGGGCTTGGAAGCGCATTGATATTGGAATTTCTTCTCTATTACATGACCAAGCCCGAGTATCAATTGCAGGTAAGAGAAGAAATATATCTTGACAGTATGCTGGATATTTTTTGAGGAGCAATCAATATGTTCGACTGCGGATTTACAAAGGAAAATAAATGGTTCAGATACAGAGCGGGGGCGATAATCATAGAGAACGGCTGTGTTCTGTTTGCGGGAAACGGCAATGAGGATTATCTGTATTCCATAGGCGGAGGAGTGCATATGGGAGAAACCGCCGAAGAAGCGGCAGTTCGGGAAGTGTTTGAGGAAACGGGTGTCCGATATGAGATCGACCGTCTTGCAGTTATCCACGAAAACTTTTTCAATGAAAATTCGGGAACGCTCAAAGGGCTTAACTGCCACGAGATAAGCCTGTATTTCCTGATGAAGCCTAGAGGAACAATGGAGCTTAACAGCTGCAGCTATACTCATGGCGCAAGGGAAGAAATGCACTGGATACCCATAGAAGAGCTGGACAGATACAAAGCTTTCCCCTCTTTCATGAAGGAATATCTCAGTACGGAACACTCGGGAATCGAGCATATAATCACCGACGAAAGGGTCTGATTAAAATATGATAGGTCTTGGAACCATAATCAACAGCGCCGCCATAATAGCGGGCGGTCTTGTGGGACATTTCACGGGAAAGCTGTTCAAAGAGGAGCAGCAGGACTCGCTAAACAAAGCATGCGGCATAAGTGTTCTGTTCATTGCAATATCGGGAGCAATGCAGGGAATGTTAAAAATTGAAAATGGTTCGATAACAGGCGGAAAATCCATGCTTGTGGTATTATGCCTGGCACTGGGAACAATAATCGGTGAGCTTATCGGCATAGAAAAGGGCTTTGAACGTTTCGGTGAATGGCTGAAAAGGAAAACGGGAAACAGCGGTGATGCGGGATTTGTTAATGCCTTCGTGTCAGCTTCTCTGACCGTCTGTATCGGGGCAATGGCTATTGTGGGAGCGATACAGGACGGCATTCTCAGGGACTGTACGACACTTGCGGTAAAGTCCGTGCTGGACTTCATAATCATTGCCGTTATGACATCTTCAATGGGAAAAGGCTGTGTTTTCTCAGCGATACCCGTGTTTGTTTTTGAGGGCAGTATTACCCTGCTTGCACGGCTTATTTCACCCATAATGACTGAGCTTGCCATAGCGTATCTTTCGCTTATCGGGTCGATACTTATTTTCTGCGTGGGGATAAATCTTGTGTGGGGAAAGAAATTACGGGTGGCAAATATGCTGCCCGCAGTTCTGTTTGCGGTGCTGGCGGCATATCTGCCTGTGGGATTCTTTTAAGCGATGTGCGCACTTGACATAATCTGTGAAAAGTGCTATACTTTGTAGTATGTGTAACGTAAAATTGACCTTTCAGGGGTGTGTTCGGTTTTGAATATAATTATAGTAGGCTGCGGAAAAGTCGGCGGTGAGATCGCAGAACATCTTAACGATGAAGGTGACAACATTACCGTCATTGACATTGACGCCGCAAAGGTGAATAATTTAACAGCAAGACTCGATGTTCTCGGCGTTACGGGAAACGGCGCAACGCATCTTGTTCAGCAGGAAGCGGGCATCAGAAACGCCGACCTTCTTATCGCCGTTACAGGCTCCGATGAACTTAATCTGCTCTGCTGCCTTATTGCCAAAAAGGAAGGTAACTGCCAGACAATCGCCCGTGTAAGAGATCCTCAGTACAGCACGGAGGCACCGTATCTCAAGGAAGAGCTTGGTCTTGCAATGGTCATAAATCCCGAATTTGCGGCAGCTGCGGAGATTGCCCGTGTGCTCAGATTCCCGTCTGCAATAAAGATAGACACATTTGCAAAGGGCAAGATCGACCTTATGAAATTCCGTCTGCCCGAAAAATGTGTGCTTACGGGCTGTTCCGTCAAGGAGATAATGCTGAAGCTTAAATGCAATATACTCGTATGCACCGTTGAAAGAGGAGATAATGCGTACATTCCCAACGGTGATTTTGTGTTTGAGGAAAAGGATATAATCTCATTGATCGCATCGCCCGCAAACGCTAACGATTTTTTCAGGAAGATAAACTACAAAACAAATCAGGTCAAGGACTGCATTATCGTAGGCGGCGGAGAGATAGCTTATTATCTCTGCAAAATTCTCAAGAAAACGGGTATCTCCCTGAAGCTTATCGAAAAGGACCCGAAACGCTGCGAAGAGCTTTGCACCGCCCTTCCCGATGTCACCGTTATCTGCGGAGATGCCGCCGACCAGCAGACGCTGCTTGAAGAAGGACTTGTAAACGCAAACGCCTTTGCCGCCCTGACCAATTTCGATGAAGAAAATGTAATGCTTTCCCTTTTCGCAAAGACAAAGGGCTGCAAAAAGCTGATTACAAAGATAAACCGTATCGACTTTTTCGATGTTATAAAGCAGCTTGACCTCGATTCCATAATCTACCCCAAAAACATCACCTCGGAGCTTATTGTAAGCCACGTCCGTGCGATGAAAAACACCATCGGAAGCAATGTCCAGACGGTTTACAGCATCATAAAGGGCAAGGCGGAAGCAGCAGAATTTCTCATAAGAGATAGATCGCCCGTCCTCGGGAAACCTCTGATGGAGCTGCGGTTCAAGCCGAATGTCCTTATTGCCGTTATCCTCAGAGGAAACAAGGTCATTATCCCCCGAGGAAGCGATGTTATCGAGAAGAACGATTCGGTCATAGTCGTTTCGGATATCCGTCCGCACGATATTTCCGACATTCTCGAATGACGAGGTATACAGCATGAATTATTCTATGATAGTATATATCCTCGGCTGGATATTGAATTTTGAAGCACTTTTCCTGATAATCCCGCTGACTGCGGCAATTATTTTCGGGGATAACACCATACTGTCCATTCTGCTGACAATGGGAATCTGCGCCGCAATAGGCTTGCCCATAACCGGAAAAAAGCCGAAGGAAAGCTCACTCCATTCCCGTGACGGATATGTCATCGTGTCACTAAGCTGGATAATCCTCAGTGCATTCGGTGCGCTGCCCTTTGTATTTTCGGGTGCAATCCCGAATTACATTGATGCACTTTTTGAAACCGTTTCGGGCTTTACGACAACAGGTGCATCTATCCTGTCGGACGTTGAAGCCGTCTCCAAGTCGCTGCTGATATGGCGAAGCTTCACGCACTGGATAGGCGGAATGGGCGTGCTGGTATTCATTATGGCGTTCCTGCCCCTTTCGGGCGGACAGAATATGCACATTATGAAAGCGGAAAGCCCCGGTCCGTCGGTCAGCAAGCTTGTCCCGAGAATAAAAACCACTGCCCTGCTGCTTTATGCGATTTATTTTGTTCTGACGGCTATTGAATTTATCCTTCTGCTTTTCGGCGGAATGAGCGTTTTTGATGCGCTTAACATTTCCTTTGCAACCGCAGGAACAGGCGGATTTGCCGTAAAAAATAACGGACTTGCGGGATATTCCGAAACGCTTCGTGCCATTGTGACGGTATTTATGATACTGTTCAGCCTGAATTTCAACGTCTACTTTCTGATTTTCAGCAAGAAGTTCAAGGACGCATTCAGAGTGTCCGAGATATGGTATTACCTTGCTATAATCGCAGCTGCCACGGGTTTTATTACCGTCAATATTAAGGGAATGTTCCCGTCGGTCAAGGACGCATTTGCAAATACTATTTTCACCGTTTCCTCCATCATCTCATCAACGGGATTTACGGCTGTGGATTTCAACCTCTGGCCCGAAATATCCCGAACGATACTTGTCCTGCTGATGTTCATCGGTGCCTGCGCAGGCAGTACGGGCGGCGGTATCAAGGTTTATCGTATAGTTATCCTGTTCAAAAGTATGGGCAAGGAGCTGCAAACTCTTATCCACCCCAAGCAGGTGAAAAAGATACGCATAGATTCCCATGAGATAGAGCATGAGATAATTCGCTCGGTCAATGTTTTTATGGTATGCTTTATCCTTGTTTTCGTGATCTCGCTGCTGTGCATTTCCTTTGAGGACTACGATATGATAACGAATTTCACAGCCGTTGCAACGACCATAAACAACATAGGTCCGGGGCTTGAACTTGTGGGTCCCACCTCAAACTTCGCATTCTTCTCACCCTTTTCCAAGCTGGTCCTGATATTCGATATGCTTGCGGGAAGGCTGGAGCTTTTCCCGATGCTCCTGCTGTTTTCACCCGTAACATGGAAAAAATGATATAACAAGGGAGATAGCTTCCATACCTGATCTGCACGTAAAAACGGCAAGGAAGCTTATCTCCACACCTCAAATAAAATATGATATTGTCAATCCCGCCCCCGAATGTTTTATCTAATGACCTTGCCCTTATGCTTGTACTTTGATTTGCTCGGAAGGGCATTCTCGGCTTCCTGTTCTTCCTTTGTTTTTTTATCCCATTGCTTATTGCGCATATCCTCGGCGATCACCTCATTATGCTGCTTAAAAATATTAACAAATTGAAGTGAATATATCATTCCGAATGCACCTGTTCCGAAAATCAGGAAAATATACGCAACAGCAGGCACCATATAGCAAAGATAACCTATGGCTCCCGCTCCCGCAAGCAGGGCAATCGTTGTTGGCCAGTGCTTCAGAAGCATCAGAAAAGCCGTTCTGATAGTCGCCTTTACAGTATTCTCAAAAACCGCCTGAACGGTAAATACAAAAAGCAGCGTTGCACAGAAAAGCACTGCGATACCAATGCTCACCGCATTCATAAACATGGCAAACTCAAGCTCGGAATGTGCCCAGAAATACATATCGGCAAGGATAACTCCTCCGACAGCTGCCATTATAAGAAAAATAATAGTTGACTGCTTGAAATTACTTTTGAATGCCTTGAAATAATCCTTTATTATCGATGAATCACGTGAACGGATTATTCTTATACAGCAGTCAAACAAAGCAGTTGTCGAGGCACCGATAGTAATTATCGGAATGCTTGTTGTAAGCCAGAGAAAAGAAAGCAGCATAATATCTCCGATACGGGATATGAAGCTGAATACGGGGTTATCCGTTTGAAAAAATCTCATCAGACGCCCTCCCATACGGACTCTATAAACTTGCGGGAAGCCTCGGCATTTTCGGGAGTTGTGTTTTCCAGAGAAACATGGATATAAGGCTTGTCCTTTTTGATAAACCTCATTATCTCGGTATAATCCATTTCTCCCGTGCCCGCAGCAATTGAAACAAGCTCACCGTCACGCACCGCAAAATCCTTTATATGCACCACGGCAATGTCCTTGCCCAGAAGCTCAATTGCTTCCGAAAAGATGCGTTCACGGTCATTGCAGTTGTCTATACAGAGGAGATTTACGGGGTCGAATATTATTTGCAGATTGGGCGACGATATTTTGTCAAGAACATACCTTGCACGCTTAGGGTCGCAGACGATATGCTTCCAAACAGGCTCTATGGCAATGATAACGCCCATTTTTTCGGCATATTCCACTACGGGACGGAGATTATTTATAAACAGCTCCAGCGCTTCCTCCGAGTGGCAGGCAGGCTCGTATTTGTACTGCGAATTGGGAGCACCCGTTTCCGTTCCCACAACGCCGCAGCCCATAAGCGACGCAAAACGGATATGCGCCATGTATTTTTCTATATTTGCCGCAAGCCTTGCTTCGTCTGGCTCGGCTAAGTTCAGGTAACAGCCCAGCACGGCAGCGTCCATTTCATTTTTGTCAAACAGCCGCCTGAGATACATGGCAAAGCCGGGAGTCATTGCTGTGGGACGCATATAGTCGGGTGACAATGATTTTAACAGCGCCAGATGTCCGCACTTAAATCCTCTTTTTCTGAGTATAGGCAGAAGCTCCTCTAGGGGCAGCTTTTCACCGTCATGAAGCCTTATTCCTATCTGCATACCGTTACATCTCCTTTTACGCAGTCAACATTGTAAAGCTCGCAGGGCTGACCGCTTTGTCCCGACAGGCTGACGTTATCAAGCACCGGCGTATGAACATTTTCGGCAAGGATCCCCTTCCCCGCCATTTCATCAACTCCGCAGAGCATTGCGGGAACAAACGGGACAGGCTCCTTTGCAAATGAAACCGAAACATTTCTCATAACTATCTCGTTTATTTTTCTTTCGGGAAGCCCAATGAAAAATGCAGCAGCCGCATGACAGTCGGTGCAATCCACATTTTCAAAAACAAGCCTGTTTATATAGGGTATCCTCTCGTCGACGGGAAGAGGACTGCGGTTCTGAACATATTCCGTCCTCCCGTCGGGGTCACAGAAATAGAAGCTGTTTGCAACAAAAGGCGTTTTAACATTTTCCATTTTTATGTTGCGGAAGATAACGTTATCCACAACGGACAGTTCACCTCTGCCCCGCCTTGTCTTTATCCTAAGACCTCGGTCTGTGTTTTTGAAAGGCAGTTTTCCACCGTAAGCTCACGCACTCCCGCAGATATTTCGCTTTCCAGAGTTACAGCGCCGTGTCCGTTCTGCATACGGCAGTTTCTGATAAGGACATTTTCCGTGGGCGTTCTGAGCTTTCTGCCCATATATATCTTTCCCGATTTAACGGCAATGCAGTCATCTCCCAGTGAGAAATCTATGCCGATGATCTCTGCGTTTTTGCAGAATTCTATATCTATGCCGTCGGTGTTCGGGGAATTATGGGGGTTACTGATGTTAAGGCAGCAAAGGGTAAGGTCCTCCGTGCAGTACGGGTGGACAGTCCATTTGGAGTATAATGGCATTGACCGGACAGATAAAAAGCCCGACTTCATACAAGATATAATTAAAAGGAGCTGTAAAGATGTTATTTTTGAGATGGCTATGTGTAATGGCGGTGGCATTTATTGCGGGCAAGCTGATAGCAAAGCTGAAAATGCCGTCCATTCTCGGATGGCTGATAACCGGTATGATACTCGGACCGCATGCTGCAGGACTTATGCCCCAGCAAGCCATGGATTCACAATGGTATAAGCTTATTATTACATGGATGCAGTGTGCTTTTGGATTGATGCTCGGCACAGAACTCATATGGAAAAAGATAAAAAACTATGGCAAAGCATTGATAGCAACGACCTTGGCGCAGTCTTTAGGTACATTTTTGTTTGTATCGCTGGTTTTTGGCATTGTATTTTATTTTACGGAAGTTCCCGTTTACCTTGCGTTTGCGTTTGGCGGTATCGCACTTGCAACAGCTCCCGCTCCTGCTTTATCTATTGTACAGGAGTTTCATACCTCGGGACCGGTTACGGACACTCTTATACCTATGGCGGTATTGGATGATATTGTAGGTATAGCCGTATTTTTCACCGTAAACTCATTTATAGCACGCCATGTATCAGGCGGTACTGTTGCGCTTTATATGATACCCGTGATGATATTCTTACCCGTTATAATCGGTGCTGTTGTGGGATTTTTTGCGGGAAAACTGCTGCAAGGCAATTTGAACAAGGTCGGCACTATGGCAGTGCTTTTAGGCGGCATTACCTTGACATCAGCCATCGGACTTATCCTTAACAAAACAGTATTCACAAATATTGCTCTGAATTATATGCTTATGGGCGTTGCATTTTCTGCAGTATTCTCTAATATGGTCACGGAGGACAGGCTGAATGAATTGGTTAAGGTGTTCCGCCCTGTGCTTGCGGTCAGCCTGTTAGCTGCAATTGTTGACCTTGGTGCACCGCTGGATTATCACCTTATCCTCGGAGCGGGTCTGTATACACTTATTTACATTGTATCACGCATTATCGGTAAATACGTTGGTGCAAGAACAGGTGCAAAGCTTACAAAAATGCCTGTCACGGTACAGAAATATCTTGGTCTTACCTTGCTTCCGCATTCCGGTGTTTCGTTAGTTTTCACCGGAATTATCAGTACCGTGCTGGCAGCATCGGAGCCTGAACTTGCCGCTGTCGTAACAGGCACAATTGCAGCTGCCGCAGTTATTAACGAGATAATCGCAGTAATTGCAGCGAAAAAAGGCTTTGAGCTTGCAGGAGAGATGCAGCAAGGCGTTTGATGAACAGCGTGAGAAAATTCGGGCTTTCAAGAGTGGTCTTACCGCAGGCAGCAGCAATAAAGATATTGACCGTTACAATCAGATGTGCTTTGATGCTTGTCAGGATTTGCAGGATCCGGCTAAGCGGTTGAAAGCAAAGCAAACAGAAATTTCCTCATAAAATCGCATTTGGACTCTGATAACAAATATAATAGCTTCGGACATTTTCCAAAAACGCCCGAAGCTTTATGTTCACTATAAAAGAATTAAGTACCTAGCTTTGAATATGAACGCATTTGACAACTAAAAGCACAAAATGTCGGGAAGCACTTCAATAAAGCTGATATAATGAATACAGCAGAGAGGAAAGGACGTGACTGAATGAACGGCTGGGCAGAAGGAATTCAAAGTGCGCTGCAGTACATCGAAAATAATCTTACAGAGGAGCTGACGATAGAGGATATTGCCGCAAAGGCGTATGTTTCTTCCTTCCACTTTCAGAGGATATTCAGTGCACTTTGCGGGTTTACCGTGGGCGAATATATCCGCAACCGCAGGCTGACTCTTGCCGCACAGGAGCTTTCTGCGGACAATGCAAAGGTAATTGACGTTGCGGTAAAATACGGCTACGATTCACCCGACAGCTTTGCACGGGCGTTCACAAAATTTCACGGGATCTCTCCCTCGGCTGCAAAAGAAAAGGGCGCAAATCTGAGATCCTTTGCGCCTGTTAGAATAAAGCTTACATTGGAGGGCGGTACTATGATGGAGTACAAAATTGTTGAAAAAGCTGCATTTACGGTAATGGGCAAATCTAGAATGTTTAATGCGGATACTTGCTATGCCGAGATACCGAAGTTTTGGGAGGACCACCTTCGGGAGGGCGAAAGCAGGAAAGTATGCGGTCTGTACGGCGTATGTCTTAACGGCGAAGGAAAGAATTTCGAGTATCTGATAGCGGATAACTATGACCCTTGCCATGAAGTGCCAGAGGGGCTTGTTACAAGGTTTATCCCCGCAGGAACATGGGCGGTGTTCCCGTGCAAAATCAAGACCTTGCAGGACGTGAACACAAAGATCTGGAGCGAATGGCTCCCGAACTGCAAGGAATACAAGCTTTCGGGCAATTACGATGTGGAAATGTACACTCCGCCTTGCGAAAACCCCGAGGATAGTTACTGCGAGATATGGATACCCGTTGAAAAAATTTGACATAACAGAATATTCTTTACCGCAAAAACACGCAAATCTTGGTTTTTACACTGACCCCAAAAGTTAGACAAATTTTAAGGAATAATTATACAAAGCGACCGAAAGTGATTTTGGTCGCTTTTGTTATGCAGCTTTACCGGATCCTCCTGCGTTGTTTGCAGCTTTCGGGAAATATGTTCAATAATTCAGTCATGTTTTTTCCTCTTTGTGATAAAATGGAAGAATACTACCTCGGCACGCAAATCCGAATCTAAATTTTACAATTTTCTAATAGGGTGCCTAATGACTGTTTTCCATTTTTCGGGAGCAACCTTTCTTGCATCGGACATATATATTTCGTGGTGTAATCGTTTGTCGGTAATATCATTTACATATCCATTTGCTTTTAAATATTCGTCCATTAAAGCAACTGTTGCAGGTTCATCGTCAAAGGGTCCGTGGTGCATGATCTGAACGCACAAGCCTTCATCAACGGTCAGAAATTCCGCTGATGAACAGTCAATTTTTTTCTTTTTGGAAGCTGTTTCTACTACCCATTCAAAATCTTCTTTGGAAACGAAATCGGGCAAACGAATGACAGAGATCCAGTTAAAAGTGGATTTATCGCTGTAATCCACTCCATCAACATTATCCTGCCACCAGAATCCCTCAAGCGGCGGTACAACGTACTCGAAGAACCCCTCGATTTTGTGGTCTGTCTTATAACTCATTTTCAGGGTATAAGCTACTGCATACAAAACGCCGACTGCTTGCTGATATGCTTCGCCTTCTTCGTTGGGGTTGCCTTTCCCTCTGACAGCGATGTAATTTGCCTTTGGCACAGTTACAATTTCAGGGATGTTCTTTGGCATATAATACTCTTTGTACTCTTTCTTAAAATCAAAAGCCATATCAATTCCTCCGTTAAGTTGAATTATTATTAGATGGGGAAACAAACCTCCGTAACATACTCGTTGGGATTATTCGTCTGTGCAGGACCTACATGATAGATATTGAACATATGCCCCGAAACCTTATACTGTATCTAATCTCATATGATTTTCATAATCAGAAAGCTTGATTGATTTCCAAGGATTATTCAATTATATTCACCTACTATTTTCAATTTTTCAATATATTTTATCATTGAAAACTTTTTTACAATCATCTGTCAGCCTATTTGATCTCCCGTCCCGTTCTGATATAATGTCCTTCCTGAACAGCGGAAAATGTTGCTATTATACAAACTGCGGCAGCACTGTATTTCAGTTCAATAACAGGCAATGCAAAGGGCAGCAGAAACATCAGCAGGCCTGTGATTTTATTCATAACAGTGTGTTCTGCGATGAACCTTTTTTTGCAGACAAAACCCGATATGATATTTGTGATTTTTATTGATGCTATCATCACGATCCATATCCAAAGCCACCTTGGAATATTCATCACAGGCAACAGCTTGACTAAGGCTGCCGACACAAATATAAAATCCGCAATAGTGTCAAGCCTTGACCCGAATGTGCTGACGGAGTTTGTTTTTCTTGCGATAGTTCCGTCAACCATATCGGTAACTCCGCAAAGAAGATACATTACATAAAACCAAGGCGAAAACGCCGGAAATAACAGCATCAATATGCTGAATATAATTCGACTGCTTGTAACTATGTTTGCAATGTGTTTTTTCATAATACTTTTCACTCTAAGATATATTGCTTATTTGGTTATTTTTCGTCAATGGGAGGCACCGCTCCGTTTACTGCTTTGATCATCCAAGCCATATTTCGCCCCAGATTATAAGCGATCTCCATACCCTCCGTGTCTTTTTTCACCTCATCGGGAGTATTGCCGAAAACCATACACCAATAGGAAGACGAAACCAAAGGCTGCTCGCATACCAACGGATATTTGTTCAGCACTTCCAATGCGGAGGTTGTCCCTGCTCTTCTGGCGGAAACAATACAGCCGCAGGGTTTGAACCGCAGCTTATCGCCGTATGCGGCATACAGTCTGTCAAGATATGCAATAAGTGTTGCATTTGGCGAAGAAAAATAAACAGGAGAACCAATTATCATGCCGTCCGCTTCAATTATCTTTTCAGCTGTCTGATTTACAATATCGTCACGAATACTGATATTGTCAATATCCCTTGACACATTTTCTACCCAAAATCCAAAATTGCTTTGGAATCAGCTCTCCGAAATGGAACAAATATCCATGGAGCGTAGCGAAATGGATATTTGTTCCATTTCGGGCGTCGCCCGGTCAGGC
>JAGAJN010000033.1 GCA_017828975.1 Oscillospiraceae bacterium | reverse complement strand
GAAAGTCCGTCCCGATGATGTGGAGAGAGCTGTATATAAGGCTATGAAGGAGCATATTTCCGAATTTGAGGT
This sequence comes from Oscillospiraceae bacterium, assembly GCA_017828975.1. Classification (GTDB taxonomy): domain Bacteria; phylum Bacillota; class Clostridia; order Oscillospirales; family Ruminococcaceae; genus UMGS1889. The sequence continues at coordinate 4,239 of JAGAJN010000033.1, read as the reverse complement.
AGCAAAAAACAGCAGTGCAAACAAGTCCTCAGAAGCGGAGAGAATCAAGGCAGAGCTGCTTCGTATTGAAGCCGACACGAAAAAGCTCATAGACAGGCTGATAGATGCGGACGATATTCTTTTCGGGTACATTCAAGAGAAGATAAGCGAGCTTCACGCCAAGAAGAACGAGTATGAAAAGCAGCTCCTTCTGATAGAACGCAAGGTAAAGAAAATCGACACCAAGCCCTTGCTTGAACCGCTGAACAGGTGGGACGAGCTTACTATGGAAGAAAAGAACGCCCTTGCTAAAGTAATGATAGACAGGATTGACGTTACCGATGAAGAGAGTATCAAAATTCATTTCATATTCTGATGAAAAAGCCGTCGGAGAGGAACGGTTTTCTACGACGGTATATTAAAGAAATCATAATAGATAGCTTGTGAGTATAGGCACGCCCGTTATTTATTCTACGAAAAGGAAATTTCGGCAGTATTTCCCGTTGTTTTCACAAAGCTGTCAAAATAGTATGCTATATTACATATAATATAAACATAAAGAAAAGATAAGTTTTTCGGTCAGACTATTGACTTTATGGGGGGGAATATTATAATATTTATAATAAACAAAAACCGAAGGGGGAGCATTCCATTTATATGACAAACACTTACCAATCAACTGATTTTCAGATAAAACCGTCTGCGGAGGAAGCCCGCAGCATTCGGAAAAGATACAGCTTTATCGCCCTGATGATGCTGCTTCATGTTGCGATATACAACCTTGTACCTCGGCTTATCCTCCTTATTGCGGGGCTGGCAAGCGGCGCGCAGGGCGGATTTTCGGAGATAATGAAGGCAGGCTCACAGCTTGCGGGGGAGTACGATGCTATATACACGCCTGTAAGGATAACTGTTATACTCCTTTCGGAGCTGATACCTGTTTTTATCGGCTGCAAATGCCTGAAAATTGACTTTAAAGGGCTTTTTAGCATATCAGAGTTTTCTGCCAAGGACCTGGGGACGTCGGTGGCGTTCGGTCTGGGGACACAGTCTGCGGCGTCCATGATAACTGCTGTCATTGTGATCGCTTATGAGTTGATCGCGGGTCAGCCTATGCAGCAGCCAATTTCCACAACTATGAATAGTCCTTTCGGAACGGTAATTTTCTGGCTGTATGCCTGTATTCTCGGTCCAATATGCGAAGAAATTTTTATGAGAGGCTTTCTGCTGTCTGCGCTGAGAAAATACGGGGATATGTTTGCGGCGGTGTTCAGCGGGATACTGTTCGGGCTGTTCCACGAAAACCTTTATCAGGCGTCCTATGCAATACCTATGGGGATATTCCTGGCGGCTGTGGCAATAAAGACCAAGTCTATCGTGCCCACCATATTTATGCACATCGTCTGCAACACTACCAATATGGTAATGGTGCAATGGATACTGAACGAGATCGGCACGGGCGATGTTGCCGAAATAACCGAGCTTGTTATGTCGGGAAATACGAGCTATTTGGCTCCCCTTATTGTAACTCTGCTGTGGAGAATGTGCTTTATCGGCGTGTTTATCGCAATGACTGTGATAATGTTCGGCAGCGAGGGCAAATGGCGTATCAGAAGGTCCACTCCTGCGGGCAGAGAACGTACATGGAAGCTGATGCTTACGTCGTTTTTCCTGCCTGTGCTGCTGCTTCTGGTGGGGATAGTTATCTATGATCTGCTTATATGAAATAACGAGGTGATTTTATGTTCAAGAAAAATCTGAATAATATGAAGAAAAATCTTTGGCTGTCCTGCGTGCTGGGAATTGTGGCGGGAGTGCTGCTGATATTTTTCGCTGAAAAGTCCATGCTGTTTATCTGTATGACCTTTGGTATCATCTGCACGGTTTACGGGCTGGTGCGGCTTATTGCGTGGTTTGCGAAAACTCACAGTTACAGCTCGGGCGACCTTGTGGGCGGCATAATCGGTCTGGCGGCGGGTTCTCTGCTGATGGTTCACCCGAAATTCATCATCTCCATTATCCCGCTGATAATCGGAATTGTCATTACCATAGTCGGCATCAACAAGATAAAGGACACTGTGGACATAAAAAACAGCGGCTATGCACGCTGGGGGACGCTGATAGTTCCTGCGCTGCTGGTGCTCGGTCTGGGCGTTTTCATTGTGTTCAATCCCTTTGACGCCACCAAGCTGACCGTTCAGATAATCGGCGCAACTCTCGTATTTAACGGCATTTCCGACCTTTGGACCATAAGCAGGGTAAATCACACCATCAAGACTGTTCACAACTATCAGACGGAGATCGAAACAACGGGCGAGGAAAAACGCCTGTGAAAATGTGGAAAGTGAAGTTTTTCTTCGCAGCACAATAATTCCACATTTACAAAAAACGCCATAGCACTATGACATTCAAAGTCACGGTGCTATGGCATTTTTTATGTTGTATGAAGCTTATCAAAATCCGACAGCGGAACGGGCTTGGAATAGTAGAAGCCCTGTGCCACGTCGCAGCCGCAGCTGTGGAGAAATTCTGCCTGCTCCTTGGTTTCAACGCCCTCTGCGACCAGGTCAAGACCTATGTCCTTGGACATTGAAATGGTGTGGGAGATTATCTTTTTCCCTCGGTCGGACAGCATAAATTCGCTGAAAAAGTCCCTGTCTATCTTGATAACGTCAAAGGGAGTGCTTTTGAGCATATTCAGGGAGGAATAGCCCGAACCGAAATCGTCCATCAGCAGCATATAGCCGCGGGCTTTCAGCTTCTTTATCATTTCCTCGGTGCCTGCGTTTTCGGTGGTTTCGGTTATCTCGGTCTCTATGAATTTTTTCGGGATATTGTATTTTTCCACCAGACGGTCAAGGGAGTCGATAAAGCTATCATTCGTCAGGTGGACTCTTGAAATATTTACCGAGATGGGCACAGGCTCGATGCCGCTGTCTATCCAGCCTCGGATAGCCTTGCACGCCTGTTCCCAGATGTACTCGTCCAGCTTGATAATAAAGCCGTTCTGCTCGAAAACGGGGATAAATTCCATGGGAGAGATCATGCCCTTTTCGGGGTGTATCCATCTTGCAAGAGCTTCTGCACCGATTATCCCGCCTGTGGAGATGTTGCATTTCGGCTGGAGGAACATAACGAATTCGCCGTGTTCAAGGGCGTAGTTCATTCTGTCCTCGATATATTTGCGGGAAATAAGCTTGTTTTCCTGATTGTCGGAGTAGTAACCCACGTTGTTAAGGGCGTTCCCCTTGATGCTCTGCCTTGCCATAGCGGCTCTGTCGCCCATTTTCCGCAGGGGAAGTGTCTTATCGGAAACGATATGCACTCCGAACACAAAGCGGTACTCAATGTCCTCATACCGTCCCAGACGCTCCTCGATAAGCCCGATAAGTCGGTTGATATCAGCTGCGGTGTTAAAGAGAAAGGCTATCATAAACACGTCCGCAGACAGCCTGAGATGGACCTGTTCATCGGTACAGACGGTGTATAGACCATTGGTGATGAAGTTGAGTATTTCCGTGCCCTTGTCCTCGCCGTATTTTGCGTTTATCAGCTTGAATTTCTCAATGTCGAACTGCATAAACGCAAGCTGTCTGCCGCTTTTATCGTTCAGCAGCTTTTGTACATTGCTTGCGAAAACCGACGGGTGCTTGTCGTTGGTGAAGCTGTCAACTATGGTTTTGGTGAGCAGCTCTGAGGAATTCATCAGGCGGATATGACAGACGGTGTGGCTGACGTGCCTGCCGTCCTCGGTCTTGGCGATAAGGGTGGTCATGGTCGCCCAGCGCCAGTCGGGTTCAGCATTTTCGGACATATTTATTCTGAAATCTATATTGTAATGCTCGTCAAGGCAGGACTGCTCCTCGCCGCTCAACAGGTCTTTGCAGAATGCGGAAACCAGCGCAAGGTCGGCGGGGTGTATCTTATCGCTGACGGCAAGCTGAGAAATTGGGTTTTTATCCGTATCAAAAAGCTTTTTGGAGAATTCGCAGGGGGTAATATCGAAGCTGCCGTCGGTAAGGTCAGCAGCAAAATAGCACATTTCTGCGCTGTTTGACATAAAGCTGTGCATAGCCTGAGCCATTGTTATACCCATATCTGCCGCTCCTTTCAATACTATCTTCTATAATTATGCACTATTTTCAACACATTGTCAAGTGTAAATTTGTATAAAATATCAGTAAAAAATATGATAACCTAATCAAAAAAACGCTCCGAAACCGTTTTAGATAAGTGTTGAGTGTTGAGTGTTGAGTGTTG
>JAGAJN010000001.1 GCA_017828975.1 Oscillospiraceae bacterium | reverse complement strand
TGTTACCGATGAGGATCTGCAGCACGTTGTAGATATGATCAACAATCGTCCGAGAAAACGTCTCAATTTTCTTACTCCCTATGAGGTGCTTAAAAAGTTTTTTCAGTGATTTTGTTGCACTTGACTTGACAATCTATCGTTTATTTTGGCTGTTTGTCTACTTATTGATGAAAGATTAGTATAATTCGGATTAATAATACGAAATGACAAAGGGCGCCCCTTGGAAAAGGAGCATTTTGCGCAAAAAAAAGACCGCTTCATAAAGAAACGGTCGAATTTTTTAAAAAAGATCCGCCTTGCCGCCATACGGCGAATAAAACCCGCACTAAGCAGGTGGGCAATAGCCCGCAGTCCTCATGATCCCTTCGTCCTTCAGCCGAGGAACGCAAATGCATTCTTTCAGTCGGCTGTCGGGAGGTCTTCAATACTAAAGCGGAGACTAAATCCCTTAAAAAATGTGTTGGATTATAAAAACCGCACTTCCTCGGTCAAGGCAGAATTTTTCTCTTTTCTGAGATTAGTATAACACATATCGCCGAAAATATCAATGAGCAATTTATAGTAAAAGTTCCGTGAAAATTTTGGCGAAATGTATATTGACAAGTGAAGCTTATTCCTCGTCCTCGCCGTAAAGCTCGTTCATAAAGATCTCGCCGACCTTGTTGTACTCGTCCTCGTCGTCGATGGTAGCAAGGACCTCTTCGCCGTTTTCGGTAGTCAGCTTGAGAATTACCAGGTCAACGGATTCGTTCAGAAGTTCTTCGGGATTTTCGGTGTGAGGCACGAAACCGCAGTAAATAGTACCGTCTACCTCAAGCTCACCCAGCTTTTCAAATTCCTGCTCAACGCCGTCCTCGTCCACAAGGGTGCACAGCTCAAATTCATCATCATATACGTTTGCCATTTTGACCGCTCCTTTCAAAATCAAGGGGAAAACCCCGCTTCAGACGGCGCTCTCGGACATACCGCAAGCACACTCAACATTTTTATTGTACTATTTTTTTAACAGAATGTCAAGATGCAATTGCAACAAATATTTTGCACAAAAATTATAGCTTTTTTCTTTGGAAAACTATTGACATTTGCCTAGGGGTGTGGTATAGTATATACAAGGAAAAGGAAATGACCCGAAAGCCAAATAAAACCGATGACCGCTTAACTTATAACGACCGTTCGGTTTGCGATGGCAGCTGACGTAATCTTTTGTAAGAGGCGGACAGGCAGCTTGGCAGATGGCAGTAATAATTGCCTGGGGTTTCCGTTCCGACGGTTCAGAGCCGATGAACAGAGCGCATCTTTCGGTACAGTTCGTTAAAGCTAAGAGATGTCAGCGGCTGCGGCAGTCTGATAAATTTACCGGAGAAAGGGAGCGAGTCCGATGGAGCTCACAGAGTCACAGCAGAATATTTATGGCGGCTTCGGCGGCTCGTTTGAAACTTTTCGCTGAGTAAAGTCCGGGAGATTGGATAGTGCTTAGTGCCGGCGTTTAAACGCCCCTCCCATATTAATGAATGATTTCATTGGCGCATAAAAGTTAATATACGAGTTTATTCCTGTCGATGCAAAAGGCGCATACCCATGGTGCAGAGAGTTTTTTGGACAGCTCCTCACTATACGGTCCCGCCCGAGCGACATAGCTTATAGGATCCGAAGTCCTCCGTTTGTAAATGATTGCATATACGCATCTTTACATAAAAAGCTGCTGAATGAATTGAAAGGTGAATACGCATCTGTTACCCTACGAAAGGCGTGATCGGTATGAAAAGTATTCATTGCAGGTTATTAAGATTTTAGCAGATAAGGAGTGAGTCCGCCCGAAAGGTAAGCTTCGACAGGTTATTTTTATATCTGTCAATAGGACAAATTTACAATAGAATATTCACCGCCAAGCGGTTTCAATAACCGGAAAGGACGTGGAGTCAATGATCAAGTTACGTCGTGTGTTCCGCGATCTGAATTTCTGATAAATAACGTTAGGGGTGAGTCCAACAGGTTACTAAGCTTCGGTAGATCTTGTATCTGCCAATAGGACAATATAACATTCACCGCTTAAAGGCTTCGATAGCCGGAAAGGACGTGGAGTCAATGATCAAATTACGTCGAGTATTCCGCGATCTGAATCTTTGATAATCAATGTAAGGGGTGAGTCCGACAGGACAGGTAAGACGTCAGCTATGACGGTTTCAATAAATAATTATCCGGGAGTGAGTCCGATGGCACATTAATTGTCATCAACCATAAATAAATCATACGTCAGGAGATAGTCCGATGGAAAGCTGAATTTGCATCCGACCAAAATCTAATAAAGGAGCTTATTCCGATGAAGTGATAACTTTCTTTCATCTAATTCTGATAAAGGAGTATAGTCCAATGGAAAGATAACTTTCTTCACAGACTATTTTAATGAAAAGGAGTTAATTCCGATGGCAAGCTTTACATTCTTTACCAACATTTCATGATAAGGAGATAGTCCCATGGACAGTTTAGCTTGATTTTCGTTTAAAATATATGTTTGGAGTGAGTCCCATGGCTTAACCGCCTTGAAGTATGAATTCAATTTCAGGAAGTGGTGTCTATGAAAGACTTTAGGAGAAGACTTATTCACTAAATGTTAAGGAGTGATTCCACCTAACCGGATTGATCGGCAGTAATGCCTGTTATTAAATAACGTTTTCGTAGCGAGCTGTCATGTCGGGCGGCTCGTTTTTCTTTTGTTTATGTTCAGAAAACTGCGGCGGATAGGGTCGGAAGAATTGCGGAATATCCGCCGTTTCCGCTCTGTGATAGGGTGATGTTTTCCTCGGCAGTCGAAAAAATGGGTGATTTTGACGGCGTTTTTTCGGGATAGAAGGTGATCTTCTTTGCTTCCGATGAAAAATTCAGCAGGATATAAAGTGAAGCTTTCCCGTCGGAACGCTGTCCTGCGAATACCGAACGTATCCCGTCCGCTTCAAGCCATCTGAATGAGGTCGATGTGTTCTCATTTTGCCAAAGGCAGGGAGTTTCACGGTAAAAACGGTTGAGATCTGCCGTAAAGTCCGCAAAATCGGCGTTTTGACAGTATTCCTCAAGACCTCGGTTTTCGTTCCATTCCTCGGAAAGGGCGAGCTCATTTCCCATAAACGACAGCTTTTTCCCGGGGAAAACATACATATAAAGATACAGCATTTTCAGCGCCGAAAGCTGCTGTTTCTCATCTCCGAACACGGACATTTTCTGCATAAGAGAGCCCTTGCAGTGGACAACTTCATCGTGGGAGAGCGGCAGAATGTACCGATTATCCGCAAAATATTTCTCGGGACGGGTGAAGCTTTCCGCTTTCATGGCACGGTACCAGGGGGGCTGGGTGAAATATGCTAGGGTGTCGTTCATCCAGCCGAGGGACTGCTTGTAATCAAAGCCAAGCCCGCCTTTTTCCGTTGGCAATGTGGTAAGGTTTCCCGGGGTGGAGTCCTCGGCGGTGATGAGGGCGTTGGGGAAACGCTCATGCAGTCCGTCGTTCAGGTGGTTGAGAAATCGTTTGCCGCTTTCCGTTCGGGATATTTCAGAAACGGCGTCGATTCGCAGACCGTCCCCGTGGAATTCTTCGAGGAAATATGCCGAAACGGAGTTCAGAAAGCTTCTGACATATCCGCTTTCAAAATTGAACATGGGACTGCCCCAATGCGAAAAATCACCGCCGAATACGATATTTTTCGGATTATCAAGCGCCCACGGGTCGGCGGCGAAATGTGCAAGGGACAGGTCAAAAATAACGCCGATACCCTGCTTGTGACAGGCGTTCACCAGACTTTTCAGTTCGTCGGGAGTGCCAAACGAGGGCTGAACGGCAAAAAATCCGCTTGACTGATAGCCCCATGAGCCGCTGTTAGGGTGGCAGGTGACGGGCATCAGCTGAATGTGGGTATAGCCCATTTTTTTGATATAGGGGACAAGTTCCCGTTCAAGCCGTGCGAAAGTACAGTTTTTCCTCCATGAGCCGACATGGAGTTCATAGATATTTAGGGGAATATCGAAGCTTTTCGGGGGGATTTCGCCGTCCGTCCTGGAAAAATCGCTTTCGTAAATTTCCGAGCCGCTTTTGGGGAAGGGTAAACTTTTTCGGGCAAAGGGGTCGGTTTTGCGGATAATATCGCTGTTTCCCGTTGTTACTTCGAGGAGGTAGGGTGTTTTGTCGGGAATACGGTCGGCCGTCAGGGAAAAGAAGCCGTTTCCGTTTGGCTGACAGGAAAGCGTTCTGTCGGGGAGAATTATTTTTACGGCGGTGCAGTTTGGTTCGTAATAGCAAAAGCGTGTAAAATCTCCCGAACTGTGTGCGCCGAGATGCCGGTAAAGTTCAAAGGATTTTCCGCCGAGAATTTCGGTGATGTTTTTTTCGGTCATGGGTGTTCTCCTTGCTTTTGGTATTGTCTTTAGTATACACTATATTGGCAGTAATTTGAATAGTGTTCAACAATGATTTACAAAATCCCCACCGCCGATTAACAATTATAAAGTACACTATAATATTATTGTTGAAATATTGGGAGAAATGTAAAATGAGCAGCTTGACATTTAAGCAGGGCTTTACTCACGGGATACCTATCTGTCTGGGGTATTTTTCCGTGTCATTTGCCTTTGGTATGATAGCTATTGAACAGGGCTTTCCCCTTTGGGTGCCTATTGCAACGTCGGTCACAAACTTTACGGGAACGGGGCAGTTTGCGGGGCTGGAGCTGGCGGCGGCGGCTTCGGCGGTTTCGGAGATCGTGCTGACCGTCCTTATTATCAATGCGAGATATATGCTGATGTCGCTGTCCGTTGCGCAGAAGCTTTGCGATGATTATTCTATCGGGAAACGTCTGCTGACCGCTTTCGGAATCACCGACGAGATATATGCCGTTGCTATCCGTCAGACGGACGCACTTTGTCCGAGGTATATGGCGGGGCTGATACTTTGCTCATATTCGGGCTGGGTAGGCGGAACTATTCTCGGCGGAGTTTGCGGAAGTCTGTTCCCTGCGTCGGTAATTTCTGCGCTGGGCATCTGTCTGTATGCAATGTTCCTTGCCATAATAATTCCCCCCGCTTCAAAATCAAAGCCCGTTGCGCTTATTGCTGCGGGTTCTGCTGCGGCGTCCTGCATAATGAACATTATTCCGGGACTCAAGGACATCGGCAGCGGCTGGATAATCATAATATGCGGTGCGGCTTCGGCTGCTATCGGGGCATATTTTGCTCCTGCAAGTGAGGAGGACGAGTGATGACGGGTTATTACATAACAGTAGTCGGGCTGATGGCGCTTGTCAGCTATCTGCCGAGAGTTATTCCCATTGTGCTGCTGCGGAAAAAGATAGAGAACAAGTTCCTTCTGGCATTTCTGAAATATATGCCCTACGGCGTTCTGTCGGCGATGATTTTTCCCGCCGTTTTCACCTCCTGCGCAAATCCCGTTTCTTCAACGGCGGGCTGCATTACGGCGGTGGTGCTGTCCTTTAAAAAGCTGGGACTGCTGCCTGTTGCGCTTATCTCCTCGGCGGTGGTATTTATTGTTGAGCGGGTAATGGCGTTTATGTGAATGGCTGCTCCCGATGGATTTTTATCGGAGCGATAAATGGGAATATTAAATGAAAGGGAAAAGTTTGTATTATGGATATGTTTACAGATGCATTGTTAAATAATGCAGAAGAAATAATCCCCAAAGGATATGATTGGTATGAACCTTTAATCGGAGACTGGGATTTTGACTATTATGATAATTTGGAAAGTGAAAATCCTCGTCATGTTATTGGCGAATGGATATTCAGAAAAATTCTTGAAGGCTCAATCATTCAAGATATTTTTATATGTCCTTCCAGAGCGGAAAGAATCACAAACCCTCAAGATGATGGAGAATATGGTGTAGCACTGCGAAAATATAATTTTGAGGAGAAATGCTACAACATGATTTACAGCACCAAAGATTATATGATTCATGTGAAGTGGCAAAAAGAAAGTGATAAGCTTATCGGTACTGTGCAAGAAGTCCCTAACAATCAATTTGTTTTTTCGGATATAAAAAATGACTCCTTTAAATGGACAAATATTGAAATTCAAGAGAATGGAACAACTAAAGTGTTAAGCAATATTTTTGCAAGACGAAAAGTGTAAATAATACTTTTTTTGTTTTCAAATAACTTGTCAACTACCAATTTATCGGTGAGTTTTAAAGTTTCCTAAGAAAATATATATGACGATATTTCCAAATTCGGCTGATTTTCTGTTTAAACAGCCGAATTTGTTTTGTTTTGCTTTACATTTCCGAAGATTGGCTTTATAATGTCTTTAATAAAATTCTTATGAAAGAGGAGTAATTATATTATGAAGATGAAGAAAATTTTCGCAGCTTTCCTTGCTGCGGCTTCAATGGCAACTCTGTTTGCAGGCTGTCAGACTCAGGACGGCGACGGAATGGAAAACACCGACACAGCCGCTGCTGCTGAGGACAATTCCCTTGACAGCATCAAGGAAAAGGGTAAGTTTATCCTCGGTCTGGACGACAGCTTCCCGCCTATGGGCTTCAGAGATGAAAACAACGAGATAGTCGGCTTTGACATCGACCTCGCTAAGGAAGTTGCTTCAAGAATGGGCGTTGAGCTGGTCGTTCAGCCTATCTCCTGGGATTCCAAGGAAATGGAGCTTAATTCGGGAAATATCGACTGCATCTGGAACGGCATGTCCATCAATGACGACAGAAAAGAAGCTATGAACCTTTCCGAAGCATATCTCAGAAATGACATGGTTTTCGTTGTTCTTGATTCCTCCGCATACAATTCTCAGGCTGACCTGGCGGGCAAGAAGGTCGCTGTTCAGAACGGCTCTTCCGCACAGGAAATTCTCGAAGGCTCCGAGTTCAACGGTCAGGCGGGCGAGATCATCGGCTATGACGACAATGTTACCGCATTTATGGACCTTGACGCAAACGGCGTTGACGCTGTTTTCCTGGATTCCGTTGTTGCTAACTATTTCATCACCTCCAAGAGCAAGCCTTACAGAATTCTCAGCGACGTGCTTTACGAGGAAGAGTATGCGATCGGTTTCCGCAAGAACGATCAGGCGCTCAGAGATGAGGTCCAGAAGATTCTCAGCGAAATGAAGGCTGACGGCAAGGTTGGCGAGATCTCCACAAAGTGGTTCGGCAGCGACATTACTATCATTGAATAAAATGTCCGCACATAAGGGAAGAAGCTTTCCCCTATGTGCGGATTTTTGCTTTCGGGAAATCAGACTATCTCGATAAAATCTGCGCTGGCATAGCCTGTGGTGTTCATATATTTGATAACGTACCAGTTTCCCGTCAGACCGTAAACATTGACCGCTGCGCCGTTGGGGATAGAGCCGATAACTCTCGACTGCACGGACGGGAACTGCCTGATATTCAGGTTTGAACCGTCAGTGACAACTATTCCTCGGCGGACGGGTGAGGGTTCAACAAAGGGTATGCCGAAATAGTCGCAGAGGGACTGAACAAGGTTTTTTGCAATGGGCGTGAGATTGTTCTTTATCCATACGGCATCGGCTTCGTTGTCGTGATAGCCCAGTTCTGCGAGGATAGCAACGGATCTTGTACGTGTTACCTCGCCCAGAGATGTGGTGGGGAGGGCGTTTACCTTGGCAGGGTCGGGGTAGATGTTTTCAAGATTGTTGGCGGTGATGACTGCCAGCTGTCGGCTGAGATTGCTGTACGGTGAATAGTAGATGTCTATGCCCCGAAGCTTTCCCGCAAACTGTCCGCCGCCTGCGTTGGAATGGAGAGCGAGATGAACGTCGTAGTTTCCCGCATTAGAGTCGGCAATTGCTCCCCCGACGTTTCGGGCGGGGTCGTTTCGGGTAAAGGTTATGCCTGAGGAGAGAAGGTATGGCTCCATTCGGTCGGCAATGAGGTTCATATACTCTTCCTCGGTGCCGCCGTTTATATATTTGTTCCATTCTTGGGTTGATGGACTTAGAAATACGCTTGGCATTTTTTTAGATGCTCCTTTCGGTGTAATGAGCGTAAAGAAGGCTCATTAACATTATATGCAAATATGAAAGTTTCGTCCACCTTTACAAAGGTGGCGGGAGTCCAGAGGGCAGCGCCCTTTGGTCGCCTCCGCAGAGGCGAAATCCCCCAAAGCACCGCACACAAAAGAAACAGTAAAGCCACTATCTAACGACTGTCACAAAAACCGTGAAAACAAGCATAGTGTGCGGTGCTTCGTGAAAAATATTAAGGCGTTCACGACTTAATATTTTTCACACCGCCGACAGGCGGCAAATGGGTACTCACAAACTCAGTGAAAAATTACTAGTGTTGTGAGTACCAAGCGGGACGGGAAACCCGTCCCCTACATTAAATGGAGCAAATCACCTGCAATATTTCAATTTGTTTATGAGTTTAAAACAACAAAAAACATCAACCATATGCTATGACATACAAAAATAAATGCAGCGAAAACAAAGAAAAAAGTTTACGCAAAAATATAGCTTAATATTTCGCAGAACACTTAACGGCTTGAACGCAGCAGTCAAAAGACTACTGCGTTTTTCGTGCTTTTTCGCCGAATTTTTATTGACATTGACCTTAAAAATATGTATAATATTTATATCAGCAACTATATCGGACATAAATATTATAGTATAAAAATTTTCGGGAGGCGTTTATTATGAACATTAACAGAGAAAAACTCACCGCTGCCGCCGCAGAAGCTGCCGTAAAGCTCGCCGATAGGCTGGAGGGCTGCGGAAAGCTGTCCTTGTCCTCACTGCCCGAGGGGAACACCGCCCTTGTGCTGGTGGACATTATCAACGGTTTCATAAAAGAGGGCGCAATGTCCTGTGCGGAAATTGGCAGGATAATTCAGCCGACCGTTTTGCTGACCGAAAAGTTCAGGGACGGCGGCAGACCGATATTTGCGTTTGCGGACTGTCATTCGGAGGGGGCGGCGGAGTTCCTAAGCTTCCCCGTGCATTGTCTGAAAAATACGTCCGAGTCGGAGATAGTTTCCGAAATAAAGGCGGTGGGGGGCTACACCCTTATCCAGAAAAATTCCACGAACGGTTTTCTTGAAAAGGGCTGGCAGGAGGTTCTCTGCAAAAATCCGCAGATAAACACCTTTGTGGTCTGCGGGGACTGCACGGATATTTGTGTTTTGCAGTTCTGTCTTAGCCTGAAAACTTGGTTTAATATGAGCGACCGTGCGTCACGGATAATCGTTCCCGTGAACTGCGTTGATACTTACGGTGCGGACGGTCACAATGCTGATTTGATGAATCTGGCGGCGTTTAAGATAATGTCCGACAGCGGGATCGAGTTTGTTTCGGAGATAACCGAGTAAAATTTTTTGGGGGGACGTATGAAAAATTACACCATAAAGCTGCCTGCGGGACAGAGAACTATGAGCGGGCTGTGCGGGAAAATAACCGAGCTTTACCCCAATATAAAGCTTGATGAAATAAAAAAGTACGGCGACAGCTCCGAAATGGCAAGGCTTTCCGACGGCGAAAACCGCATTACCGCCGAGCTGGACACGGCAAGCGGTCGGGTGACGCTGGCTTCGGATATTCCGCTAAAGGAGCTTTACGAGCATTACTATGCGTTGGAAAAGGAGTCGGACGACGGCGGCAATGCGGAGCTTTCACGGCATCGTGCGGCGGAACGCTTTCGTCGGCTGCCGTCAAGGCTCTTGGGGCTGTTTAAGAAGCGTGCATTTATAAAATATGCCGTAATTCCCATAGCTTTGATTGCGGCTTGCTCACTGCTGTACGTTGATCCGTTTTTCTATGCTTTGCTTTCCGCAGTTGGGATCTTTTTGGGTTTGGGAGCATTTTTGGGCTGGATATGGTGGCTGCCCGTTATTCCTGCGGCACTGCTGTCCGCTTACGGAAAAAGCGGGTTTGTCACAAAGGCTATAACAATGTCGCTGCTGCCTATGGGTGCTGCTTACTTTTCCGCTGTGCAGTTTCGGACAGGGGCGTTTTATTGGGAAGAATTTCGGATAATCTTATTGGGATTGGGCATTTTCAGCTTCGGTTTGCTTCTGACGATATATATTCTGCTAATGCCCATAATGGCAATAGACGATATTTGTCAGCACCGAAGGAAGGTCATTCACGGGAAAGGCTGTTCCTTCGGGCATTCGGCGGCGGGCTGGGCTTATGCTGCTGTGGGAAGTGCTGCGATAATGATGCTTTCCTTCGGGGTGGGGGGTTATGCGGATCTGACGGAAATTCGGGTCGATGAAGCACTCCTTGACGCTGAGGTGGTATGCGAGGAGGCTGTTTTGGAAAAATATAACACCTTCTGCGGGGACGATATGCAGGCGGTTGCGGAATATGCTGTTCGATACGGCTGCACCGATTGGACGGAATGTCCCGACGAGTCCCTTGAAGCGTCGTGGACAAGGCTTACCGAAGCGGGTGTATATCCCTATGTGGAGCTTAAAGGCAGAGCGGTCATATTTACGGTAAAGGAATATCAGACCATTTACATAGAAACGGAAGTCCTGCCCCGAAAGGAGGACAGCTATGCAGTCTGAGATAAAAAAGTCGGTTATTATTTGCCACATAATGATAATGCTGCTGCTGGCTGCGGCTGCCTTTGGGGTGCAGCTTTGGCTGAATAAGTGGTATTTCCGCAAAGAGGAAGCTGTGCAGCCTTCGCCCGTGATAAGCAGCAGTGCTGCTGAGAGTGCAAAAAATCTTACGCTTGAGGAATTTTCGGTGAAATATCCCGGGTATAAGACTAATATTGTGGGGTATGAGTATTCATATACCGTGCCCGAGGGGAACATAATCAGAGTGCGTGATATGGATTTTCCGACATATACCGCAAATGTGTATATCAGCAGCGGTTTGCCGAATTCTGCCGAGGATCTGGACGCTTTTGTCTGCAATAGATTTGATAAATCGTGGGACGACGGCGCTTTTTACCGTCTGCCCGAGGGCAAGGATAACAGCGGACAGGCTGTTTTCAGCCGACATGATGCGTTTTTCGTCAAGGGCGAAACCGATGATACTATAAGGCTTGACAGGATTAACCGTGACTATTGCTTTTTTATTTCTAGAAATCCTTCGTCGCTTAGGTACATGCCCGTGTTGATGGACAACTCGGGGTACTGCATTTCGGGCGATGATTACGTCAATAACGGGCTGGTGTTTACCTCACGCTTCGAGGACGGACAGATATTTCTAAAAGCGGTGAATGTCACTAAAGATGACTGCGAATGTATGGCAGAGCTTACCTTGAAACGGCTGGACGGTCAGGTCTGGCGGGACGTGGGGACGGTGCTTGATAAGCAGGGCTTTGAGGTTATAGGCTATGAAAGTGCTGAAAAGTGTATAGCTGTTGACCTTGACAGCGGTGTCTATAAAATAGGTGTGACCATCGGAAATAAATATACGGAAACGGAATTTTATGTTTAAAAGGAGCGATTAATATGAAAATGAATGATGATGCTGTAAGAAACCTTACTATGCTGGCGGATTTTTACGAGCTGACAATGGCGAACGGTTACTATGAAAACGGGGTCGCTGACAAAATTTCCTACTTTGATATGTTTTTCCGTTCCGTCCCCGACAACGGCGGTTTTGCGGTAATGGCGGGCGTTGAGCAGCTTATTGAGTATTTGGATAATCTGAAATTTACCGACGAGGACATTGATTTTCTTAGGAAAAAGGGCTGTTTTTCGGCGAATTTTCTTGAATATCTCGCAAGCTTCAAGTTTGAATGTGACGTCTGGGCGATACCCGAGGGAACGCCGATTTTTCCCCATGAGCCGATAGTTACGGTAAGAGGTCCCGCTGCACAGGCGCAGTTTATCGAAACTATGGTGCTTCTTTCCGTAAATCATCAGAGCCTGATTGCCACAAAGGCAAACCGAATCGTCCGTGCCGCAGAGGGACGACCCGTAATGGAGTTTGGTTCAAGGCGGGCACAGGGCTATGACGGAGCAATTTTGGGAGCAAGGGCGGCGTTTATCGGCGGGTGTGCGGGTACGGCTTGCACGGTTTCCGAGCGTGATGACGGTATTCCCGCACTGGGGACTATGGCGCACAGCTGGATACAGATGTTCCCGTCGGAGCTGGAGGCGTTCAGGGCGTATGCAAGGGTATATCCCGATGATACGACGCTGCTGGTGGACACTTATAATGTGCTGCGGTCGGGCGTTCCCAATGCTATAACTGTTTTCAAGGAGCTGAGGGCAAAGGGTCATCAGCCCAAGGGCATACGCATTGACAGCGGTGATATTACCTATCTGTCCAAGCACGCAAGAAAAATGCTGGACGCCGAGGGGTTCAAGGACGTTAAAATAGTTGCGTCAAATTCGCTGGACGAATACATTATAAAGGATATTTTGCGTCAGGGGGCTTGTGTGGACAGCTTCGGCGTCGGCGAACGGCTTATAACGTCACGTTCGGAGCCTGTCTTTGGTGGAGTTTACAAGCTGGCTGCGGTGGAGGAAAACGGTGAGATCATTCCGAAAATAAAGATCTCCGAAAATACCGCAAAGATAACAAACCCCGATTTCAAGACGGTCTGGAGATTGTTCGACAACTTCTCGGGCAAGGCTATTGCGGACGTTATCACCTGCGCAGATGAGGAGATAGTGTCGGGCGAACCGTATGAGATTTTTGACCCCGAGCATACCTATAAGAGAAAGACGGTGGTCAATTTCACGGCGAAAAAGCTTCAGGTGCAGCTTTATAATAAGGGTGAGCGGGTCTATGAGTCGCCGTCCGTTTCGGAGATAAAGGATTTTTGCATGGTGGAGCTGGAAACTATCTGGGACGAGGTAAAGCGTTTTGAAAATCCCCATAAGTATTATGTTGACCTGTCCAGAAAGCTTTGGGATAAGAAGCAGGCGCTGCTGATGAAGGAGAATATTTAACAGCTAACAGTTAAAAGCTAAAAGTTAAAAGTTTCGTCCACGCCTTATGGATTTTTTACACCGCCGACAGGCGGGAAGAGTAGTGGCTTCTCGCTAATATACTATCGACATATAGACTATTTTTTTGCAAGTATATTCCTGTGGCGAGTATTGGAAGTTGGATTATCTCCGTTATGCTCTTTATTCTCTTCATATCTTTGTGACATCTGTTCCTTTTGTGGCTCTCCCGCAAAGGGGAAACCTATATGGGAAATGCAAAAATGCATAGCGACACAACAAACCCTAACGCAAAGCAGGGAGTTTCTCCCTCCCCTAACGGTTTTCCCTAATTATTCCGCTAGGAAGAATTTGCAATCACCCTTCCCTTTCACCTCTCCCTCTTTACCCTGCTTTACATTTTGGTGGGGTGATATAGTTTTTTGTACTTTAGGAAAATGGTTAAAAAACTGTCAGAGCGGTTGTTTATTGGCAAATAGAAAATGTTTAAAATTATTCTGGCGTTTTGTATACACATTGATGAAGGATTAATAGCACAAACAAACCGCTAAAAACAGTGAGCATTTATGCGAGCGCATTTTTAGCAATGCAAAAAGCAGGAAAACACTCCCAACCAAGGTAAAGCAATACAGCATCATTGTGCAAACCCAACAACCGAAAAAGGTGAGAAAGAAGGAAGAATAAACAAACCTAACAAACTGCAAAAAAGTGCGAAAAAAGCCTTGACAAACGGAGTCGAAAAGCGTATAATAATAAAGCTGACTCACGAAAGGGCAGCACGAGCGAAGCGAAGGTTAAGTGAACCGAGAGGTATTCCAGAGAACC
>JAGAJN010000032.1 GCA_017828975.1 Oscillospiraceae bacterium | reverse complement strand
TCTCGCATAGTTTCGATCACTTGTTCTTTCCAAGGCATATTATGTCTCCTTTCGACATTTTCTGCCTTTAGTATATCATAAAGTTGTAAACTATGTCCTTGCACATTATGTAAACTATGTTATCACACTATACAGTTTCCCGTCCCGCATTTTCAGAACAAACTTTGAAATTTGCGGGCGGGGAAACCCCGCCCCTACATACTTTATCGGTATATTTTATGTATTGATATTACCGCAAACGGAAAGGATTTTTTGCTATGAACAATAAAAAAATACTTGCTTTTGTACTGTCTGCCGCTATGCTTGCCGCTATGACGGGCTGCGGCGGGGAGAAGGACACTCCTGCCGAAACCACCGCCGAAGAAACAACAGCTTCCGCTGCTGCTCCCGCTGTGACCGAACCCGAAGTTCCCACAGAACCCGTTGACCTTGAAGCGGGCGTTACCGATGCTATGTACGAAAGGGCAGTCATCAGCGAGGGCGATAAGACCCGTGTTGCAAGCTTTCTCAGACGGCTGAAAAACGGCGAAAAGCTGTCGGTGGGATTTATCGGCGGCTCTATCACTCAGGGAACGGCTGCTTCGACTCCCGACGAATGTTATGCGTCCCGTATTTGGCAGGGGCTTGCGGAAAAGAACGGCGAGCTTGAATATGTCAATGCGGGAATAGGTGCCACCGATTCTTACATAGGCGTTCACAGAATTGAGCGTGACCTGTTTAAGGACGGCGTTTGCCCCGACTTAGTTTTCGTGGAATTTTCCGTAAATGACACGAATGCGCTTGTTAACAAGGAAAGCTATGACAGTCTGGTAAGACGGATATTGTCCCAGCCCAACAACCCCGCTGTTATCCTCATTTTCACCACTCAGGAAAACGGCACCAGCCTTGTTGATACGCACATTGAGATAGGAAAGCAGTACGACCTGCCCATGTTGTCCTACAAGAACATCGTGTTCCCCGAGGTACAGGCGGGTACGCTTGATTGGAAGGCTATCTCTCCCGACAACATCCACCCAAACAGCATCGGACACGGCTTTATTGCGGAGATGGCGCTTCGTTATTTAAACGGCGTTGAGTCCGAGCTGGACAGCATTACCGAAGAACCGAAAGCATTCGACGCCGAGCCCCTTACTAAAGATATTTACGCAAACGCTCATATGCTGAATTCCAAGGACATCACCGCCGAAACCTGCGAGAATTTCGAGGTCAAGACCGTGGACGGCAATTTCCCCGACGGCTGGTCCTGTGAAGCGGGCGGAACGCTGGTGTTCAAGGACGTTGAGTTTGGCAATTTCGGCGTAATGTTCAGAAGGTCGCCTAGCGGAAATCTCGGAAAATACGAGGTCTATATTGACGGCGAAAAGAAAGGCACTATCGACGGCAGCTTCCCCGGCGGCTGGGGCAGCTATGCGGAAACCAAGGTTTGCAGCCGCTACGGCGAGCCTGCAAAGCATACGGTGGAGATAAAGCCCGCACCCGGCTGCGAGGACAAGGGCTGCGATATTCTTGCGCTGATGGTTTCGTAAATGGAGGAGAAAATGGACAGAGTTCACAACGGCAGGATATACAACTCCGCCGAGCTTTCTCCCGTTTGTCAGCAGAATAATTACAAGCTGTCCCCCGAGCTGGCGGTAAAGCTGAGAAGCGGTGATGCTGCCGACCCCGAGGACTGGCAGAAAAGCTTTTTCTCCATGCAGATAATCCGCAGCGTTAAGTCCAAGCCGAAATCGCTTGTTTACAGCCGTGCCATAACGCTGTACGCCATTGCGGCGGTCATAGGGGCTTCCGCTTTTATCGGCGGGCTGACTGTTTACGGCTATATCAGGCTGGTCATGGCTGCTCTGATGGCTGCGGTAACCTTCATTTCCAACCGAAGGGAGAAGGAGGGCGAGAAGAATTTTTCCGCAGGCGATGAAGCGCATTTTATATTTTACGCCTATACCGCTGATGATAAATTTATCGTTCGGGATAATGAGGACAGGCATTTTCTGGTGCTTGCGGGGGTGAATGTTCTCGTTGACAAGGAGCTTTATGACAGCTGCGATTTTGATGATACCTTGATGGGGGCTGTTGCTCCGACTTCTGACGGATTTTATTTTTCGGTGAATAAGTTTTAGTTCTAATACTAATAACCAATAAAAGTGTAGACAAAAAATCTGCGTAAAAACCATATACGCAAGTTTTTATTTGATTTTTTGTACACTTTTTAATTGGTTCTTAGTATAATACGAATCTTCTATCAGCATATTTCTGTTGTGAGTATTGGATAATTTGCATCTTTTGATACACTTTCTTTTCTCTCACCCCCTTTGTGACCTTTGTTTCTTTTGTGGCTCTCCCGCAAAGGGGGAAACTATATGGGCGGGGGACACAACAAACCCTAACGCAAAGCAGGGAGTTTCCCCCGCCCCTAACGTTTCCCCCTTTGCAATCCCCTTTCCTTTCACCCCACCCTCTTTACCCTGCTTTACATTTTGGTGGGGTGATATAGTTTTTATTTTTTCAGGAAAATAGCTAATAATTTGTCAGAGTGGCTGTTGAATGGAAGTTAGTGAAATGATGTAAATTGTTTTTATGTTTTTTCTACATAGTGATAAAAGATTAGTATAAAAACAAAACGTCCCGACTAAATTGTCGGGACGATTTTATTTTAGTATAAGATAAAACAAGAATTTACTTTATCTCAGAATGATATGCCTGAAGCGACTTAACACCGATATGAGTGTTGTTCTTGATAGCCTTGATACCGTCGGCACTTGCTTTTGCGGCAGCCATTGTGGTGATGTAGGGAACACGGTGCTTGATTGCAGCCTTTCTGATATAGCTGTCGTCATATGCGCTGGTCTTGCCTGCGGGAGTGTTGATGATAAGCTGAATCTCGCCGTTTGCGATCTCGTCGGCAATGTTGGGACGTCCGCCCTCGAAAATCTTGAAGATACGCTTAACGGGAATTCCTGCGTCCTTTATCATCTCAAAGCTCTTGCCTGTTGCAAGGATCTTGAAGCCAAGGTCATAGAACGCCTTTGCAATTTCAAGCAGCTCGGGCTTGTCCCTGTCGCAGACGGACAGGAGAACGGTGCCCTCCTCGGGAAGTCTGGTCTGAGTTGCCTCCTGCGCCTTGTAATATGCTTCGCCGAAGGAGGTGGAAAGTCCGAGAACCTCGCCCGTTGAACGCATTTCGGGTCCGAGAACGGGGTCAACCTCCTGGAACATATTGAAGGGGAACACGGCTTCCTTTACGCCGTAATGTGTGATGGTCTTGTCTTTGAGCTCGGGAACGGGTGACTTCATTCCCGTGATAGGCGAAGTCATTATCTCCGTTGCCACCTTTACCATATTGATGCTGCAAACCTTGGAAACAAGTGGAACGGTTCTGGACGCTCTGGGGTTAGCTTCGAGAACGTAAACGGTGTCGCCCTCAATAGCATACTGCATATTCATCAGACCGCAAACACCCATTTCAACGGCAATTTTCTTGGTGTAATCCTTTATAGTTGCGATCTGCTTTTCGGTGAGATTCTTGGAAGGCAGGATACAAGCGGAATCTCCCGAATGAACGCCCGCCAGCTCGATATGCTCCATAACAGCGGGAACAAAGCAATGCTCACCGTCGGAAATAGCGTCAGCTTCGCACTCGGTTGCGTGGTTAAGGAATCTGTCTATAAGAATGGGACGGTCGGGGGTAACTCCGACAGCTGCGGACATATACACCTTCATCATCTCGTCGTCGTGAACTATCTCCATTCCACGTCCGCCGAGAACGTAAGAGGGACGAACCATAACGGGATAGCCGATGCGATTTGCGATCTCCAGAGCCTCGTCAACATTTACAGCCATTCCAGACTCGGGCATGGGAATTCCCAGCTTGTCCATCATTGCACGGAAATGATCTCTGTCCTCCGCAAGGTCGATGGTTTCGGGAGATGTTCCCAGAATGTTTACGCCGTTCTTTTTAAGGTCGGCTGCAAGGTTAAGGGGAGTCTGTCCGCCGAACTGTGCGATAACGCCCACGGGCTTCTCCTTTTCGTGGATACTGAGAACGTCCTCCAGAGTGAGGGGTTCAAAGTAAAGCTTGTCGGAGGTGTCATAGTCGGTGGACACGGTTTCGGGGTTACAGTTAACGATAATGGACTCAAAGCCCAGCTTTTTCAGGGCAAGTGCGGCATGAACGCAGCAGTAGTCGAACTCGATGCCCTGACCTATTCTGTTGGGACCGCCGCCAAGGATCATTATCTTTTTCTTGTCGGAAACGGGGCTTTCGTCCTTGGGCAGATGATATGTGGAATAATAGTAAGCAGCATTTTCCGTACCGCTTACGTGAACGCCTTCCCACGCTTCACGGATATTGTACTTGTATCTTGCGTTTCTGATGTCCTCCTCGGGAACATCCAGCAGCTGACTGAGATAGCGGTCGCTGAAACCGTCCAGCTTAGCCTGACGGAGAGTGTTTTCATCGGGAACAGCACCTTTCAGTTTGAGAAGTGCTTCTTCCTCGTTGACCAGCTCCAGCATCTGCTCCAAGAACCAGTGCTTTATCTTTGTCAGCTGATATATTTCCTCGATAGATGCGCCCTTGCGGAGTGCCTCGTAGATGATAAACTGTCTTTCGCTGGTGGGATATGCAAGCTTTCTGAGCAGCTCGTCCTTGGACAGCTCGTGGAAATCCTTTGCAAAGCCAAGACCGTATCTGCCTGTTTCAAGACTGCGGATAGCCTTCTGGAATGCTTCCTTGTAGGTCTTGCCGATGCTCATTACCTCGCCCACAGCACGCATCTGAGTGCCCAGCTTGTCCTCTGCACCCTTGAATTTCTCAAATGCCCAGCGAGCGAACTTGATAACAACATAATCTCCGTCGGGAACGTACTTGTCAAGTGTTCCGTACTTTCCGCAGGGAATTTCCTTAAGTGTCAGACCGCATGCCAGCATAGCCGAAACAAGGGCGATGGGGAAGCCTGTTGCCTTGGAAGCCAGAGCGGAGGAACGGGAGGTACGGGGATTTATTTCGATAACGACAATTCTGCCCGATTCGGGGTCGTGAGCGAACTGACAGTTGCAGCCGCCTATTACCTCGATAGCTTCAACGATCTTGTAAGCCTGTTCTTCAAGTATCTTCTGAACGTCCTCGGAGATGGTCAGCATAGGTGCGGAACAGAAGGAATCTCCCGTATGAACGCCGATGGGGTCGATATTTTCAATAAAGCAGACGGTGATGATGTTGTTTTCGGCATCTCTTACGACTTCAAGCTCCAGCTCTTCCCAGCCGCTGATACATTCCTCGACCAGCACCTGACCCACGAGGCTTGCCTGAAGTCCTCTTTCGCAGACAACCTTCAGTTCGTCAACGTTGTATACCATACCGCCGCCAGCGCCGCCCATGGTATAAGCGGGACGGAGAACAACGGGATATTTCAGCTCCTCGGCAATTTTCACGGCTTCGTCAACGGAATATGCCACCTGGCTGCGAGCCATTTCGATGCCCAGCTTGTTCATAGTGTTCTTGAACTCGATACGGTCCTCACCGCGCTGGATAGCGTCCACCTGAACGCCGATCACCTTAACGCCGTATTTTTCCAGAACGCCCGCTTCGGACAGCTCCGAGCAGAGGTTCAGTCCCGACTGACCGCCCAGATTAGGCAGCAGAGCGTCGGGGCGCTCCTTTTCGATTATCTGAGTGAGCCTGTTCAGATTAAGCGGCTCTACATATGTAATATCCGCAACATCGGGGTCTGTCATAATGGTTGCGGGGTTGGAGTTTACCAGTACGATCTCATATCCGAGATTTTTCAGAGCCTTGCAAGCCTGTGTACCCGAATAGTCAAATTCGCACGCCTGACCGATGATAATAGGACCCGAGCCGATTATCATAATTTTGTTAATATCCTGCTTCTTTGGCATAATAAATCTCCCTGTTATTTATTTACCGTTCGTCGGCATTTTTATTCTATAATATCATATCACATTTCGGGTAAAATTGCAATAGAAAGTTTGAAAAAAATGTGGAAAGTGGAATTTGGATTTACCTAAAGCTTCACTTTCCACTTTTCGCTTTTCACATTGAAATGTAGCATTCCCCAAAATTCGGCATAAAATGTACTAAGTCCGAAATGGGCTTAGAAAGGTCGAATCTATCAATGGGTATAACCTATTCTAACAAGGAGCTGAGCACCGACAGTATCAGCTGCGGCGGCTCCTTCAAAATAAAGCTTTCCCTGACGGCTGAGCCCGATATTGCAGATAATCCCACGGACATCGTGCTTATCCTTGACCGCTCGGGGAGTATGAGGGGAAGTCCCCTTGCAAGCCTGAAAGCGGGCGCAAAAACCTTCATCGACATTATCGACGAGGCTACCGACAGCTCACAGGACGGTCAGATAGGCGGCGGAAGTCATATCGGAATTGTCAGCTTTGCCACCACAGCTGCTCAGGACACGCAGCTTATCACCTCCGTTGCCGACCTGAAAGCGGCGGTGGATTCCCTTACGGCAAACGGAAACACCAATCACCGTGACGCCTTTGAAAAGGCACTTGCTCTCTTTGACCCGCAATCGACAAACGCCAAGGTAATGGTAATGTTCACCGACGGAAACACCACCGCAGGCGGCGACCCCGAGCCTGTTGCGGCAGCTGCAAAGGCGCAGGGCGTGACCATTTACGTTATCGGTCTTGTGGGCAGTGACGGAATTGACATTCAGGCGTTAAACAGCTGGGCGTCCTCACCTCCTTCCTCCTATGTTGCAATCACCCCCGACGAAGAGGAGCTGGAAAAGCTTTTCGAGGACCTTGCCCAAAACATTTCAAAGCCCGGCGCAACGGATATAGTTCTTCGGGACACGGTTTCTCCCTGCTTCCGCATAACCTCCGTTTCCGCACCTACAAAGGGAACGGCGACTCTTGTTGACCAAAGCACCGTTGAATGGAAGATAGCTTCTCTCGGTGTCAGCGGCAGCGAGGGGGCAGAGCTGGAGTTTGACGTGCAGCATCTCGGTCAGTGTTCGGGAGATATTGAGGTAAATGCCGATCTTGATTACAGCGACGCCGAGGGCAATTCGACAGATTTCCCGTCCCCCGTCATAAACGTTGACTGCGGAACCGTCATTACACCAGAGGAATGTCCCGAACCTGTTGACATTGAGATAGATGGCTGCGATGATTTTATCGAATATGACGCAGGCGATGTTGAACTCAGCTCTCAGGGACGGATCCTCCTCCTTGATGCGACTCTGAGGGGCGTTTGTCCCAACAGGCGTGTGGCTCTTGCGGCTATCGTCACCGAGGTGGACGATCAGGGCGTTGAGCATAAGCGTGGGGTAAAGACCATGACTATCCCCGCTCACACAAGCGCTTCTTGCCGTGATGTTCTCGTCCGCTGCATAAAATTTGTCCTTCCCGAGGACGAAACTGCGGCTGTTTCCCTGTGTACCGAAAGACATTTCCGTGCGAGATTTATTGCCCATTATATCGACAGCGATTACGAGTGCTGTCCTATTCTCTGAAAATGAGAAGCCCCGACACTTTTTTTGAGTGTCGGGGTACATATTTCCGTTGAATTATTCGGGAAATCACAGCTTCGCCAGCTTACCGCATTTCTCCTTAACAGCGGGATAGATCTCATCATAAAGTCTGAAATATTTCTCGTAAACGGGAACATTCTCGGAGATAGGCTGCTGAACCTTGTCAACGCCAACAATAGCCTTGCAAGCTTCGGGAACGCTCTTGTAAACGCCCGCACCCACGAACGCCAGAATAGCAACACCCAGAGCGGGTCCCTCCTTGGAAGAAGCGGTCTTTACGGGACAAGCGTACAGGTCGGCAAGCATCTGACGCCACAGGGGAGAGCTTCCGCCGCCGCCGCAAGCCATCATATCGGAAACGTTGATGTCCATTTCACGGCAGATCTCAACGCAGTCACGGAGAGAATACGCAACGCCCTCCATTACCGCACGGAGCATATGCTTCTTGGTGTGCATTGCGGAAAGTCCGAAGAACATTCCTCTTGCGTCGGGGTCGAGATGAGGTGTTCTTTCGCCCATAAGATAGGGCAGATACAGCAGTCTGTCCGCACCGATGGGGACGGTTTCCGCTTCCTTGTCCATGAGATAGTATTCGTCAACGCCCATAAGCTTTGCGGTTTCCTTTTCGGCGGAGCAGAAATTGTCCCTAAACCATTTCAGGGACAGACCTGCGCCCTGCGTAACTCCCATAATATGCCAGCAGCCGGGGACAGCAGCACAGCAGGTGTGAACACGTCCCTTGGGGTCGATGGAAACCTTTGAGGTGTGTGCAAAAACAACGCCGCTTGTTCCGATAGTGGTGAATGCCTTGCCGTCCTCCACAACGCCTGTACCAACGGCAGCGGCGGCGTTATCGCCCGCACCGCCCACAACGGGAGTGCCTTCCTTCAAGCCTGTAATATCGGCGATTTCCTTGGTGATATAGCCCGTGACCTCGCAGGACTCATAAACCTTTGCCAGCATGGACATATCAATGCCCAGAGTGTCGCAGACCTCCTTGCTCCAGCAGCGGTTGGGAACGTCCAGCAGCTGCATACCGGAAGCGTCGGAAACCTCAGTCGCATAAACGCCTGTGAGCATAAATCTGATGTAATCCTTGGGGAGAAGAATGTGACGGCATTTAGCGTAATTTTCGGGTTCGTTGTTCTTTACCCAGAGGATCTTTGCGGCTGTCCAGCCTGTGAGAGCGGGGTTTGCGGTTATTTCGATAAGCTTCTCACGGCCGAGCTTTTCGTTCATTTCGTCAACTTCTTTTGCGGTTCTCTGGTCGCACCAGATGATGGATTTTCTGATAACGCTGTTCTGCTCGTCCAGCATAACAAGTCCGTGCATCTGACCCGACAGACCGATTCCGCAGACGTCGTTCTTGTCAACGCCGCTCTTTTCCATAACGGTCTTCATGGTGGAAACGGCAGCATTGTACCAATCGGCGGGGTCCTGTTCTGCATAGCCGTTTTTCGGCTGATACATGGGATATTCCACCGTTGCCGAGGCGATGACCGTTCCCTTTTCGTCAAACAGGACGGTTTTTGTGCCGCTTGTTCCTATGTCAACACCAATAGCGTACTTCATTTCATATCAACTCCTGTTAAATATTAAAAATACCGCCGTCCGCAGTTTAGCAGACGGCGGCGATAAAGATCATTTTTCTTTGCCGAAATTAGAGATTAAACATAATATTGTTGAGGATAGACTCCAGCATTTCCTGTCTGCCGCTGGTGAGGGAATCGGTAACCTCGCCCTTTTCCAGAGCATACTTTTCAAGGTCAGCCATGGAAACCTTGCCGTCAACAATGTCCTTGCCGATGCCTGTTGTCCAGGAAGCGTATCTGTCGGCAACGAACTTGTCAATTCTGCCGTCGTCGATCATCTTCTGAGCGATCTTCAGACCGAGAGCAAAGGTGTCCATACCTGCAATGTAGCTATGGAAAATGTCCTCGGGTGTGTAGGAACCACGTCTAGCCTTGGAGTCGAAGTTCAGACCGCCGTTGGTGAAGCCGCCTGCCTTGAGAACTTCGTACATGCAAAGTGCAGCGTCATAAACGTTGGTGGGGAACTGGTCTGTGTCCCAACCGAGAAGTGTATCGCCCTGGTTAGCGTCGATAGAACCGAATACGCCGTTATCTCTTGCAACTCTCAGCTCATGCTGGAAGGTGTGCTGTGCAAGTGTAGCGTGGTTTGCCTCGATGTTCATCTTGAAATCCTTGTCAAGACCGTATTTGCGGAGGAATCCGAGAACGGTAGCTGTATCGAAGTCATACTGATGCTTTGTAGGCTCCTTGGGCTTAGGCTCAATGTAGAAGTCGCCCTTGTAGCCGATGGAACGAGCATATTCAACGGTCATCTTCATCAGACGAGCCATATTGTCAAGCTCAAGACCCATATTTGTGTTCAGGAGAGTTTCATAGCCCTCACGTCCGCCCCAGAAAACGTAGCCCTGACCGCCCAGCTTAACGGTAGCTTCAACAGCCTTCTTGATCTGAGCAGCAGCATATGCGAAAACGTCGGCGGAGGGAGAAGTGCCTGCACCGTGCATATAGCGGGGGTGGTCGAAGCACTTAGCAGTACCCCAGAGAAGCTTCTTTGTGGGGTCAGCCTTCATCTTTTCTGCTATGTAGTCGGTAACTTCATCAAGCTTTGCATTGGTTTCTGCAAGAGAACCGTACTCGGGGGAGAGGTCACGGTCGTGGAAGCAGAAATACTCGATGGACAGCTTGTCCATTATCTCAAAAGCAGCGTCAACCTTAGCCTTTGCTCTTGCGGTGGGATCGCTTTCGCCCCAGCTCTTATCGGCAGTACCGCAGCCGAACATATCTGTTCCGTCGCCGCCCATAGTGTGCCACCAGGAAAGAGCAAATCTCAGCTGCTCCTTCATAGTCTTGCCGCCGACAACTTCATCGGGGTTGTAGTATTTGAATGCCAGAGGATTGGTGCTGTCCTTGCCCTCAAAGGGGATCTTGCCTATGTTCTTGAAAAATTCGCTCATTGGAATGAACCTCCTTAAAAATTTACGAACTAAACGGCAGACAAGCTGCCTTTATATAATATTTTACAATGTAATCGTTATCCTGTCAAGTAGTTTTTGTAAAGTTGATATAATTTTTTTGATAATGCACAAGCGGTTCTTTAGGGAAATACTGATTAATGGGTGTTCCCCCGCCGAAGGCGGGGGAACACCCACATAGATATGTCACTCAGATAGCAAGAAGAATGAAATTATTGATTTAATCAGCAGCTCCTTAGTAGTGTTTGAGTGTTGAATTAAATGCGGAGAGCGGAAGTTATTAATTCAACACTCAACACTTATAACTCAACACTAAAAATTCACCGCCCCCAGCTTCTCATACGCCTTTCTTAAAATATCCTTCGGGACGGGATAAGTATCGCTGACCGCCACCGCCTTATCCAGACGGACAAAGCGGAAAACCACATAGTTTTCGTCATGTCCGCCGTCTGAATAGAACGCCGCTTCGATATACTCGTCCTTTAAGGCGTAATAGTTCACGGGCTTCAGCTTCATCAGATATTCGGGGGACGCCGACATATTTGCGCAAAGCTCCTCAAAATCCACCGCAACATAGTTCACCTTTTTGCAGGATAGGGCGGCAAGCTTCCTGTTCATGGAATTGTCGGCGGTCTTTTTCCTGAAAATATCGAAAAATCCCATTTTGTCACCTGCCTCCCAGAATTTTGTCAAGCTGTCCCTCGGAAGCGGAAAAATCGGGGTTGAAGCTGTCCGAATTTACATATTCTGCCAGGGAGAAGAGCAGCTGCTTTGCGGAGATGCTTTCCGTCAGCTCGTCAAGGGGACAGGTGCAGACAAGCATTTTTCCGTCACCGTAGGAAAGCTCGAAAATCGTCCCAAGACGGTGATTTCTCTCGAAATTATCCACCGTCTGAACTATCGGCTTTACGGGAATATCGTCAAGTATCATGGTGCGTGAATTTTCCGCAATATCGAACCACTGCGGCGTTGAATAAAATTCCGATTTGAATTCCCGAAGTGCGGGGTGTCCGCTGTCGATAAGATAGCCCATAGTCCCCACAGGCACGGGCTTTTTCATGCTTTCGGAAATGGAACGGAACATAGGGAAGCACCAGAAATCCGTGCAGTATGCACCTTTGACGGAATTTTCATCGTCAAGGCTTGCGGGCAGATACAGCACGTTTTTGCCCTCGGACAGTGCATTTTTCGCCGCCTCGGGGGAATGGGTGACAAGGGCGTTTTTGCTGTCCGCCGTTTTTGCTTCGGGGAATATCCAAAGCGTTCTTTCGGAGGAAATATCGCCGTATTCAAGGCGGATAACGGCAGCTGTCATTTTCTCGGTTTTCGGAATGTCAAAGGAGAATTCCGCAAGCCTGAAAAGTCCTCTGAATGACGCTGCTTCGGCATATTTTTCGTAGATGACCGACGTTTTGCCGTCCATAGTCAGGGTGATTTTCAGTACATCATCGGGGGTGCCGTTTCCCGAATAATCGTAAAGGTCAGCGGACGCAGTTACCCTGTCGCCCGAACGGAAAAGATAGCTTTCAAGCCGCAGAAGCAGCACTCTTTCGGAGCAGAATTCAGCCCATTTTTCCTCGGAGATGATCCCCTTATTCTCCATAAATGCGTTGAGAATTCCCACAAGAGCGGTCCCCTGTCCCGAAAAATCCTGAATATCCAGCAGCTGAAAGCCCGCCAGTTGGTCGGAGCGGAGGGCGGTTTCTATCTCCTCACGCCAGCAGTCCGCAGCCAGCCGTCCCGACGCTTTGAAGAAGTCATTTGCCTGAGAAAGCATACCCTTTTCGTTCAGTCTATCTCTGAAAATCTCAAAATTCTTGGCTTTCAGCACGCCTGTGTATTTTTCAATTTCGGAAAAGTCGGGAAATGTTTCGTATTGTCCGACTTCGTGAGATACCACGGGCAGTAAGGTGGAAAACTCCTCGGCGGCATCTGCGGAAACGGTTTTCACGCCCGTGCCGTACTGAATTTCGATAGTTCCGCCCTCGGAAACGCCGCCGGTCACGGTTTTCGGGTGGATAATTTCGTCATAGTCGTAAGCGGAATTGGGGGCTTTTGTCTGGATATGTCCCAGCGGCGCATCGCACATGGCGTATGAACCACGGAAAAGCCTGTCTTGGGAAAATCTCACGCCAACAAAGAAATCGTCATTATCCAGCACGCAGGGGATAAACTGGTAATTGTTGGAACCCTGAGTGTAAAGCTTGGTGCTGTCGTAAGCCTTGTAACCGCCTAAAATAGCGTTCAGACGCTCCTTGCTGCCCCAAAGCTCATTGCCCATGGAGAACATCACAAATGAAGGGTGACTGCCGAATTCGTCCAGAATACGGAAGCCCTCGGCGGTGAGATAGCGCTGGCCGTCGTCCTCCTCATCGGCGATAGTTCCCCAGAAGGGCAGCTCCGGCTCCATATAAATTCCCAGCATATCCGCCGCCGTGAACGCCGCCTCGGGAGGGCAGCAGGTGTGGAAGCGGTAGTGGTTGATGCCGTATGACTTGGCGGTTTTCATGACCTTCAGCCAGCCGTCAAGGTCGGTGGGGGCGTAGGCGGTCAGGGGGAAGATCATGCCGTCGTGCTTTCCCCGAAGATGGACACGCTTGCCGTTGGCGGTGAAAAAGCCCGTTTTTCCGTCGGTCGATTTGGAAAATTCCCTAAGACCGAAAACCGTTCGGGTAACGTCCCCGCCGCAGCGGATATTCAAGGTGTAAACGACGGGAGAAAACTCGTCCCAAAGCTTGGCTTCATCGCCCATTTCATAGGTAAAGGAAACGCTTTCGCCGCTGACGGTCACGGCTTTTTCGGGAAATGTTTTTCCCATTCCCTCGGCAAAAACGGTCAGCTCTGTGCTGTCCGAACCCTTTAAAACGGCGTTCACGGTAACGGACTTTTCGGAAATATTCGGGAATATCCTTATCTTTTCGAGATGGACGCTGCCGATAATTTCTATGCCGATATTTCCGAGAATACCGTTCCAGTTGGTCTGAGTGTCGGGGGACGTAAGATGACCGCCGGGGACGGGATAGCCCGTGTTGCTGACCATTACGGTGACGGTAAACCGAGTTTTGTCCCCGATAAGAGAGGTAATATCGTGGCGGTGGGAGGTGCATAGGCTGTCCAGAGTGTCGCCCTTTACGCCGTCCACCCAGACGGTGGAGAGCCTTGTGCGTTCCAGAAGAAGCAGGGCTTTTTCGCCGCTTTTGAGGGGTTCGTCAATGGAACAGGTCTTTGAGAACCACATATATCCCTCGGCTTCACGGGGGTCGGTGAGATAGCCCGTGTAGGCAAGGCTGTCGTTTGCGGGGAGCTTTTCGGCGGCGGAAACGGTGTTCGGAAGGGAAATTTCATCATCGAAATCGGCGTTTTCATAGCCCTTTTCCAAGCCGCATTTTTCGATGTCGGGACGGAATTTCCATGTTCCGCTCAGGTCGTAAAATTTTTTCATATATATTATCCTTTCGGGTAAGTGTTGAATTTAATGTGAAAAGTGAAATTTTTATAGAAAAACCGCCGTCCCGAAAACTCGGAACGGCGGTTTCCGAATGGGAATTGCCGAATTAAAGAATTATCTCGGTATGTTTTCCCGCTGTCTTTGAAATTATTTGCTCATTATCTCGGAGATGGTGTCAATGATCTTGTCGTGACATCCGCCGCAGCCTGTGGAGCAGTGGGTGATGCTCTGGACCTCATTGAATTCCTGCTCAACGTCCTCAAATTTTGTCATGGAGTGGAGAGCGTTCTCAATGTCTGAATATGTAACGTTCATACAATTGCAGATAACCTTGTTTTCCATAAAAATACAACCTTTCTTCGGGAAATTTCCCGTATATAAACCGCCGAAAAACGGAGGTTTTCAGATTTTATTCGGGAATATCTCTGAGGATATTCCAAAGTCCCCGGCGCATTTCTCTGAGGTCGAACAGCTTGATCTCTGCCAGCGCACCGTCGGACATTACAGCACTTGCATCACGGACCTTATCGTTAAAGCTGTCGTACTTCGGGCAGATGACGATTATCCTTGCGGGAGCGTTGCTCGATGAATATGCGTATCTATGCGCCATAAGGAAGTCCGCCTCGATCATTACCGATTGGATCATGTCGGAGGTAGAATTCAGGTCCTTGTAATGGAAGCCGAAAACTATCTTCTTCTGGTCGGAGGGACGCTTTATAATTACGGAGGGACGTGCCTTTGCACCCAGCGGAGGTCTGTTCAGCATGTGGATATATCTGTTGACTATCCTGTACAAACACCGCTGCTCTTTAAGATGTGCTTCCAGCTTTTCTGCCAGATAGCTTGCAATAAGCCTCTGCATGGGGAACATTGCCGAGTAGGTGACTGTCTTTCCGCAGCTGATAAAGGGGCTTGTCTGCAAAAGGAAAATTCGGCACCATTCAACGGCGTTGTTGTAGAAGTCCATGCTTCGGTCTGATATGATATTTTTGAAATCCCGCTTATAGTTTGTGGAATATTCCACGTTTTGCAGGGCTTCGATTATCATGGTGAGCAGATTTTTACTCTGGAGGTTCATGGTTCTTTTCAGCAGATATTTTGCTGTGGACTTGATGAGCCTGTTCTCCGAACGGTTTGCGCTGTACTCGTCATACTCAACGTAAAACCGCTCCTTATGGGCAAAGTTATGCTTGACGTGTTCGCTGTGAAGCGTTTTTCCGCGGAGAAATGTAACATTGTCCTGAGTGGGAAGATATGCCGATTTCAGACCCTTTTTGAGTATCATCAGCACTTCATTTATAAACATTCGCACGAACATCTCAAAGACGTTCATATCGTTCCTTTTCAGCTCGAAATGGTCAAGCAGCTTTATGGGGATATCCTCAAAGGTATCCAGCATATCCATAATGGCGGAACGGGAACGTATGCCGCAGAAGATCTCTATCTGCGTACCGTCGCAAATTGTGATGGTGCCGCTGTATCTGTCCGGAGCGATAACGGAGCCTATGCCGGGCTCGTCGCCCATACGCATGAACGTTTCCGAGGTGCCGTCCGCATTGGTCTGAATGTGCTCATTGATAAACTGCTGAAGCCGGTCAAAGGTGGCTTCGGGCAGGGGGATACAGTTTTCGTCGGAAAGCTCTACGCCTCTGGTGAAATAGTTTGCCTCAGTCACCGCATAATGATTAGTATTCAGCCTGAACACCTCGTTTCATCAGATTTTCAGATAGGCGTTAATGTTCATAAAGGCGTCCTCATTTACCTGGTAAACGTCATTTCCGTCCAGATAAACGTCTGCTGCCTTGCCGAATACTTCGTGGTAATCCATGGGAACTGCCTGAACAAACTGCTCGTCATACTCCTTGTTCACATCGCCCAGAACAAGGCGTATCTTATCATAATCGTCATAGAGATACTCCTGCAGCAGAGGGATAATGGAGTTCTTGAACACCTTTGCAAGGGACTCGATGGTAGGCTCTCTCTTGACGGGCATAAAATAGGCATGTCCTATCATATGGTCACGGTCGCAGAGGATCTCGATACGCTTGTTGATAAGGGTGAATATCCTCTCAACGTCAACGCCGTCAACGTAAACACCTCGGAAAAGCGTGGGATCGGGCATCATTTCGATAAACTCAAAACGTCTGCGCAGCGCAGTATCCATCATGGCGATGGAACGGTCGGCGGTGTTCATGGTGCCGATGATATGTACGTTGTTGGGGATACCGAAGCTTTCCTTTGAGTAGGCAAGCTTTACCTCGGCGGCTTCGACCTCTCCCAAACGCTTGGAGGGTTCGATAAGGGTGATAAGTTCACCGAAGATCTTGGAGATATTGCCTCGGTTAATTTCGTCTATGATGAAAACAAAGTCGTCATCGGGGTGGTCAGCGGCGTTGTAGCAGAAGTCACGGAAGATACCTCTGTCAACGGTGTAGACCATTTCTTCCTTACTGGTACGCTCACCTCGCTCGTTCATGGACTGAATGAAAACGGGCTTGATACCTTCAACGAATTCCTCATATCCAAAGGACTGATGGAATGTGGTAAATTCAACTCTGCGGTAAACCTTTCTCAGGTCGTAATAACGTTCCAGCAGCAGGTCATAATCCTCTTCCATAACTCTTTCCAGCGGAAGATGATAGATGAGGGAAATAGCGTAAGCCACCGTGTGGTATGTTTTACCTGTTCCCGGAGGACCGTACAGAATAATATTCTTTGCAGCCAATATTAACACTCCCAAATGATAATTTTTAACAAGTCTGACAGCTAAAAATTCGCTATATTAATCACATACATTAATTATAACACATACTTCCGAAAAATTCAACAGCTAATTCAAAAAAATTATTTTCGGAAAATGTCTTGACAAAATCCGTTCGGTATGGTATAATGTTGCCATATTTTTGAAAAGGAGGGCACTAAGGTGATCATTCATCATACATATCATAGAAACGAACCGAATATCGCCGCAAAAGTGCCTGACTGAGTTTTACTGTATCTGTATGGGTCTCCCTTTTTATGGATATTTGAATGTAACACGCAGACTGTCATTTTACGGCGGTCTGCGTTTTTGTGTTTGTATGACTTTTTCCGATACAGACAGGAGGTAATATTATGACCGATATTAAGGAATTGACCGAACATAAGACAAGGGCAGTGCTGGTCGCTGCCGATCTGGGAGAATACGACGTTGAACGCTCCATGGACGAGCTGGAAGAGCTGGCAAAGACCGCCGAAGCCGAGGTTGTCGCAACGGTAATACAGAAGCGTCCGTCCTACGACAGCGCAACCTGTATCGGCTCGGGGCGTTTGGAAGAATTGGCGGCTGAATGTGAAGCCCTTGAAGCGGAGCTTATCATTTTCGACTGCGAGCTGACCGCCGTTCAGGTGAGAAATATTGAAAAGATACTTGATGTCCGTGTTATCGACAGGACAACGCTTATTCTGGACATTTTCGCTCAAAGGGCGTTGTCAAGAGAGGGCAAGCTTCAGGTCGAACTGGCTCAGCAGAGGTATCGTCTGCCTAGGCTGGCGGGAAAGGGTGTTGCGCTGTCCCGTCTGGGCGGCGGAATAGGCACGAGAGGTCCGGGCGAAACCAAGCTGGAAACGGACAAGCGTCATATCCGCACGAGAATTGCCGCTCTTGAAGCGGAACTCCGTGAGCTTGAAGAACGCCGTGAGCTTCACCGCAAACGCCGCAAAAAGGACAATGTTATAGCCGGGGCTATCGTGGGATATACAAACGTCGGCAAATCCACTCTGCTGAACGCTCTCACCGATGCGGGCGTTCTTGCGGAAAACAAGCTTTTTGCAACGCTGGACACCACTTCCCGCAGTCTTGAATTGCCCGACGGAAGAAGTATTCTGCTCATAGACACGGTTGGACTTATCAGGCGGCTGCCTCACCATCTGGTGGACGCATTCAAATCCACCCTTGAAGAAGCGGCTTCGGCGGACATTATTATCCATATTATCGACGCTTCCGCAGATGATGCAGCTGAACAGGCGGAGGTCACAAGGAAGCTTCTCGGGGAGCTTGGCTGCAGCGACATTCCGCAGATAAACGTGCTGAACAAGTGCGACAAGCTGCCCGAAGCGGAAAACATTCCCGTTGACGGCACGACGGTGAAAATTTCCGCAAAGGAGCGCAAAGGCTTTGACGAGCTGCTTGACTGCATTGCGAGAAATCTTCCGCAGACGTCCAGGCGAATGAAGCTGCTTATCCCCTACGACAAAACGTCGCTCATAGGCACTATACGTTCGGAGGGAAAGGTATTTTCCGAGGACTATCTGCCCGAGGGTACGCTTGTTGATGCGCTGGTGGATAACAAGATGCTTTATATGGTGGAGAAATTTCAGATTAACGAATAATATTCACAAAAATTGCTTGACAAACACCGTCTTTGGCGGTATACTGATTTTAACGGCTTTGACGAGAAAGAGTAGCTTTTGTCGAATACGGCAAAGAGAGGGCGGACATTGGCTGGGAGCCGCCTGCGTCTGACTAAAGCGAAGGACATTCTCAGAGCTTCTGCGTGACTAAGCGCAGGCGTTTTCCCGCGTTAAGGGCAAAAAGGAACGGGCAACCGTTTGAAGATGGGTGGCACCACGGCTTTCCGCCGTCCCTGACTTTGTTGTCGGGGGCGGCTTTTTTGTATAGCTTACCCCAAATCGAAAGGAGATTTTAAATGGCACTTATTATCAAAAAGCCAAACGGCACGAGGGACGTTGTTCCCTCACAGATAAACAAATGGCAGACAGTCGAAAAGCTTGCCGCAGATACCGCACAGGCATTCGGCTTCAAGGAGATACGTATCCCCACATTTGAGGAAACGGGACTTTTTAACCGAAGCGTCGGGGACACCACCGACGTTGTTCAGAAGGAAATGTACAAGGTTTCCGCAAAATCCCGTGACAACGGCAAGGACGATGAGGAATACAATCTCCGTCCCGAGGGAACGGCGGGTACTGTAAGAGCCGTACTCGAAAACGGTCTGCTGAATGAGGCACTTCCGCAGAAGCTGTTCTACATTCTGTCCTGCTTCAGACACGAACGTCCTCAGGCAAACAGATTGAGGGAATTTCACCAGTTCGGCGTTGAGATGTTCGGCTCGTCATCTCCCGCTGCCGATGCGGACGTTATCTGCCTTGCAAAAACTCTGCTGGGCAGAGCGGGTCTGAAAAATATCAAGCTGTATATAAATTCCATCGGCTGTCCCGGGTGCCGTGCGAAATATTATAAGGTGCTGAGAGAGTTCCTGTCCGCACGGGAAAACGAGCTTTGCGACACCTGCAAGAGCCGTCTGGAGAAAAATCCCATGCGTGTTCTGGACTGCAAGAGTCCCATATGCGGGGAAATAGCAAAGGACGCTCCCAAGATAGTTGACTATCTCTGCGACGACTGCAAGGCACACTTTGAGGGACTGAAAGCCAATCTTGCGGCAATGGACATCAAGTATGAAATAAATCCCAAGATAGTAAGAGGTCTGGACTATTACACAAGAACGGTTTTCGAGTTTGTTTCCGAGGACATCGGTTCTCAGGGTACGGTCTGCGGCGGCGGACGTTATGACGGTCTTGTTGAACAGCTGGGCGGCGCACCCACTCCCGCTCTGGGCTTTGCAATGGGTCTGGAGAGATTTATCAGCGTTATGGAAGCGGAGGGCTGCGATTTTATCAGTCCGAAGCGCTGCGACCTGTACATTGCGTCCATGGGCGAAGCGGCTTCAAGAAAGGCTGTTGAGCTGGCTTACAAGCTGCGTCTTGAGGGATATTACGTTGAATATGACGTTATGAACAGAGGTATCAAGCCTCAGATGAAATATTCCAACAAGCTGAATTCCATATTCACAATGGTCCTCGGCGACAATGAGCTGGAAACAGCTGCCGCTAAGCTGAAATGTATGGACAGCGGCGAACAGCTTGACATTGCCCTTGACGATAAGTTCGTGGATAATTTCTCAAATGCGCTGGTGGCGGAGATGTTTAAGGCTGAGGATATGTCCCTGTAAAAATAAATAAAAGGTGGTAATAAAAATGGCAGACAATATGAAGGGTCTGAAAAGGACTCATTACTGCGGCGAGGTGCTCAAAGCGGGAGAAACGGTCACAGTCGGCGGTTATGTTGACACCGTAAGAAACAAGGGCGGTATCATCTTTATCGTCCTGCGTGACAGAACGGGCGTTGTTCAGCTGACATTCAATGAAACGACCGATAAGGAAGTGTTTGAAAAGGCGGCTTCATGTCATTCGGAATATGTTCTGATGGCAAAGGGCGAGGTCAGAGAGCGTGAAAGCATCAACGACAAGATAGCTACGGGCCATGTTGAGATATTCGTTGACGACCTGCGTATCCTTGCAAAGGCACAGACACCTCCCTTTGAGATAGTTGACAATTCCAACACCAATGAGGAGCTTCGTCTGAAATACCGTTATCTCGACCTGAGAAGAAAGCCCTTGCAGGACAATATCATTATGCGAAGCAAAATTGCCAAGGTGGCAAGGGACTATTTCTATGACAACGGCTTTATCGAGATAGAAACTCCCATGATGATAAAATCCACTCCCGAGGGTGCAAGAGATTATCTTGTTCCGTCCAGAGTTCACCCCGGAAAATTCTACGCTCTGCCTCAGTCCCCGCAGATCTACAAGCAGCTGCTGATGATCTCGGGATTTGACAGATATATCCAGCTTGCGCGCTGCTTCCGTGATGAGGACCTGAGAGCGGACAGACAGCCCGAGTTCACTCAGATAGATTTGGAAATGTCCTTTGTGGATATGGACGACGTTATGGATATGGCGGAGGGTTTTGTCCGCAAGCTGTTCAGCGAGCTGCTTAATAAGGATATTGATATGCCTTTGCCCCGTATGAAATATGTGGACGCAATGGAGAAATACGGCTCCGATAAGCCCGATATTCGCTTTGGTATGGAGATACAGAACATCTCCGAGCTGGTTAAGGACTGCGGATTTGGCGTGTTTACTTCGGCTATTGCGGACGGCGGTTCTGTTCGTGCGATAGTTGCGAAAAATGCAGCGTCCGTCCTTACAAGAAAAGAGATAGACAAGCTGACCGAGTATGTTAAGGGCATCGGTGCAAAGGGTCTTGCCTATGTAAGATGGGTAGATGATGCTCCCGCTTGTTCCTTCGGCAAGTTTATGGGCGAGGGCGAGCTGGATAAGATACTCAGCTTCCTCGGCGCAGAAAAGGGAGATGTTGTGCTTATCGTTGCGGATAAGAACAAGGTCACTCTGCCGACGCTGGGCGCACTCCGTCTTAAAGTTGCAAAGCAGCTGGATATTATCCCCGAGGGCGAGTTCAAGTTCCTGTGGATAACAGAGTTCCCGTTCTTTGAATGGAACGAGGAAACAGGTCATTGGGACGCTATGCACCACCCCTTCACAATGCCTATGGACGAATGCTTGCAGTACCTTGACACCGCCCCCGAAAAAGTTTACGCAAAGGCATATGACCTTGTGCTGAACGGCACGGAGCTTTCCAGCGGTTCTATCAGAATCACCGATTATGAGCTTCAGCAGAAGATGTTTGAATCTCTGGGACTTACCGATGAGGAGATAGAGGCGAAGTTCGGCTTCCTTGTGGACGCTTACAAGTACGGCGCAGCACCTCACGGCGGTATGGGAATCGGTCTGGACAGACTTGCGATGATAATCTGCGGTGCGGACAGCCTGAGAGATGTAACGGCGTTCCCCAAGGTGCAGAATGCGTCCGAGCTGATGTCCAATTGTCCCGCAGCAGTGGATAAGGACAGCCTTGATGTGCTGAATATCGCAGTAACAAAGACAGAGGAGTAAAATCCCCCAAAAACGCCGCAAACCGCAGAGGAGTGACATAATGAAGAAAATCAAGATAGACTTCAACCCCTTTAACCACAGCATTATGCGGGAAACCCTGAACGAACAGCTTTCCCAAGGCTTCAAGCTGAAAAAGGTCGGCGCAGCCTTCGGGACACTTAGCTTTGTCCCCGTGGAGGACGGCGAAAAAATCGTCTATGAAATCGCCCGATATGAAGCCTATGAGGACGGTCTGAACGTCCCCGAGCCGTGGATAAGCTGCGGACGTGTCGGCGGTGCGGAAATTTTCCGATTTGACGGGGACGGAACAAGGGCTGTCCCCGAGTTCCCGAAGGAGAGCGGGGACCCGGAGAAAAATATCCGTAAAAAACGAAGAGGAACGCTTATTTTGGGGATTGCCGATACAGTTCTTGCCCTGTGTTACGCTGTAATACTTATTTTAGATTTATCAGATTCAGTGGCGGCTTTTGTGCAGGAAGCAACGGTCATTAGACTGTTTCCGCCTGTGTGCTTTCTTTTTGTGGGAATATCCTACATTTGTCAGTATTTCGATAATCCTTATAAAAAAGCCGCTTCGGATAACAGGCGAGGGAAATGGTTTAATAATTTCGTTCTGCCGTGGATAGTCTGCGTATCGGTTTTGGCTGCGTTTTTTGTGGGCTTGGCTGTGTTTGACATAGGGGAACAGCCCGCACTTCCCGATGAACGTCTGCCATTTTCCGAAAATGCGGAGTATGGGACGGTCGAAAGATCCATGGCGGGGGATATTTACAGATACGACAATGCGTTTCTCTACGACGTTTGTTCGGAAAGTCTGGCAGAAAGGCTGTTTGAAGAAGCCAAAGCGGGCAATTCTTCCCATAAAGGCGAATGGCGCAAAAGGCGGTTTGGAAATGTGGATATTCACACGGAAATATCCGCCGAAAAATATGCAAATATCGACAGAATTTTATCCTGCACCGAGGACAGCGAATATTACGAGCTTACATATAACGGCGTGATAGTCCTCTGCGGGGATAGGCTGTTCGGGTATTTGTACGAAAAAGAGGAATTTACCGAGGAAGAAATTCTCTCGGAAATAAATAATTTTTATGAAAGGACAGATTAAAATGGCTGATGAAAAGAAGAAGGGTATAATCACCGAATTTAAGGAGTTTATTGCAAGAGGTAACGTTATCGACATGGCAGTCGGTATCATTATGGGCGGTGCGTTCACGCCTATCGTAAATTCGCTGGTAAATGATATTGTTATGCCGGGTATCGGTCTTGCAGTGGGCAAGATGAATTTCTCCGATCTGAAAATCGTGCTCCAGCAGGGCGTTGCCGCCGATGAAGCTGCGGGTATTGCCGAGGTCGCTGAGGTGGCTATCAATTACGGAAACTTTATCCAGGTCATCATCAATTTCCTTATTGTTTCATTCTGTGTGTTTATGCTGGTTAAGGGTATCAACAAGCTCCGCCGCAAAAAGGAGGAGCCTCCCAAGAAGCCCGAGCCGCCTAAGCCCTCTAATGAAGAGGTTCTGCTCACCGAGATTAGAGATCTGCTCAAGAAATAAATGTTGAGAGTTGAATTTTTTCGATACGGAAGCATTTTGCGATAATGTTATTGGTAGGCGTTCTCCCGTTGTGGCGGGGGGACGCCTTTTTTCGTTGGAATGTGTAAAGTATGTGTTTGCACAATTTGTAAATGATGTTTTTGCACTTTTGTTTGGGTATGCGGGACGGGATACGTCCAATACGATAGTTTGCGGATTATCCTATAAATTCAACTCTCAACTTTCAACACTCAACACTAAAACTCAACACTCAACATTGACTGTAACTTTTTTATATTTTTTTTCAAAAAACTAAAGACAAATCGGTTTTTTTGTGGTATAATTAAACTAACTAAACTTATAACGACCTGTAAATGAGAACAGTTCCCATTTACAGGCAGAAAGGAATCGGCTGAATTATGATTTTAGAGAAATCCTGCGGTGCGATCGTCTACCGCAGACACCACGGAAATCTGGAAATACTGCTGATAAAGCACGTCAACAGCGGGCACTGGTCATTCCCCAAGGGACACGTTGAGGAAGGGGAAACCGAGGTGGAGACCGCCCTTCGTGAGGTGAAGGAGGAAACGGGCATCGACATTATCATCGACCCCACATTCAGGGAGACCGTCACCTATTTCCCGAGAAAGGACACGCAGAAGGTCGTTGTCTACTTTATCGCAAAGGCAAAAAATTTCGAGTATGTTCCTCAGGAGGAGGAAATCGCACAGATAAAATGGGTTGACATCTGCCACGCTACCTCCGTGCTGACCTACGAGAACGACAAAACTATCGTCAACAAGGCGAAAATGGCTATTACCGCAAGCTGATGGTCTACGAAAATATTGTCAGGGCGAGATTTGTCAGCCGTCCCAACAGGTTTATTGCGGAGATAGATGTTGACGGCGAGCGGAAAATATGCCACGTAAAAAACACGGGCAG
This sequence comes from Oscillospiraceae bacterium, assembly GCA_017828975.1. Lineage (GTDB taxonomy): Bacteria > Bacillota > Clostridia > Oscillospirales > Ruminococcaceae > UMGS1889. The sequence goes on along the minus strand of JAGAJN010000032.1, from coordinate 77,277 downwards.
ATGCCGTGAACTGCTTGTCCCGAACGCCGAGATCTTCGTTCAGCAGTTTTCGGGCGGCAAGCGGAAAACCGAGTTTGATCTTATCTCGGTGGTGAAAAACGGCAGGCTTATCAATATGGACAGTCAGGTGCCCAACAAGGCAGTCGGGGAGTTTCTGCCGAGGATATTTGAGGGGAATATCAGAAGCGAGGTCACATACGGTTCGTCACGGTTTGACTTCTGCATTGACGACGGGGAACGGCGGTCGTTTCTGGAAGTAAAGGGCGTTACGCTGGAACGGGACGGCATTGCATATTTCCCCGATGCGCCTACCGAAAGGGGCAGAAAGCATCTGAACGAACTGTCCGAGGCGGCAAAGGCGGGGTTCGGGGCGTATGTGTTTTTCCTTGTGCAGATGTCGGATATTACGCACTTTGAGCCTAATCGGGAAACGGATAAGCAGTTTGCCGAGACTTTGGAAAATGCCGTAAAAAGCGGAGTTCGGGTGATGGTCTTTGACAGCGTTGTAACGGAAAATTCCATCTGTGTCGGAAAAGAAGTCGATTTGAAATTATAGGAGATGTTTTTATGATATATACGGTGACATTTAACCCCGCACTTGACTATGTTATGAAGCTGGGGACTATGAAAAAGGGCTTTACCAACCGCACCTCCAAGGAAATGTATCTGGCGGGCGGAAAGGGACTGAACGTGTCCTCCGTGCTGTCGGGGCTGGGCGTTGACAATGTTGCGCTGGGCTTTACGGCGGGATTTACGGGAAATGAGATAGAAAGGCTGATGACCGAAAGCGGCTGCCGCTGCGAATTTATCCGCCTGAAGGAGGGCAATTCCCGTATCAACGTAAAGCTCAAGGAAAGCGGCGGCGAAACCGAGCTGAATGCGGGAGGTCCTCCCGTTGACGAGGAAGCCCGCAAAAAGCTGTCCGAACGGCTTGACAAGCTGCAAAGCGGTGACATTCTGGTGCTGGCGGGAAGTATCCCCAAGACAATGCCTGCCGATATTTACTCAAGCATTATGGAAAATCTGAAGGGTCGGGGCGTTAAGTTTGTCGTTGACGCTGAAAAGGACCTGCTGTTAAAGGCGCTGGCGCACAAGCCGTTCCTTGTAAAGCCCAATCATATGGAGCTTGGCGAGCTGTTCGGGGAGAGTCTTGCGGAGATAAGCGACACGGATGAGCTTATTGCAAAGGTTACGGAATATGCGGAGATTTTACGCGGAATGGGTGCGGAAAATGTGCTGGTTTCCATGGCGGGGGACGGTGCCCTGCTCCTTGACGGCAGCGGAGATGTACATATTATGGACGCTCCCGTGGGTCAGGTGGTAAATTCTGTGGGTGCGGGAGATGCTATGCTTGCGGGATTTCTGGCGGGCGACCCCGAGAAAAACGGCTATGACTATGCCTTGAAGCTGGGCATTGCTTCGGGAAGTGCAAGGGCATTCTCGGAATTTCTGCCGAAGTCCGAGCAGATAATGGCGATCTTTAACAAGCTTTAATAAAATAGTTTGAAAGGGTGGTCCGATGAAGGCTTTGATCTTAGCGGCAGGATATGCTACGAGAATGTACCCTCTTACACTTAACTGTCCCAAGGCGCTCCTTCCCATAGGCGGGGGGACTATGCTGGATATTATTGCGGGAAAAATTGCGGAAATTCCCCGCATTGAAGAGATAGTTATTGTTGCGAACCACCGTTTTTACTCTATGATAAAGGAGTGGGCGGATAATTTCTCCTCTCCCGTCAAGGTCACTGTGCTGGACGACGGCACCTCCTCCGAAACCGACAGGCTGGGGGCTGTGGGGGATATTGTCTATGCCATTGACAACGGAAATATTGACGATGACCTGCTGATAATGGCATGCGATAACCTGTTTAACTTTAGTCTGGCGGATCTTTATCGGTTTTTCGGGGAAAAAGCGTCGGACTGCGTTTGTGCGGGAATTATGGAGGATACCGAGGAAATAAAGCGCTACGGTGTTATCGAGGCGGACGGGGACGGGAATATCCTCAGCTTCGTCGAGAAGCCCCGGCAGCCCCGCACCGATCTGGCGGCGTATGCTATATATATGTATAAGCGGGAAACTCTGCCGCTTTTCCGTCAATACCTGAGTGAGAACAGGGGCGGCGATTCTCCGGGGAAATTTTTGGAGTGGCTGTGCGGCGTGAAGAAGGTCTGCGCTTACCGTTTTTCGGGAGAATGTTTTGATATTGGGACTATTCCCGCTTATGAAGAGGTCTGTAAGTATTTTGGCTGACCGGTTTTGTCCTTCCTTGCTTTAGCGGGGAAGGATTTTTTATACGTAGAGTATAAAAGCTTTGCGGGATTACACCGAAATAAAAAAATGTCCGTGAAATAAATTTTTTCTCTAAAGTTTCAGAAGTATTTGCCGATATAGTATATAGGAGTGTCAGCGGCTTGATGAAGCTGCCTCTGACCATATTTTACGGAGGTGACTTATATGGAGATAAAGAAACTGTCGTCAGCTCTCGCAGCATATCAGAGAAGCTCTTTCGATGGAAGATCAAAAAAGGAAGTTAAGCAGGCAGCGTCCAAAAATACGGATACTGTGGAGTTTTCCGCTATGGTGAAATCACCCGAGGCAGCTAAGGCAGCGGCTAAGCGGAGCGTTGACGGCTTTGCTTCTCCCGAAAGGATCGCCGCCCTCAGAGCTCAGGTTAACGCCGGTACTTACAGCGTTTCAAGCGAGAAGATCGCAGCCGCTATTATCGACGGCTGAATTTACCGATAGTATAAGAAAAAGAGAATTTACCGTCTGTATAATTTTAAGGAGCAAACATTATGGATTACAACAGCCTGCTGCTTTTTTTCAAGCAATATAACGAGCATTACAGAGATTTCCTCGCCTTTGAGCTGAAAAAGATGAAGCTTGTGGCGGAGGACGATATTCAGGGGCTGACAGATTCCATCAAGACCGAGCAGGCTCTTATTATGAAAACAAACGCCTTTGAAACCAAGCGGCTTAGGATACTTTCAGGCACAAACGGTCAGAACAAGACCTTCAGCAACATCATCGACGAAGCCCCCGACGATAAGAAGGAAGCTCTCAGGGCTGAATTCAAGGAGCTTTCACGTCTGGTGCTGGAGATAAAAAAGGTCAACGATAACGTGCGGCTTATCGTTACCGAGAGAATGAAGAGATTTGAGACTCCCGACGAGTCTGATACATATAATGTGAACGGCGGAAAAAATCATTCGGACGATAATGTTCATTCAATGATGAAGTCCGTCTGATACGGAACGAAAGGAACGATCAATAATGCTTAGACCTACATTTTTAGGATTTGAAACACAGAAGCGTGCCCTTTTTTCGGCACAGAAGGCTCTCGATGTAACAGGCAGCAATATCGGAAATGTCGATACGGTGGGCTATACCCGTCAGAGAGTTGACCTTTTCTCCGTGGAGAATTTTCAGGGCGGACTGAGATATAACACAAAGATCGCTTTGGCAGGTCAGGGCGTTGATATGAGGGGCGTTACTCAGGTAAGAGATGTCCTTCTCGATGAAAGATACAGAACTGTCAGCGGTGAAGCCAACGAGTCCACCACAAAGGCTGATATTCTCTATCAGGTTGAGGACGTTATCGACGATATTGAGGCGGACACAACAGGCTTCAATGCCGTTCTCTCCAAGCTGGAGGCGGCTTTGCAGAGCTTTTCCACAGCTAACGCCGACCGCCGTGAGATGGCTACCATCGCTATCAATTCCGCCGATAAGATCACTCAGATATTCCAGAATTTCAGCAAGAGAATCGACGACGTTTCAAGCCTGACATTCACAAAGACCGAAAATGCCGTTGACAGGATAAATCAGATCTTCAAGCAGATAGCTTCCCTCAACAAGCAGATAGTTGACGATTACGTTGCTTCCAACGAAACATATATCGACGATGACGGTACATATAAATCAAACATCACCTACGGTCCTCTGGAACTGAAGGACCAGAGAAATCTCCTGCTTGACGAGCTGGCTGAGTACGGAAATGTTGAGGTCACCACAAATCCTCTGGGCGATATTACCGTAAAATTCGGTGATACGGTCGTTGTTGACAGGGTTTATTACGATACGAACGGCAACAAGGTAACACTTGATGCAAACGGAAATGTTCCCGCAGGCGTGAAGGCTACCGCAAACTACGTTTTCGGAAAGCTCTCCATGTTTGACCCGTCAAGCACCAACGCTGCGGAGAAGGCTCCCTCAAATCTCAAGCTTTACGCTTCCGAAATGTTCACCGCAGAGGAATGGGTGAACATCTCATGCGATCCCGCAAAGCTTGACAGCGTGCTGGGCCCCACAGGAAGCAACGAGATAATGATGGTCGGCTCGGACGAGAGAAATCTTACGGGCTATGGTCTGAGCACGGGTTCTCTCAAGGGTCTGTTTGATATGTACAACGGAAACGGCGGCTTTGTTGCAAGCTCCGAATACACGGGCGAATGTAAGAACGGCTATGCGGGCATACCCTACTATAAAGAGGTCGTAAACTCCCTTGCAAAGGTCGTTTGCGAGAAGTTCAACGAGGCTAACGGCTATGCGGTCGATGCTAACGGAAACGGCAACGGCAGAAGAATGTTTGAGATAACCGACCCCGCAAACCCCGCATTTTCATTCAGAGTGTCCGACGACTGGAGAAAGGACACCATGATGATAACCCGTACCCCCGAGCAGAAGGACGACGAGGGCAAGACAGGCGAGGAGCTGGATAACGAAAATCTCCACAGGCTGCTGGCGGTATTCCAGGGCGAATTCAAGTATGACAGTATTCCTTCGGGTCAGACATATACTCTCAGCGGATATGTCCGCAAATACGGCGAGGATATAGGCGAACAGACACAGTTTGAATATGATTCCGCTAAGGCTAACACCACTATCCTTGAATCGGTGGGCGCTGCAAGAGATAGAGTCATGGGCGTTTCTCTCGATGAAGAGGGTATCAATATGATGAATTTCCAGAAATGGTACAATGCAGCCGCAAGAATGATGACCACCCTTGACGAGGCTCTGAATGTTATCATCAATCAGATGGGTCTTGTAGGCAGAGGATAATATTTAACGGGAGGAAATCTTTATGAGAGTTACACAAAGCGGCATTAAGCGACAGTATCTCAGAAACAGCAACTCGGCTCTCGAACGTATGAATTCCATCAATAACCGTATTCTTACCGAGAGAAAGTTTATGCGTGCTTCCGATGATTCCACAGCTGCCGCAAATGCTATGATAATAAGAAAATCACTGTCCAATCTGGATATGTATGAGGATAATCTGGAAAAGGTGCAGGCACTTTACAATTCGGCGGAATCCCATCTGTCTACACTGACAAGCACCGTTTCAAAAACCATTACTCAGGTAATTTACGGTATAAACGGCGACAAGAGCCAGACAGAGCGGAATATTATCGCAGGCGAGCTGGAGCAGTACGCCGAGCAGATGCGTACCGAGCTTAACGAGGTTTACGCAGACAGACGTATCTTCGGAGGTACGAACAACAACGATGTTTCCTTCACCTTCGATGAAGCGACACGTCAGGTGTCTTACAACGGCGTTCCCGTTTCGGCGGAGATAATCGAAAAGGACGACGGAAGCGGAAATATCACTTACAGCTTCGGCTTTAAGGACAGCGTTGTTTCGCCTATCACCTATGATGATGACGGAAATGCCGTAACACCGACACCTAAGCTTCCCGCAGAGGTTTCGGATACTCTTACCGCCGACCAGATAAAGGATTATCAGGAAGGCAGACTGAAAAGCTATGACCTTTACCCCGGTTCCCAGCCTATTTACGTTGATGTCGGGATCGGCATAAAGTATGATTTTGAAACGGACGCCGCAACAGGCGAGCCTAAGCTTGACACCGCAAAGGTAAACCCCGATACGGCTATGAATATCACCCTCAACGGCGTTGATATGACAGGCTGCGGCACCGACAAGGACGGCGACAGCCTTAACATTATACAGCTTGCTTACGACGCTGCCGAGGCTATGCGAAACGGCGATGTCAAGACCTGTAACCGTCTTATCGACAAGCTGCATAACGCCGAGGAGGAGGTACTTATCAGTATCACCGAGTTCGGCGCAAAGAGCGAAAGCATTGAGTTCCATCTGACTAAGATAGACAACGACAGATACAATCTCCAGGTGCAGCAGAAGGACATCGAAGCTGCCGACCTTACCAAGGAGATCACCGACTTTAAATCTGCACAGGCTGCGTATAATGCGACATTGCAGATGGGTTCAAACGTTATCCCCAACAGTATTTTTGATTTTATCCGTTAAACATTAATATACGTCACTTTCGGAGGGAGTGAGATCTATGGATCAGCTGCTGGATATTACAACTGTCCCGATAAAAATTGAACTAAAAACTACGCCCGCCAGGCTGGAATATGAAACGAAATTTGCTTCGGTCAAGATCTCCCGTGAACAGGGCGGTCTTGAATATCAGACCGACCCCATACGAATGACTATCGACAACACCGAATGGCGCAGCAGTCTGAATTTCAAAAATTGCGATACCTTTGTCAGAGAATTTGCTGCCAAGGGAAAACAGGCGGCGCTGGACGCTACGGCGAAAACCGTTCAGGAGGGTAATCAGCTGGCACTTCCCCACAGGAGAGTCACTCCTGCGGATATTTCACGGCGCAACCTTAACAGGATAAGAGAAACAGTCATGGATTTTCTCCCAAAGGGAGGAGTTAAAATATCCTGGGACGGGGGAACGGTGGATTTCAAATATACTGAATCTCAGCTGAATTTTGACGTTGAGCCGTCTACGCTGGATATTCAGTATGTTCCCGCACAGCTGGAATATTTCGTCAGCCAGTACCCGAGAGTGGATATTCAGTATATCGGCGAACCATTCTATTTCCCCGCAAGTGCTGCTCCCGGTTATGCTGAGCAGGAGCTTGACAGATTGGTTTGACAGCAAATGAAAGGCGGTCCGCATTATGGATATGAACAGGAGCATTAATATAGATACAAGAGATTTCGGAAAGCAGGAAATTCCCCTTTCCGAGGTCATCACATTCCCGAAGGGCATTATCGCTTTTGAGGAGCTTACGGAATATGTGCTGCTTTCTCCGCTGGGGGACGGCAAATATCCTATGTGGCTGCAAAGCGTTCAGAAGGCGGGGCTTTGCTTCATCGTTTTTGACCCCTGCGAGCTTTGTTCGGGATATAAGCCGACAATTTCTCCCGAGGATATGGCGGTCATAGGTGCGGACGAGAATTCCGACCTGAGATTCTTAGCGATCGCTGTTGTCCCCGAGGATTTCCGTCAGGCAACGGCAAATCTCAAAAGTCCCCTTGTGATAAATGCAGATAACCAACAGGCAATGCAGATTATTGCCGCTGAGGATTATCCTCTGAAATTCCCCATATACAAAAGGGAGGGCGAGTGATATGCTGGTTATTACCCGAAAAAACGGCGAGGGCATCAATATTGGTGACGATATTAAGATAACCGTTCTCGAGGTCAGCAAGGACAGAGTGCGTATCGGAATCGACGCCCCCAAAACCATTAAGATAGCCAGAAATGAGCTTGCGGACACGGAAGCTTTTAATATAGAAGCAGCAGGGAAGCTGCCTCAGTCGTTTATGGAAGAACTTTTGAAAGCCAAAAAAAGCGCCGAATGACGTTATACGAAAGGATGATGTTTTATGGCAAGCAGTACAAACGGTATTAAAAACGCAGGTCTTATATCGGGACTTGATACAGAAAATCTCGTAAAACAGATGGCTTCGCTCACCAAGAGCAAGATAAACAGGCAGAAGCAGAAGCTTCAGACCCTGCAATGGAAACAGGAGGCGTACAGAAATGTCATCTCCAAGATAAAGACCTTTAAGGACACATATCTGAACTCCCTCGCTCCCGAAACAAATATCAGCTCCAATTACCTGATGTCCTCCTTTAAGGCAACATCAAGCAATGACGCCGTTTCCGTCAGCGCAAACTCCTCCGCTGCAGCGGCTTCTTATAAGATAACAAACATCAAGCAGCTGGCAAAGGCTGCCGAGGTCACATCAAATCAGGGCGCTGTAAATGCAGGCGTTCAGCTGGATTTCTCCAAGGCTGCCGAGGCTGCAAAGAAGGCTGCCGAGGACGCTGTGGATTTCCCTCAGTACACCGTTAAGGTAACTCTTGACGGACTTTCCAGAGAGATAACCTTTACCGCCGATGAGGACGCTTCTCAGTGCCAGAAAAATTTCGTTGATGCCCTGAATGCTCAGCTGGGCACAAGCAGCAACACCTTTGAGATGGACGACAAGGGCTATCTCACCCTTAACAGCACCGATGACTGCACTCACAGCTTTACTGTGGGCGTTTCGGCAAAGGCTGATAACAAGGACGAGTCTATGGAGGCGGTGGGTCTTACAAAGAACACCTCCAACAAGATCTCCTCTTCCTCCAAGCTGGGAGATGTAAGCTTCGCAAAGGCGCTGGTGGGAGAGAATTTCAGCTTCTCCATTAATGGCGTTGATTTCAGCTTTAACAGAGATACCACCATCGACCAGATGATAAATACCGTCAACAAGTCGGGCGCAAATGTTACCATGCGTTTTGACAGCCTGTCCCAGAGCTTTACTCTGAAATCCTCCGAGGAGGGACTTGGCGGCGAGATAAGCGTTGTTCAGAATTCGGGAAATCTGCTCAATTCTCTCTTTAACAGCGATGAAATTGCAGTCGGCAACAAGGACAGCGCAGTTTCCGTTATGTCTGACTCACTGACTGCATCTAACAAGGTGGGCGACCTTGAATCTCTGGTGAACACCTCTATTTCCATCACCGTCAACGGAAAGACCAGAGATGTGGGCTTCTTCAAATATGACGGCGACGGAAACAAGAACGATATTTCCGACAGCGTTGATGAAAACGGCAAGGTCACAAAGACATCTCAGGAAAAGATCGTTGCCCTGTTTAACAAGCAGCTGAAAAATGCTTTCGGAAACGACGCCCCCACTATGAAGCTGAACAATGGTGTCATTTCCTTTGAGGGCGCGGGCACTAACGACATTATTTCCGTAAAGGCTGCCGAAAGTGATTCCGACAGCGGAAAGCTGATGAATGCTCTCGGCTTCAGCGGCGCTTCGAGCTACACAAACAAGGTCAATGCCGATGAATTCATTCTCAGCAGCGGTCAGGACTTCAACATCACCAAGGCGGACGGCTCCGAATTGACCCTTACGGGAGATGTTACCATTCAGACGCTGGTTGACGAGGGGCTTGTTTCCTACGACGAAACTACGGGCGTTATGACCGCAGTTCAGGACTTTAAGGCAGGAGAGGGCGTCGCAAAGGACATTCTCAACAAGTATTTCGGAAAGACCGAAATTGTCGGCACTACCGATGAAAACACCGCCTCAACATTTGCGGGACAGAATGCTATCGTTACCATAAACGGCGTTCAGATGACCAACAATTCCAACTCCATTACCATAGACGGCACGACCATTGACCTCGGAAATCTCACCGAGCAGGGTATCGAAAAGATAAACAACGGCGAGGCTGTTGTGGTGAATACGTCCAGAGATACCGAAAAGGCTTACGAGGCTGTCAAGCAGTTCATTACCGATTACAACAAGCTTATTGACGAGCTTCAGACAGAGGTAAATTCCGCACGTCCCAAGTCCAACGGCTCTTACTATGACCCCCTGACGGAAGAGCAGGAGGAGGAAATGAGCGAGAAGGAGATAGAAAAGTGGAACGAGCAGGCTAAGAAGGGACTTCTCTACCGTGATTCCCGCCTGAACACCGCTATCACCAAGATCGCAAATGCCGTAAACAACGCATTTACCGACGAGAATTTCTCTCTCTTCGATATGGGCATAGAGTTTGAGGACGCCGTAGGCAGCTTCAAGCTGAAAATCGCCGATGAAACTGCGTTCAAGGACGCATTCGATAAGCATGCAGACCAGATACAGAAGCTGTTTACCGATAAGACTAACGGTCTTGCGACAAGACTGTCATCTGCTATCGACAGCGCTATCTCCACAACAAAGGGCGCTTACGGTTCGCTGACCAGCGTTGCGGGCGTGGAGAACACCACATCTCAGGGACAGAACGAGATCTCAAAGCAGATAGATGCTTACAATGAGATAATCGCAAAGCTTCAGGAGAAATACGAAAGCGAGCAGGAACGCTATTGGAGCAAGTTTACAGCCCTTGAAAAGGCAATGGCTCAGTACCAGACTCAGGCAAGCATTTTCAGCGATACTTCCTCAGGCTATTGATCCGACCGATAAATTTTAAAGGCGGTGCTTTATGCAGTATAATCCCTATCAGAAATATATGCAGCAGAGCGTCAGCACAATGACGCCTGCTCAGATGCTTATCGCTTTATACGATAAGGCGGTCACAGAGCTGAAAAAAGCTATGATTTACATCGACGAAAAGAACTATGCGGGCGCAAATAAGTCCATCACCCGTGTAGAGGATATTGTGGATATGCTGGATAGCAATCTCAAGGTGAAATATGAGATCTCAAACAATCTGGCGGCTATTTACGATTATCTAAGACGTTCGCTTGTTCAGGCAAATGTGAAGAAGGACAAGGAGCTTGTGGAGTCGCTGATACCATTTTTTGAGGAGCTCAGGGACGCTTACAAGGAGATAAGCCGCAGCGGGTATTGATGTTTAGTATTAGATTGGCGGGAGATAAATGGACAAAAAACTTACCGAGCTTATGGATAAAAAAATCGAGCAGGCGGAGCGTTACCACGAAATTTCCTCAAAGATGATATACGAGGACATCGACGGCGTTACCGAAATGCTCGACAGACGAGAGAAGCTTATCGCAAAGATAGACGGCATCTCCTCGGAGATAAAGTCATATGTCAACGCACAGAGCGTTGAGCGGAAGGAGCTTCTGGAGGATATGTTCTCCTTCAAGGAGGTCGGCGAGCTTAGCGGCGAGCTGCTGGAGATCCAAGAACGGCTTCTTAAATACAAGGAGATAAAGCACAAGATCAACGAGGCGGACAAGGAAATTTACAAGCACTTAAAGCAGATGCAGAACGAGCTTGCGGCGGAGATGAACAAGTCAAACCGCTCCAAGCAGGTCATCGACTATTTTTCCCAGACCTCCATTGACGTGAATAAGGGAAGAAAGTTAAACACTTCCAATTGATTTATTTGCGGACGGCTGAGGCTGTCCGCTTTTTTTTCGGGAGGGACATAAAATGTCAACGGTAAATTCGATAACGGAGGAGCGTATAAGCTCAGTTGCGCCAAATGCGGCTGCTGCTCAGAACGGACAGAAAATTTCACGAAGCGGCGGGTTTCAGTCGCTCTTCATCAGCGAGGATAAAACGCTTATTTTCGGTGACTGCAAGGGAAGCGGAAGCAAGCCTTACCGTACTTCGGCGGATTTTTCGGGAGATGCGCCCGTGTTCAGATGCAGCTGCCCAAGCAGGCAGTTTCCCTGCAAGCACAGCCTTGCTATAATGTACGACTGGCTGGCGGGGAAGAATTTCGGTGTTGCTCAGATACCCGCAGATATTCTGGAGAAGCGTCAGAAGCTGGCAAAAAGGGCGGAAAAGGGCGTTCCCGATGAAGCTGCCGAGAAAAAGCCGCCGAAGCAGAACAAGGCTGCCGCCGCAAAAAAGCTGAAGAAGCAGGCGGAAGGATTGGAACTGGCGGAAAGGTTTGTGAATGACCTGTTTTCACGGGGAATTTCCTCCGTGTCCTCTGCGGCGGCGGAGCAGTACAAGGGTCTGGCGAAGCAGCTGGGAGATTACTATCTGCCCGAGCCTCAGGCTATAATGAACGAGATAATCACGGCGGCGGAACGGCTCACGGCGTCCCCCGATGACAGGGAGCTTGCCCGTCTGACGGGGCTTTGCGTGAAGCTGTCGTCGGCGGTGCGGAAAAGCCGTGCGTACATTGCCGAAAAGCTGGAGAGCGGCGAGGTGCTGCCCGAGGACAACATTTTGTACGAGGAAATGGGCGGCGTGTGGAAGCTGACACAGCTGAAGGAGATAGGACTTTTCAAGGAAAATGCGAGGATAATACAGCTGTCCTTCACGGTGCTGCACGACGCTGTTCACAAGGCGGATATTGATCATGCGTACTGGGCGGACCTTGACACGGGGGAAATTTCCAAGACGGAAAATATTCGCCCGTTAAAGGCGGCGAAGTACATAAAGGCGGAAAATTCGAGGTTCGGCGTTCACCGTATAAAGGAACTTTATCGGTATCCCGGCGGGCTGAACAGGCGTATTCGCTGGGAGGCTGCGGAAATTTCCGAGGCTGAGGTCGGCGTTTATTCCGAGATTCTGTCCAAGGCGGAAAAGAGCCTTTCCGATGCCGTAAAAAAGGCGAAAAATGAGCTGAAAAACACCCTTTCCGACGACAGCACGGCACTGCTTGTCCCCTTTGATTCCATTGAATTTGCGGTTTCGGACAATCACCCCGTGCTGAGATTCGGGGAGGAAACCATTGCTCTCAGACCCAACGAAAACTATCCCGACAGCTGCAAGGTTTTGTCTGTGCTGGACGGACAGTATCTCAGAAACGGTGCGCTTCTGGGAGAATTTTTCTATTCGTCCGAGGAGCGGAGGATTTTTATATGCCCTGTTTCCGTTGTGACGGAGGACGGTATCATAAGGCTTTGCTGAGGAGATGAAAAATATGAATATATCACCATTCTACGAGCTTCGCAGCAGGCTTTACGCTTGCGCCGCTGCGGGCTGTCAGACGGTTAACGAGGATTTTCGCTTGAAAAGAGCCGTTGAAGAGTTTAAGCCGCTGGCGGAGCTTAACAAGGCGTTCGGGAAGCTTTACTCTCTTTGTCAGTCGATGTTTACGGCGGAAAATGCGTCCTGTCAGCTGGCTGATGCTATTGCGCTGGCTGACGCTTTGGCGGTGACACAGGGGACATTTGCGGATAACAGCGAGGTAATTCCGACGGAGGTGTCCGTAATCGGAGGACAGTTATCAAATGCGCCCTATTCTGTTATATCGGAATTCTGCGATAAAATCACAAAGTGCAGCCCCAATCTGTACGAATTGTCGGGGGACGAAACGGCTCTGCTGGGCGACCCCCGTGTGCTGATGGCGTTTATAAAAGCGTGCGGTAAAAACAGCACCTATCTGGACTATTTTTCGGAGATGATGTTTGAAATTTACGGGGAAAGGCTTGTCCCGCTCTTGAAAAATGCCGTGGATATGTCCGACCCGAAGGCTTCGGGGACGGCTGTGGAATATGTTTCGGCTCTGTCGGGAAATGCGGAAAATGCGTGGTTTCTCTCCCTTGCCAAGGACGAGAACGCACCGCAGAATGTCCGTATCGCCGCCATTTCCGCTTTGGGGAAGGACAGCGAAAATGTCCCATATCTGCTTGAGCTGTACAATACCGAAAAAGGAAAAATCAAAAATGCTGCGCTGGACGCTCTTGTTTCCATCGACTCTCCCGAAGCGGAGGAGGTCATTACCAAGCTTATTGCAAAATACAAGCCGTCCTGCGACGTTCACATTGCTGCCGCCTGCGGAAAAACGGCGACGGATTTCGCCGTAGGTTTGATAAAAAGCGGACTTACCCCCAAGGGCTATCTGACCAATGAAAGTCGCCGTACCGACGAGTATGCGTCACTTCTTGCCAACAAGCCCAATGCGGACGAGGGCTTTTTGCTCCTTGCAAAGCAGCAAAGCCCCGAGGTCATCAACCAATTTCTCCTGACAAGTCTGCGGAGGAATAACACCGAGGAGTATCGTGCGCTTATACACAGGCTGTATGCGAAGGTGCCGCAGGTATTTTTTGTGTCGGAATTTTTCGTTTTGCTTATGGAGGATCCCGAAAATGCGGTTGCCCGAATGGGAAAATATGCCGAGGAAAACAGGCTTGAATTGCTGAACGTTGTGAACGGTATTTACTATGACAAATTCTTCGGGGAATACTGCCTTGACTGGCGCGGGGCACATATTTACGGGCGTTATCCCGTTGTACGGGTGACCGACAGCTATCCGCAGCAGCTGATTGATCTCATCTGTGACAGGCGGTGTACTATGTCCGATAAGAAGCTGCGATACAGGACCTTTTCACAGTCGGCTGAAGCGGCGCTTATGCTTTTGAACAGCTGCAAGCCCGAGGATTACGAGAGAATAAGGGTAACTGCGGTGAATTTTGCGTTTTTCCTTTGCTCAGAGTGCCCCGTGCAGCCTGTTTTGGAGATAATTGCTCAGCACTACAAGGACGGAAAGCCGTCCGATTACAAGGGGCTTATCACAAAATGCGTTTTGCACAGCCTGAAAATCGGCATAACAATGCCCGTCAGGGGGATAGACAATCTCCCGCTGTCCGAGTCCGAAAGGGTGGAGGAGATAACCGCTTTAATGAACAAGATGGCTGCCCTCAAAGGGAAGATAGACGACTGGACCTATAACTATCAGATGCGGTATATCAATAACTATTTAAACAGAAAGTAGGAGAAAAAATGTCCGAAATACTCAGACTTCCCGCCGAGGAGCTTTACAAAGAGGAGCTGAACGCTCTTATCGAAAACGAAACAAATCCCGTACCCGTGGGCTGGAAAATGTCCCCCAAGTCGGTGCTTACCTATATTATGGGCGGAAAATCGGGGAAAACCGTCATCACACCGAAATATATGGGCGACAGGCGGCTGGTGGAAATTTGCATTGCCACTCTGGTGACCGACCGCGCGCTTTTGCTTATCGGTGAGCCGGGAACGGCAAAATCCTGGCTTTCCGAGCATCTCACCGCCGCTATCAACGGCAATTCCTCAAAGGTCATTCAGGGAACGGCAGGCACTACCGAGGAGCAAATTCGCTATTCATGGAACTATGCAATGCTGCTGGCAAAGGGACCGTCCTTTGAGTCGCTGGTGAAAAGTCCCGTTTATTCGGCGATGGAAACGGGAACTATTGCCCGTATCGAGGAAATTTCCCGATGTGCAAGCGAGGTTCAGGACGCACTTATCTCCATTCTGTCGGAAAAGCGAATTTCCATTCCCGAGCTGGATACAGAGGTCGCCGCAAAGAAGGGATTTTCCGTCATAGCAACGGCGAACACCCGTGACAAGGGCGTTAACGAGATGTCCTCGGCGCTGAAAAGGCGTTTTAACATTGTGGTTCTGCCCGCCCCTGCGGATATTCAGACGGAAATTGACATTGTAAAGTCACGTACCGAACAGCTGGCGGACAGCTTCGGTTTGACCGCTTCTATCCCCGATAATTCGGCATTTGAGCGTGTCGTGACCATCTTCCGTGAGCTTCGTGAGGGCAAGACCCTGGACGGGCAGATGAAGCTGAAATCCACCTCGGGCGTGCTTTCGGCTGCGGAGGCTATCTCCCTGATGGTGAACAGCATGGCGCTTTCGGGCAGCTTCGGCAGCGGAAAGGTCACAGATGCGGATTTAGCGGCGGCGTTGCAGGGCGCAATTGTCAAGGACGACACCAAGGACAAGGCGGCGTGGACGGAGTATCTCGAAAACGTTATGCGAAAAAAGGGTCGTGATTACGCCGCACTTTACGCCGAGTGCAAGGAGAGGAACGGGTAATGGCGGAGTATTTCGGCGTTCGGCACTTTTCGCCTGCCTGCGCCTTTTACGTCACGGAATTTCTTGATCGGGTAAACCCCGATATTCTGCTGATAGAGGGTCCGTCCGACTTAAACGGGCTTATTGCGCCCCTTTGCGGGATAGATGCAAATATGCCCGCCGCTATTCTTGCGTACACGAATGAAGCGCCCGTTAAGACGGTAATGTGGCCGTTTGCGGAATTTTCTCCCGAATACAGGGCGATGGTCTGGGCGGTGAAGCGGGGTATTCCCGTGAAATTCTGCGACCTGCCCTCGGACTGTGTGCTGGCGGGGGAAAATCCCGAAAAAGCCCAAAATTCCGACGTTTATGAGCGTATGAAAATTGCGTCGGGGCTGGATAACGACACCTTTTGGGAATACGGCTTCGAGCACTGCGAAAGCTATGAGGATTTTCTGTCGGCTGTGGACGAATACGGGAAATCGCTTCGGGAATTTTCCGAAACGGACGGTCTGAACAGCCTGCGTGAAGCCTATATGCGGCGTATCATCTCGGAAAATGAGCAGCTTGGGACTGTCGCCGTGGTGACGGGTGCATTCCACACCTACGGGCTGAAGGGCGTGCCGTTTTCAAAGGCTGACAAAAAGCTGACGGACAAGCTTGCGCACATTGACTGCAAGGCGACGCTAATGCCCTACTCCTATTTTCGGCTGTCCTCACGGTCGGGATATGGGGCGGGCAGCAAGGCTCCCGCATATTTTGAGATGCTGTGGAAAAACCGTCTTTCGGGGCATTTGGACCACACGGCGGCGGAGTATCTTTCAAGGCTTGCGCAGTATCAGCGGACGGCGGGATTTAGTGCATCCTCCGCTGAGGTCATAGAGGCTTTGCGGCTGGCAAATGCGCTCTGCGGTATGCGAAACGGCAAAATGCCGTCCCTGTCCGACCTGCGGGACGCCGCCGTTACCTGTCTGGGACACGGCAGCTTCGGGGAAATTTCCCTTGCCTGCGCGGATACAGAAATAGGCGTGAAGATAGGCTCGCTGCCCGAGGGGACGGTCTGCACGTCGGTTCAGGAGGACTTTTCAAGGCAGCTGAAGGAGTTGAAGCTGGAGCGTTTCCGCAGTGCCGCTGCCGATGAAATTGAGCTTGATTTGCGGGAAAATCTTCGGGTAAAGTCGGAAAAATCGGCGTTTCTTGACCTGTACCGCTCCTTTTTCCTTCACAGGCTGACGGTTTGCGGGATACATTTCGGTGACCGGCTGACCCGTTCGCAGGACAATGCGACCTGGGCGGAACGCTGGCGGCTGCAATGGTCGCCCGAAACGGAGATAGAAGTGGTTGAAGCGTCCCTGAACGGCGACACGGTGGAGGAAGCGGCGGCGTATGCGCTCAACAGCCGTCTTTTGGAGAGCGACAGCCTGCTTTCGGCTTCCGATGCCCTGTCGGACGCATTTTTGTGCGGTCTGACCGACTGCGTAAAAACGGCGGTTTCGGCGGTTCAGCGTTTGGCGGCGGACTGCGCTTCACCGTCGGAAACGGGAAAAACAATAGGCTCGCTGTCGGCTGCGGTGAGGTTCGGAAGTATCCGTCGGATTGATTCGGAAAATCTCCCGCCGCTTATGGAGCAGCTTTTTCTGAGATTTTGCCTGAGTGCGGTGCCTGCGTCCGTCTGCGACAAGGCGGCTGCGGAGGAGCTTGTTACGGCGTTTTCGGTGGTGAATGACGCTTGTCTGTCCCACGAATTTCTGGACGAAAACCGCTTTGTTTCCCTACTTGACGAATTGGCGGACAGTGATATGGCGAACCCGCTTATTTCGGGATTTGCCGCTGCATTATTGACCGAACGGGGAAAAATATCCTCGGAAAAGCTGTCGGAGCTGATTTCCCGACGGCTTTCAAAGGGAACTCCCCCCGCCGAGGGTGCGCTTTGGTTCGAGGGACTTGCCCGCAGAAACCGCCGCTCCCTAATCAGCCGACTTAGCGTCTGGGAGAAGCTTTGCGCATTTATCTCGGAGCTTGACGAGGAGGAATTCAAGCCCGTTCTCATCTGCCTGAGAAGGACGTTTGCGGAATTTTCGCCCTCGGAAAAGGCGGATATTGCGGAAAATGTGGGGGAAGTGCTGGGACTGTCCAAGGAGGCTGCCGCCGAGTTTGTTATGGCGGAAATGTCCGAGGAGGAGAAGCAGACCCTTGACGACCTTGATGATTTTGATTTCGGTGATATATGATGGAAAATAAGGAACTTCTTAAACGCTGGCGGCTTATTCTGGGAGCCGCCGCCGAGAGCCGCATCAGCGAAATGGGCGGGGCGGCTGAAATGTCCGCCGAGGAGCTTTTGATGGACTCCGCTCTTTCGCAGATATACGGAAACAACTTGGACGGAGAGGGAAACGGCGGTAAGGCGGGGCAGGGAATGTCCTCCCCGAAGCTGACAAAATGGCTGGGCGACCTGCGCACCCTGTTTGCGCCCATGGAGATAAAGGTTATACAAAACGACGCAATCGAGCGGCGGGGAATGAAGCAGCTGCTTTTCGAGCCCGAGATGCTGGACGGCTTAGAGCCTGACATTTCCACGGGTGCGCTTTTGGTGATGCTGAAAGACCAGATCCCCGCAAAGGCAAAGGAGAACGCACGGGAGTATATCCGCAAGATAGTCGAGGACATAAACAGGCGGCTTGCGGACGATTTAAAGCGTTCGGTAACGTCGGCGCTGAACAGGCGGGAACATTCGCCCATACCGTCGGCGGCTGCGCTGGATTACAGGCTGACCGTTCGGCGAAATCTGAAAAATTATGACCCCGAGCTGAAAACCATTCTCCCCGAGAAATTTTACTTCTTTGAACGGGCGTCAAAATCGGCGTCACGGACGATAATTTTGGATATTGACCAAAGCGGTTCAATGGGCGAGTCGGTCATATATTCATCGGTGATGGGCTGTATTCTGGCGAGTATGAGTTCGCTGAAAACCCATATTGTGGCGTTTGACACGTCTGTTACCGACCTGACGGAGATGTGTGCAGACCCCGTTGACCTGCTTTACGGAATTCAGCTGGGCGGCGGCACGGACATTGAAAAGTCGGTGGCGTACTGTTCCGAGCTTGTGACCGAGCCTGAGAAAACCACCATGCTCCTGATAACCGACCTTTATGAGGGCGGCAACAGAAACGGTCTTATCCGCCGTCTGGGAGATCTGAAGGAGTCGGGGGTAAATGTTATCGTTCTGCTGGCAATTTCCGACAGTGGAAAGCCCTGCTATGATGAACAGCTGGCGGAAAGGATAGCTTCGCTTGATATACCAAGCTTTGCCTGTCCCCCCGAAAAGCTGCCCGAGCTTCTGGAGGCTGCGCTGAAACGGCGAAAATTTGTGATGTGAGATATTCTGAAAAAAGTGCGTATCTGCGGGACGGGAAACCTGTCCCCTACAAGAATACCCAAAATCCGTGTTCAATTCAACACTCATCATTCAACATTCAACACTAAAAAAGCAGCCTGTCGGTTACTTGCCGACAGGCTGCTGTTATCTCTGGTTGTATCTGGTTTTGTTTTCGTCGTAAACCTTTTTATCCGAGGTATTCAAGGTATAATAGGCTTCGATGGAGTTGTTGGTTATCAGCTGGAAACAGCAGAAGCCGCTTATGATAATTGCGATGCCGTACATGACCATTGTGGTGTTGAAATTCATTGCGTGCTGCTCAACTGCCACCGCCTGCTTGACAAGCCCGGGTCCGATAAGCACTATGGTATTCAGCGTAAACAGCAGAATTTCCAGATTTCTGATAAACTTTGCCCTTATCATCAGAAGGAAGGAAACGGCAAAAAGTATCACTGCGTACTGCATGGAAATGTAGTCATTGTCGGGGTTCATGGTGCTGATGAAATAGATGATGCCCGAATCAACAAACCCCAGTATCATTATAAGGACAGCCAGTCCGAAGCCCTTCTTTGCGGATTTCAGCTTTTTTTCCTCCATCAGCTTGTTGTACATCTGAAGGCTTTCCTTTTTGTCAACGGTGGTGGGGGTGCTGTTTATTTCCTTTTGCAGCTGCTCCTTCAGAAGCTCCTTTTCGTTCTTTTGCAGCTTAGGCTGTGCTGTCAGGGATTTCGCCTTGTCGTATGTAGGCTTTATATCCTTGCTCAGGTCCTCTATCTCGGGGGCAATGTCTTCATCGTCCATGAAATCATCATCGCCCAAAAGGTCGCTTTTTATCTGCTTGGCGGTCATTTCCTCTTCGCTGCCAAGGTCGTCCAGCATAATGCTGCTGACGGAAGGCTCGCTGTTTTCCTCAAGCTCCTCGGGCAGCGCTCTCAGTCCCATAGCGTTGCTTCTTTTGGGTATCTCACTGAAATCTATATCATCCAGCGCAGGGGCAGCGGGCTGCTCACCGCCTCGGAGAATATTATCTTCGCTCATTAATTATGACCATCCTTTCTGAAAACCGGCATAAATCAACCTGTTCCTTCAATGCAAACTAACCTATATTTTAACATACAAATTCTGTAAATGCAAGAGAAAACTTCATTTTTGTTGATTTACACAGATTTTTCGGGATTTTTAAGCAATTCGCACAATTACTCGGTGACAGAAATGGATTCGGGGAAGATATTCGAGGAGTTTTCCTGGAGGAATGTAGTGTTTACATAGCCCTGAATGGTGGCACCGTCCAGGACGGTAATTGTGGAGGCTGTGATATTTCCGAGGATAACTGCATCGGTCTTGAACTCAGCCTTGCCGCCGACCTCAACATTTCCCTTGATCTTTCCGTTAAGGTCGAGATAATTTGCGGTAATATCTCCCAGCTGAATACTGTCCCTGTCCATCTGCACCTGTCCCTTGGAGGAAATATTTCCCTGCATCTGGGAGCCTGTCATAATAGCGTTGTTGCACTCAATATCTCCCACGACCTTGCCCGAAACAGCGATGTTTTTCGTAATGCGGACATCGCCCTTTACGGTGCCGTCGATGTTTATATTTGCAAAGGAGCGGATATTTCCGTCGATGATGGTGTTATGGGAAATAATGGTGGTTTCCTCCGCTTCATAGCCCGAGCCGCCCGAGCCGTTTCCGCCGCCCGAGGACGGGGGAGCGTTATAGTAGCCGCCCATATTCGTGGGAGGAACTGCGCCCTGACTGCCGTTGAACTGCACGCCCGAGGAGAAATCCGAACGTCCCGTGCCGTAGGAGGGCGGGATAGGCTGTCCTCTGCGCTGGTCGAAGGCATCTTCACGCTCAGTCTTTGACGAAAAATCGGCGGAGGCTGCGCTGTAACCTGCGGTCTGACCGTAGCCTGCGTTTCTGGCTGCTCTGGCTTCCTCTCTGTATTCCTTTGCGAATTCCTCGTAGGCGTTTTTGGAACTTCTCAGCTGCTCTGCTGCGGAGGCTGCCGCTTCGTCACGCTCCTTTTCTGCGGGACGGGGAGCGGTTTCGCTTTCGCTGTCACTGCCGAAAACAGCGGAGGGAGTGCGGTTTTCCGCGTCGCCCTGTTCATCGGAAACAGGGTCGAGATAGCGGTCAAGCTCGGATTTTTTGGGAGGCTCGCCGCCTGCCTTCTGATTGAGAATTTCCTTTAATGCCTGATTAAAATTATCCTTTAAACTCATTTTTCTGCTCCTCTTGGTTTCGGCTTAATACTTTACTATCTGAGTAGGGGGGACTGTGTTATCCAGCTTGTCGAAGCTGTAACCGTCCTTCATAAGCTCAACGATAATGTCCTCGACGGTGGTAACTGTCACATACTTGTCTGCGCTGTCGTGCATAAGGATTATCTGACGGTTTGAGGTGTTTGCCTTTACTCCGTCAAGCACGTTATTGTAGATATATGTCCATGTGGGCTTTACAACTGCGTCCTGTGCGCTGACGTTCCAGTCGTAGTAAACGAAGCCTCGTCTGGTCATTTCGGCAACAAGCTCGTCATAGATCTCGTGGTTATAGTCGTTGTAGCTGCCGCCTGCAAAGCGGAAAATGTTCGGGGACACGCCCGTTGCGTCCTTGATGATGTTGTATGTATTGTTGAAATCGTCCAGATAGCTGTCAACGCTTTCGTATATTTTCTCGTAATCGTGGGAATAGGAGTGGACGCCGATAGCATGCCCCTCCGCAGCCACCTGTTCCATGATAGCCTTGCCCTTTTCGGTAGTGCTGCCGCTCATAAAGAAGGTAGCCTTGATGTCATATTTCCGCAGAATGGAAAGTATCATCAGGGTATTGTCCGATGGACCGTCGTCAAAGGTCAGGTAGACGGTTTTTGTGTCCTCGCCGAAGCTTTCGGGATATTCCGCATACAGCTGCGGGTAAAGCTTTGTGTAAGGCTTGTCCTCCGATGAAACGGGGATTTCCGTTACGCTCTCCGACGGCTCTGCGTCCTCTGCGGAAACCGAAGTTTCGGGCATTTCGGAAACGGCTGCCGTTGTTTCTGCGGCACTTCCGTAATTCTCCTTAACGAACTTATCCACCGCTTCTTCATCTGTCTGATGGAGAAATTCCATAATATCCTCGGGACTGTAACCCTTGGCTGCCAGTGCGAGATAGACCTGTTCAACGGTAGTTCCGTCGGGGACATTCAGAACTCCGTCCGACGAAACGGACACAGCAGGAGGCTCGGACGGTTCTTTTTTCTTTTCCATATTATATTTTACACCAAAGAACACCGCAAAAAACGTCGAAACAGCTATCCAGCCGAAAACTACGGTGAGTATCAGGTGCTTGAAAAACCTAACGCTGCCAAAGTACATCTGTAACCAAACCTTTCTCCGCATTTTTACAGCAAATGCGGGCTATCGGGGACCCCGATAAGCTCCGAAACCGACATTCGGGGTGCAATTAACGATAATTATCCTATAATAATATATAATACACCTTTTTCAAAAGATTGTCAATAGTTGATTTTAATGTTGAGTGTTGAATGTTGAATGATGAGTGTTGAATTTAAGGAGCCTATTAATATTAAACACCCATTAATCACGGGAATCTCTCGGCGTAAAAACCCATAAACGCAAGCTTTTTACGCCGATTTCTTCTCCGTGATTTAAATGGTGTTTAGTATAATGTGTGTTTCCCCACCGAAGGCGGGGGAAACACACAACCGTATGCGTTACTCGGGCAACAAGAATATTAAATGTGATGACAGTAGTATTAATTCAACACTCAACTCTCAACATTCAACATTGAATAAACTATGTGAAATTTCACTAAAAAATATTGTAAAAATCTATCATATTCAATTTATATCATATAAATTCATAAATTCTCATTGAATTTATTTTCGGCAGAATGTTATACTTAAATTATGGAATACCTTGTGACAAATTCCGTCAGAAGGAAGTATGGATATTTTTTCCGGAGGGATATTATGAAATTCAGTCTTTCTGTATTTAAATTAAAACGGCAAAGTCTTAAAACAAGGCTTTTTGTATATGTCAGCATAATGCTGCTTACTACCATAATCATAATGGCAGGTACAAATTTATGGTCGCTGACCTCTGCCATTACCCGCACCGTTGACGAAATGGTGTTGCCCCTTGCAACGGAAACCTCCTCCGAGGTCGCAACGGGTATAGAGTCCCTGAAAGCCGACGCTCAGAGGGCACTGCTGAAAAGTATCGCCAGCAACTCCATCGGCGCAAAAATGACTGCTAAATCCTTTATGGAATCGGAGCTTAGGGGGACGGGCTTTGTAAGATACGGCCTTTTCAAGGGAGATGAGCTGTATCTCAAGTCGGACGCATTTACCGAGGAAGAGGCACAGCACTATCTTGAAACCGAGGAATACGCCTATACAAAGAAGAAAAAGACCCCTGTTATGACAGCTCCTCAGGTAAATGCTGACGGCACGGCTTCCGAGTTCGCCATTCTTTCGGCGGAAACTGCGGGTGCTACCTCCACTACCTATGTGTTGGTCGTAATATACGATGATGCTACACTCAGCTCCGTTGTTTCCGAGATAACCTTCGGCGAAACGGGCGGCGCGTATATAATTGACGAAGCGGGAACTGTTATTGCCGACAAGGACCTGAGCAAGACCCTTGCAGGCTTTAACGCTATCGAGCTTGCCGCCTCCGACAGCAGCTATAAGCCCCTTGCAGACGTTTATCAGAAGGCCATGGCAGGGGAAACGGGCACTGTTACCTGTAATGTGGACGGCGTGAACAGCCAGGTCGCATATGCGCCTGTTGAGGGCAACGGCTGGGCGGTCATCATGACGGCTCCTTCCAGCGAATTCAGGGGACCTCTGAGAGACAGCGTCCCCGTAATGCTCATTCTTGCGGCAATTATCCTTGTTGTGACATTCTTCGTGATACTTGTGGTAATGCACAACATCGTTTCTCCTATCGAAAGAAGCATCAAGCGTCTTAAGCTCCTCTCCGAGGGCGATCTGCAGACACCTGTTGAGAGAATTCTCCGCCGTGATGAGGTGGGTGTTCTTGCGGAATCCATCGGAGAAACGGTTGACAGCCTGAGATTTTACATTGACGAGATTTCCTCTGCACTTTCGAGAATTTCCGAGGGCGACCTTGCCTTTGAGATGAAGGGCGGATTCAGGGGAGATTTCGTTCAGATAAGGACAAGCTTCAACGAAATCCTCCGAAATCTGCGGGAAACCTTCGGGCAGATAGTTTCTGCGTCCGAGCAGGTCGATATGAGCGCAAATCAGGTGGCATCTGCGGCACAGAATCTCAGCATCGGCTCAAACAACCAGGCGGAGGCTATTTCCGAGCTGTCCGGTCAGGTGGCGGACATCAGCGTGAAGGTAAGCAGGAATGCACAGTCTGCGTCCAATACCGACAGGCTTGTAAGCGATATTTCCGTAAAGCTCAGCGACTGCAACGAGGATATGCAGAGAATGTTACAGTCAATGAACGAGATAAGCACCTCCTCCGCAGAAATTTCCAAGATAATCAAGGTCATCGACGATATTGCGTTCCAGACAAATATCCTTGCGCTGAATGCTGCCGTTGAGGCTGCCCACGCAGGCAATGCGGGACGTGGCTTCGCAGTTGTTGCCGACGAGGTAAGAGGTCTGGCGGCAATGAGCGCCGACGCTGCCCGTCAAACCACCGAGCTTATCGAAGGCTCGCTGGCAAAGGTGGCAAACGGTACGGAGATAGCCAAGGCAACTGCCTCCGCACTTATGGAGATCGTTGAAAGCTCCGCTCATATGAGCAGCGATATAAGCTCCATTGCCGAGGCTTCGCAGAATCAGTCGGATACCATTACCAAGATAAATGAGGGCGTTTCCGTTATCACAAACGTTATTGCGTCCAACTCTGCGACTGCCGAGCAGAGTGCGTCCGCTGCCGCTGTTATGACAACGCAGTCGGAGATGCTCCGTGAAATGGTAAGCAGGTTCAAGCTGGAGGGCGATTTCTCCGATGAAGAGGAGGACGAGGACGAGATAGATCTTTCAAATTACGGAATTTCCGATGAAGATACATTCGAGGAAAATACAGTAGAGGAGGTCATTCCCGAGGAGAATGAGGAACCCATTCCCGAAAATACCGAGGAGGACGCTCCCATAGTTCTCAGCGATTTTGAGGCACATCCCGAAAGTGTTCCCGAGGAGGAAAAGGCTGAGGAAGCTGTCTCCGAAGCGTCCGAAAGCCCCTATTCCGAGGAAGTTTCCGAAGACGATGACGACGAGTTTGAAGCTATCGAGTTTGACCCGGATAATCTGCCCGATTTCATCAATTTGGATGATGACAAATATTGATCAAGTTTCCCCGTCCCCACGTATGTTCGGACGGGGTTGCACGTTAAAAAGGAAATAAGGAGAACACCCGATGATAATACGAAAAGCGTCCGCAGACAGCGAGAGGGATATTGACATATTGATACAGTTCCGTGTGGACTATTTTTCCCATGACCTGAACCTGAACCATCTCTCCAAGGAGGAGGAAGCCGCTATGCGGGCGCAGATGCCCGATTATTTTCACAGACATCTTGGAAAGGATATGACCGCATTTATCGCCGAGATAGACGGAAAGCCCGTGGGGACGGCGTTTCTGCTAGTAGTTGAAAAGCCCGCAAACCCCGTATTTTTAAACGGCAAAACGGGAATGATGCTTAATGTGTACACCTCGGCGGAATACCGTCTGAGGGGCATTGCCACAAAGGTGATGGAGGCTGTTCTGGAGGAAGCAAAGAAGCTGGAGCTTGTCTACATTGAGCTGCTGGCAACTCCTGCGGGGCGGAAGGTCTACGAAAAAATGGGCTTTTTCGAGAATATCCCCGAGAATGGCAAGACGAATATGAAAATTTATATCAAACCCGACAAAGAATAATTGGAGGAATTATAATGATAGCACTTGTAACAGGCGCAACCTCGGGGATAGGCAGAGATATTTCCCGTGAGCTGGTGTCAAGAGGGATAAAGGTCGTTCTGACGGGCAGAAACAAGGAAAATCTCGCAGAACTCCGCAGCGAACTCGGCAAGGATATGACCGCTGCCATTGCCTGCGATTTAGGCGACGAAAAAGCCTGTGTCGCCCTCTATAACAAGCTGAAGGACAAAAACATCGACATTCTCATTAACTGTGCGGGCTTCGGTGCGTTCGGCGAATTTCTGAATGTCCCCCTGAAAACCGAGCTGGATATGATAAACGTGAACATCAAGGCGGTGCATATCCTGACAAAGCTGTTTTTGCGGGATTTTGTTAAGAGAAACAGCGGATATATACTGAATGTAGCGTCTGCGGCGGGATTTCTGGCGGGACCGCTTATGTCCACCTATTACGCAACAAAAAGCTATGTTGTGCGCATGACACACGCTATTTACGAGGAGCTCAGACGGAGAGGCTCCGATGTTTATGTGGGCGTTTTCTGTCCCGGACCCGTTAAGACGGATTTTAACAGACGTGCGGGGGTGCAGTTCGTCACCGACGGCATTGAGAGCCGCTATGCTGCGAAGTTTGCCGTTGACAGAATGTTTGACGGTAAGCTGACCATTATCCCCGGGGCAATGATGAACCTCGGAATATTCGCTTTAAGGCTCGCACCCGTGAAAACTGCCCTGAAAGCGGCGTACCATTTACAGAGAAGAAAGGGCGAGCCTCCGCAATATGAGGAAGAATAAGTGTCCGTCAGCGGAATACAAGCGTATTTCACAAACGGACGGCTGTAAATTTCAAAAATGTTGTTTCATATATCAATTGATTATTTTTTTTGATTGATATATAATAAATAGAGTGCTTACGTGGCACTCTATTTTTGATTTTAATAATAGGAGTTTTTTATATGAAGCAGATCAAAGTCGTAAAATTCGGCGGAAGCTCACTGGCTGACGCAAATCAGTTCAAGAAGGTAGCGGGTATAGTCAAGGCTGACCCCGACAGACGTTTCGTGGTAGCGTCCGCACCCGGCAAGAGGTTTTCCGAGGACACAAAGATCACCGATATGCTGTACAGCTGCTATGAAGTCGCTGCAAAGGGCGGAGATTTCGAGGGACAGTTCGCCGCTATCGAAAGCAGATACAATTCCATCATCAAGGACCTTGGGCTGAACGTTTCCTTAGATAAGGAGTTTGCGCAGATAAAGAACGGCTTTATCGGACGTGCGGGACGTGACTACGCCGCTTCAAGAGGTGAGTACCTCAACGGAAAGCTGCTGGCTGCATACCTCGGCTTTGAGTTCATTGACCCCGCAGGATATATCTTCTTTAACGAAAGCGGCGTTTTTGATTTGGACAGAACTACCGAAGTCCTCAGCGAAAAGCTTGCTAAGACCGAGTATGCCGTTATCCCCGGCTTCTACGGCTCTATGCCCAACGATACCATCAAGACCTTCTCCAGAGGCGGTTCGGACGTGACAGGCTCTATCGTCGCAAGAGCGGCTAACGCTTCCATTTACGAGAATTGGACGGACGTTTCGGGATTCCTTATCTGCGACCCCAGAATAGTTGATGATCCCAAGGGTATCACCACCATCACATACAGAGAGTTGAGAGAGCTTTCCTATATGGGCGCAGGCGTGCTTCATGAGGACGCTATCTTCCCCGTAAGAACAGCGGGTATCCCCATCAACATAAAGAACACAAACGCCCCCGAGGACGCAGGTACTATGATCGTTGCCGATGCGGGAGATACACCCTGCAAGTACACCATCACGGGCATTGCGGGAAAGAAGGGCTTCTCCGCTATCAACATCGAAAAGGATATGATGAACAGCGAGATGGGCTTTGTAAGAAAGGTGCTGGAGGTCCTGGAGGACAACAAGGTGAACCTTGAACATATCCCCTCGGGTATCGACACAATGAGTATTATCGTAAACAGCGCATCTATTCAGGGCAAGGAAGAGAAGATCATCAAGATGATAGAGGAAGAGGTCGCTCCCGACCATATCGACATCGAGCATAACATTGCGCTTATTGCAGTCGTTGGACGGGGTATGAGAAAGCTGAGAGGTACTTCCGGACGTATTTTCTCCGCTTTGGCACATGCGCATGTCAATGTTAAGATGATAGATCAGGGTTCTTCCGAGCTGAATGTTATTGTTGGTGTGGCTGAGGAGGATTTTGTTACGGCTACTAAGGCTATTTATGATATGTTTGTGCTGACTGCCGAGTAACCTTTTGGCTAGTGTTAAGTGTTGAGTGATAAGTGTTGAATTTTAGGCGAAAATCCACACTCTATACATTATAATTTAATAAACGTTTTGCCGCAGCCAATGTCTGAGCTGCGGCTTTTTTATAGTGATGAATTATAGAGAAATTCCACATTAAATTCAACTCTCAACTTTCATCACTCAACACTAAAAACTCCACTCTCCACTTTTCACACTCCACATTACATAAAATTGCACTAATCTTTTAAACCCAATTGTAGGATTTCACAAGATTTTCAGTCAAATTCACAAAAAATTAACACACCGAATTGGATTTTGTGGTATAATCCTATTTAAATAGAGTATTTTCACATTGTTGTCCGAATATATACGCAAAAACTCGAATGTGCCGCTAAATGCGGTAAAAAAGAAAGGATTGACCGTTAAATGTCAAACAGACTTTTTCAGGGACTTATTCATCAGATGCGGGATACTATGGACTGCACTATCGGTGTTGTCGATGAAACTGCTACCATCATCGCCTGCAGCGAGCTGAGCAAGATCGGCACTACCAATGAGTTTGTTTCCCTCGACCTCAGCGATTCTCACGATGTTTTCGTAAGGGACGGTTATACATACAAGCCCTTCGGTTCCCATATCAAGCCCGATTATGCCGTTTTTATCGAGGGCACCGATGAAAATGCCGCCAAGTATGCAAATATTATGGCGATCACTCTGTCAAGCATCAAGCAGTATTACGACGAAAAGTATGACAGAAATAACTTTATCAAGAATGTTGTGCTGGATAACGTCCTCCCCGGAGATATTGTTGTTAAGGCAAGGGAGCTTCACTTTAA
The DNA here is from genome assembly GCA_017828975.1 of Oscillospiraceae bacterium. Taxonomy (GTDB): domain Bacteria; phylum Bacillota; class Clostridia; order Oscillospirales; family Ruminococcaceae; genus UMGS1889. The sequence continues at coordinate 48,379 of JAGAJN010000032.1, read as the reverse complement.
TGCTGATATAAGCAGAGTCGTTCTGCTGGTGCGCATTGTGTCCGCAAACGACGTTTCCGCTTATGACGTGATACAGAACCTTTTCCCCGACAAGAACAAGGACTTCGTTTTCAACATCACCGAAACGGACATTGTGCTTGTTAAGGAAGTTAAGGCAAATGTTGAGTCCAAGGACCTGGAAAAGCTGGCACGCTCCATCTCAGATACCCTGAGCGGCGAGTTCTATACAAGGGTAAATGTTGGTATAGGCACCGTTGTTATGGGCGTTAAGGACCTTGCACGCTCCTTCAAGGAGGCGCAGATCGCTCTGGAGGTAGGAAAGGTGTTCGATACGGACAAGGCTATCGTTTCCTACGACAACCTTGGTATCGCAAGGCTTATCTACCATCTCCCCACCACTCTCTGCGAAACATTTTTGCAGGAGGTATTCAAGAAGAATTCCATCGAATCTCTTGACCATGAAACTCTTTTCACTATCCAGAGATTTTTCGAGAACAGCCTGAACGTTTCCGAAACTTCAAGAAAGCTGTTCGTTCACAGAAACACGCTGGTTTACCGTCTTGAAAAGATAAAGAAGCTGACGGGACTTGACCTTCGTGAATTTGACCATGCTATCATCTTCAAGATCGCACTGATGGTCAAGAAATATCTGTCGGCAAATCCCACTAAGTTCTGATTTGTGGGTATCGGCAAAAATATCAGAGGGGCAGAACGATGTGTCTGCCCTTTCTTTCCTTATAAAATTCGATAATTGTTTTTAGGCGGTGTACTTGTGATAGAATTAAAAGATGTGTCCGTAAAGTATTCAAACGGTGTGGACGCTCTGAATAATGTCAATTTAAAGGTCACCGACGGCGAATTCGTGTTCGTTGTCGGTAACTCGGGTGCGGGTAAATCCACACTTATCAAGCTGCTGCTTCGTGAGGTGCAGGCTAACGAGGGAGAAGTTTTGGTAAACGGCTTTAACCTGACTAAGATGAGAAGGGGAAAGATACCTTCGCTGCGTCGGACCATCGGCGTTGTTTTTCAGGATTTCCGACTTATCCCGACGCTTAATGTTTACGATAATATCGCATTTGTGCTAAGATGCACAGATGCTTCTCCCAAGGTCATCAGGCAGAGAGTTCCCCGTGTTATCGGCACGCTGGAGCTGGGAAACAAGGTCAAATGCTTCCCCAATGAGCTTTCGGGCGGTGAACAGCAGCGAGTTGCGCTGGCAAGGGCATTGGTAAATGAACCGAAGCTTATTATCGCTGACGAGCCTACGGGTAATATCGACCCAAGACTGTCCTTTGAGATAGTAAAGCTTTTGCAGGACATCAACGCTCAGGGCACGACCGTGCTTATGGTCACCCACGAGCATGACCTTGTAAGAGAGTTCGGCGGCAGGACCATCACGCTGAGGGACGGTTCTATCGTGTTTGACGACTACATTTAATTTGCGCTTTCGGCTTGGAGGATTTGTTGAAAAATGAGAATAAGCAGCTTCAGATACCTGTTAAAGCAGGGCTTCAGAAATATCTGGACTAACAGAATGATGTCCTTTGCGTCCTTCTGCGTGCTTCTGGTTTCTATGCTACTGATAGGCTTTTCGTTGCTTTTCATAGCTAATATAAATATGTTCATCGGCAGCGTTGAGGACAGAAATGAGGTCATTATCTTCCTGAACGATGATGTTTCCGACGAGCGTATCGAGGAAATGAACAATGCCCTTGTGCAGATGGACAATATCTCAAAGGTGTCCTTCTATTCCAAGGAACAGGCATGGGAGGATATGAAGGCGGACATTCCCAATGCAAACGAGCTTTTTGCTTACATAGACGGTGAGGGTCAGGAAAGCCCTCTTATCGACGCTTTCAGAATAAGAGTTACGGACATTGACAATATGAGCGCAACTCTTATGGAGATAAACAAAATGGGCGATATTTACGATATTCGCTCTCCCGGAGATTTCATTGACATTCTTTCGGGACTGAAATCAATGGTTGCTGTTATCTCCATTATAGTGCTGTCGGCGCTGCTGGCGGTAAGCCTTGTTATCATTTACAATACCACGAGGGCAAGCGTTGATTTCCGTAAAAAGGAGATCAACATTATGAAATATGTGGGCGCTACCAACACCTTTATCAAGATACCCTTTTTTATCGAGGGTATGCTGATGGGTATTCTGGCGGGCGGAGTTGCTACGCTGCTGACTATTGTCGGATACCGTGAGCTTACCGAGCTGCTTATGAGGGACACCACCCTTTGGTCGGTATTCAACGTTACCTCCTTTATTCCGCTGGAGGGGACGCTGCTTATCGCTATGGTGCTCTGCTATGTGGCTTCGGGTGCGGTCATCGGTGCTATCGGTACGGTTATGAGTACGGGTAAGTACTTGAAGGTGTAGTGTTGAGTGTTGAAGGTTGAGTGATGAATTATGATGTCATACCGATAAACAGCAGTAATGCCGTCGGGAACGTTCGCTGTATAAGCGTGCTGAACGCTGATAATTCAACTCTTAACTTTTAACTTTCAACATTTATATATGGAGGTTTTAACTTGTCTGCAAAAAGTATCCTGAAAAAAACAGCGGCTGTGCTTTGCGCCTTCGCTGTCTGGACAGCTTGTCTGACATATCTGCCAAACAGCGCAAATCTGCTGACAGTTTCCGCAGGAAAATCCCTTTCCGAACTGGAAGCCGAGAAAAAACAGCTTGCCGACGAGAAAAAACAGGTCAAAAACAAGCTTGCCGAGTTGGAAAAAAGCGCCGAGGAACAGGAGCAGTATCAGGCATATTACGCCGAGCAGATAGAAATTCAGGAAAAAGAGCTTGACATTGTAAACGCTCAGGCTGACGAGCTGGAAGCTCAGATCTCCGACCTGAACGACCGTATCACACAGCAGAAGGAGGACATCGACAAAAGCATTTCTATGTTCCGTGACAGGCTTCGGGCTATGTATATTGCGGGAGATGCAAGCTATGCTTCCGTAATTGCGGGTTCGTCGGATTTTTACGAGATGCTTGCCCGTATGGAAATGGTAAAGCGTATGTCCGTCCGTGACAAGGAAATGATAGACGATTTAAACAAGCAGCTTGACACCTATAACACCGACTGCGAAACCCTGAACACCCGTCTTGACGAGCAGAAGCAGACTATCTCCGAGCAGGAAACGCTTCTTGCCGAGCTGCAGGACAGCTACAATAATTCTGTTGAAGTCCTTGAAATGATAAACAAGGAAGCGGAGGACTACGCCGCACGTTCCGAGGAAATTGACGCCGAGGAGGAAAAGGTGGAGGCTGCACTTCAGGCGGAAATAAAGCGTCTGGCTTCTCAGGAAAAGGTGTTTATCGGTTCCGATTTCACATGGCCCGCACCTCAGGTCCACAATCTGTCCGACGGATACGGCTGGCGTGACCTTTTCGGCAAGCAGCAGTTCCACAAGGGCGTTGACATTACCAAGCCGGGCTGTGCGGGAAAGGACATCGTTGCTGCTCAGGCGGGGACGGTAATTCTGGCGCAAAAAACCTACACCCCCGGTTACAGCTACGGAAAATACGTTATCATCGACCACGGCGGGGGATATACCACCCTTTACGGTCACTGCAGCGAGGTTTACGTTTCCGTCGGTCAGACCGTTACCAAGGGGCAGAAGATAGCCGCTATTGGCAATACGGGAAATTCCTACGGGGCACATCTCCATTTTGAGGTAAGAATAAACGGTCAGCACACCGACCCTATGAAATTCTACAAAAAGCAATAACTCACGAGGTAAACTATGTTCAACAAAAAAATATCCGTCGGGATAACCGTCAGCTTAATGGCGGTCACGGCGGCAGTCACATTTGTTATCACGAATAATTACTCTTTGAGCCTGTTCAATTCAAAGGTGCAGAGCGTTACCGAGCGAGAGGAAATTTACACCAAGCTCAGTGAGCTGGACAGCTTTGCGAGGACGAAGTTCTATAAGGAGATCGACGAGGACTATCTTATGGAATGTATCGCAAAGGGCTATATTTTCGGATTGCAGGATAATTACGCAGAATATTACACCGCCGAGGAGTACGCAAAGGTAACTCAGAAGGACTCGGGCTACACCATGGGCTTGGGCTTTACCTTTGAAAAGGAGGAAAGCGGTTACATCAAGGTGACCTCCGTTATGGTAAACACCGCCGCCCATGAAGCGGGAATGCAGGCGGGAGATGTCATTCTGGCGGTAAACGACACGGACGTTATCGCATACGAGGGCGGTTACAATGAAGCTGTTGCCCTGCTTGACTGCACAGAGGGCACTAAGGTGAAGCTGGCTGTCCGCAGACGTGTTGAAGCTGAGGGGGCAGAGGCTACCGTCCCGCCGCAGTTTTTGAATTTCGAGCTGGTTTCAAGACGAGATGAAATTGTCAGCGTTACGGGACGTATGATAGACGACCGTTACGCATATATAAAAATATCCACCTTCAATTCCAAGACCGCAGAGCAGCTGAAGGCACAGCTTGACGAGCTGACGGCGGCGGGTGCGGTAGGAATAGTTTTCGATGTAAGAGATAATCTGGGCGGGCTGGTAACATCGCTCAGCGACTGCCTGAACCTTATTATCGGCGAATGTGACCCCGTTACCGCCGAGTACAAGGACAGGACGGAGGTCACCGTCCATACCACCGCCGAAACGGAAATAAAGCTGCCCATCACCGTGCTGGTAAACGGAAAGACAGCAAGCTGTTCCGAGCTTTTCGCCCTTGCTCTCAGGGACGAGAAAAACGCTCAGCTTGTAGGAACGACGACCTACGGAAAGGGCGTTATGCAGACCACTCACAAGCTCCGTGACGGAAGTGCCGTAAAGGTGACGGTCGCCGTTCTGAAAACCAAAAACAGCGGTGAATTCACGGGAGTGGGCGTTAAGCCGAACTTTGAAATGGAACTGCCCGACGGCATTGATTCCAAAAATATCACCATAGAGCAGCAGCTGAACGGGCTGGACACTCAGCTTTCCAAGGCGTTGGAGGTGCTTGATACCACCCTCGGTCAGCAGCCTGCCGCAAAAACGGAATAATTCTCGGAAAACTAATCAAAAAATAATTTTCGGAGGGATATACAATGGCATTAACCTTGAAGCAAACCATCTACAAACGCAAGAGCATAAGAAGCTATGAAGCAACACCTGTGGATCAGCAAACGCTTTTGTCCATACAGGATTTTGCGGAAAACAAATTAAAGCAGCTGGACGAGGATAGTCCGCTGAGAACCGTTGCAAGACTCACCACCGCAACAAGCATCAAATCAATGGCACGCTGGAAGGCACCTCACTATTACGTTCTTTTTGCCGATACAAGCGACAGCGACTATGAGATGAAGCTGGGCTTTATGTATCAGCAGCTTGATCTGTACATTCAGAGCCTGGGCGTCGGCACCTGCTGGCTGGGCTCGGCAAAGCTTGCCCCGGGTGTCTGCGGTGAGGACGGTCTGAAATACTACATAACTCTTGCATTCGGCAAGGCAAAGGGTGAGATGTACCGTTTCACAGATGATTTCAAGCGCAAGGAAAGAAAGGCTATATCCGATGTTGTGGACTCCCGCTTGGAGCCTGCAAGACTTGCTCCCTCCGCAAATAACGGTCAGCCCTGGTATTTCCTCCATGACGGAAAGTTTATGGACGTTTACAGCTCGGGCGGCGGACTTATGTCAAAGGTAACGGGCGATTTTTCCAACTTTGACATTGGCTGTGCACTTGCTCATATGTACGTGGACAATCCCGAAACCTTCCGCTGGGTGAAGATAAAGGAGCCTAAGACGGTAAAGGGTCATAAGTATATGGGTACATTCAGAATGTAAAAAAAATAGCTGTCGGTCTGATAAAACCGACAGCTTTATTTTATGCTGTTGTTGCCGACGGGGAGGGATTTTTCCTTTCCATAAGAGTTTTATCCTTTGCTTTTAATTCAGCCTTGCAGGTGTACATCTTCTGGTCGGCTTTGTGGATAGCAGCGTCGATATTCTCTCCCGAATGGCAGACCTGACTTCCCAAAGCGACGGAAAGGGGGAAATCGGGGTTATTGTTTTCACGGTAAAGCCGAAGCTCCTCGAAGAACACATTGCAGTACATCTCTGCGTTGACCGCCGATTCCGCGATGCAGACAAATTCATCTCCGCCGATACGGTAGCATTTCCCCAGCGGCGAGAAAACCTGTTTTATGACCTCCGAGGCGGCGATTATCATTTTGTCGCCCGTCTGATGACCGATGTTGTCGTTGACATATTTCAGGTTGTTGATGTCGAACATAAAGAAGGTGTAATTTCCGCTTCTGTCAAGGGCGGCGATGCGCTCCTTGTAGGCGGTGCGGTTGCCCATTCCCGTAAGACCGTCCTCATAGGCAAGGCGGCTGATAAGCTCGGCTTCTGCGCCCTTTTTCACCATCTGTGCGGTGTAGCTGAGGGTGCATATTCCAAGCGTTATTATGTAGATAAGCAGACCTATTCGGGTAAACAGCTCGCTGTCGTTAACGCCGCCCATACGGTATCTTACAATGTCAATAGCGGCAAAAACGGCGATAACTGCCATTCCCACGGAGGACACTATATCCGTTCTTTCCACGTTTTTCCGCTTGAAGCAGCGGACATAGCCCGTGTAAAGTATGCAGACGCAGGCAATTCCGGTGGTAATATGCGTAAGCGTCAGAGTTTCGTGGAAATCTTTTATCCCCGCAAAATGCAGAACGCAGCATACGACGAAATTCAGCACGGACATTATGCAGACTGCCGGCACTACCTTGCTGTTTTTCTCGTCAATATCCCGCTGATAGAACAGGAAAAGGGGCAGGATTATCAGCATAAGGCTCATGCAGGCTAAGTTGTGGACAGCGCCTGTGTTTTCCGTAAAAAAGTTCAGGAATTTGGTTTCAACCAGCGCCCAGCAGGAGGTCATGGCGGCGAAAATTCCCAGATAGAGCATCTCCTTGTTTCCCGAACTTGTAGATATTTCGATCAGAAAATGCAGTACTATCAGCAGAATTCCCGTGAAAAGCATAATGATACAGGTAGCCGCCCCGATAACACGCTCGCCTATGGCATTTGAGATAAGCTGAGTCGTCCTGCCGATCTTGAAATTGTCCAGATAGCAGCCCGAATCATCGTAGCAGGGGGTGAAAAGTATCTCCATCAGCCTTCCGCCGTCGGAGGTGTCAAGGGGAATGTCCATCCAAACCGTTCCCACCGATTTGCCGTAAAGGGGCTGAATATCGGCGGTTTTTTGGACGAACTCACGGCTGCCGTCCTCGTTTACGAAGTATATTTCCGCTTCGCTGTTTTTCAGGCGAAAATTCAGCGAGAAGCCCTTTTCCGAAATCTCGGGGAGCCGTGCAAAAAAGCTCAGAGCCTTTCCTGTTTCGTAGCCCACAATTTCGGACGGCTCCGACGTGTCCGCAGGGAGAGTAAGCTCCTCGTCAAGATACCAGCTTCCGTTAAAATCAAGGAATTGGTTTTTCTCGGCGGGACTGTCCTTTATAACAGAATATATAAGCAGAACGAAGGCAGCCGCTATTGCTGCCAGATAAAATATAAATGAAACCGAAGTGATATTTTGTCTTTTCAACCGATACACCTCATATTTTTTGCATATATTTATATTTTATCAGATTTACCCGAAATTGTCAACAAAAATATTATTTTTTAGTGTGAAATGTGAAAAGCGGAAAGTGAAATTTTTAGTGTTAAATGCTGAATGGTGAATTAAAAAACTTCACTTTCCACATTTATCTCAACACTTATAATTCCACTTTCCACTCTCCACTTTCCGCATTACTCTACAACTTTGTAGTCCTTGTCCTCGACTGCCTTTTTCAGTACGTCAAAGGGTACCGGTTCGGACAGGGTGACTGCCGCCTCGCCCTTTTCGTGGCTGACCTCTGCGGAAATAACGCCCGGGACAGCTTCCAGAGCCTTCTTGACAGTCGCTTCGCAGTGACCGCACATCATACCTTCAATTTTCATTGTAACTAACATAGCTTTTTTCTCCTTTTTGGTTTTGATTTTTTTATCCTTATGCGTGTCACGAATGTTCACAAGATTTAATCTCAGAGCATTTGAAACTACGCAGAAGCTTGACAGACTCATGGCAGCCGCCGCAAACATGGGATTCAGCAGCCCGCCCGCCGCAAGGGGAATTCCCACGGCATTGTAGAAAAACGCCCAGAACAGGTTCTGACGGATATTCCGAAGCGCCGCACGGCTGAGTCTGATAGCTGCGGGAACGTCGCTTAAACGGCTGTTCATCAGCACGACATCTGCGGCGTCGATAGCAATATCCGTGCCCGCACCCACGGCGATACCTATGTCTGCACGGGTGAGAGCGGGTGCGTCGTTTATGCCGTCGCCTACCATTGCAGTTTTTCCCTCGGTCATAAGTTTGCGGATAACGGCTTCCTTTCCGTCGGGGAGAACGCCAGAGATTACCTCGTCAATGCCCGCCTGCGCTGCGATCGCTTTGGCGGTGCGCTCGTTATCTCCCGTCAGCATCACCACTCGGATACCCATATTTTTCAGCTCGGAAACTGCCTGTCTGCTGTCCTCCTTGATAGTGTCCGCAACGGCGATAATTCCCGTCAAGCGGCGATTTTTGCAGAAGAAAAGGGGAGTTTTCCCGCTTTCGGACAGCTTTTCGGAGATGGTTTCCATATCCTCGGGAATGTCCGCAAGAGTTTCGGCAAATTTCAGATTTCCCGCCGACAAAATGTCATTTCCGAGGGACGCTGTAAGCCCGTTTCCCGGAAGTGCCTTGAAATCGGTCACATCGAAACGGTTTGCGCCGCTCCTTTCGGCGTATTCCGTGACCGCCCTTGCAAGGGGGTGTTCGCTCCGAATTTCAAGGGAATATGCGTCGGAGATAAGCTCACCTTCGGTAACTCCTTTTGCGGGGATAATATCGGTAACGGCGGGCTTTCCGCTTGTGACCGTACCCGTTTTGTCAAGGACGGCAATGGCGGTCTTTCCCGTTTCCTCGATAGCGGCGGCGGTCTTGAACAGTATGCCGTTTTTCGCTCCCACGCCGTTTGCGACCATAATTGCCACGGGCGTTGCCAGACCGAGGGCGCAGGGGCAGCTTATAACAAGGACGGAAATTCCTCTCGCAAGGGCAAGCCCGAATTGTGCGCCCGTCAGCAGCCAAATGACCGTTGTAACTGCGGCAATGGCAATGACCGTCTGCACGAATATCCCCGAAACCTTGTCGGCTGCCTTGGCAATGGGCGCTTTTGTGGCTGCGGCGTCGCTGACCATTCGGATAATCTCCGCAAGTGCCGTGTCCTCGCCCACACGGACGGCTTTGCATTTCATAAAGCCCGACTGATTGATGGTTGCGGCGAAAACTCTGTCCCCAATATCCTTATCGGCGGGGACGCTTTCTCCTGTAACTGCGGACTCGTCAACTGCGCTGTGTCCCTCGGTGACCGTTCCGTCAGCGGGAATGGCAGCACCCGGTCGGACGATGAAAACATCTCCCACGGACAGTTCATCGGCGGGAATTTCGATCTCCCGACCGTCACGGAGAATTACGGCAGTTTTCGGGGAAAGCTTCATCAGCCCCTTCAAAGCGTCGGTGGTCTTGCCCTTTGAACGGGCTTCAAGAGTTTTGCCGACGGTTATCAGGGCAAGAATCATAGCGGCGGATTCAAAGTAGAATTCGTGCATATAGGACATAACGGCTTCGCTGTCCCCCGCAGTCTGTGCGTCGGTCATGGCGAAAAGGGCGTAGGTGCTGTAAACAAACGCCGCCGCCGAGCCGAGAGCCACGAGAGTATCCATATTAGGCGATTTATGGATAAGACCTTTGAAGCCGTTTACGAAAAATTTCTGATTGATGACCATTACGGCGACCGTCAGAAGCAGCTGGACAAGACCCATGGCAACGTGATTTCCGTCGAAAAATGCGGGCAGCGGAAATCCCCACATCATATGCCCCATTGAAAAGTACATCAGCACGACCAGAAATCCCACCGACCAGATAAGACGCTGCTTTAACAGGGGAGTTTCCTTGTCGGCAAGGGCGTTTTCATCGGGCTTTTCGGCGGCTTTGCCCTTTTCCGATGCGCCGTAGCCTGCCTTTTCAACGGCGGCGATTATTTCGGCGGGGGCTGCCGTTCCCTCCACGCCCATGGAATTTGTCAGCAGACTGACCGAGCAGGAGGTCACGCCGTTTACTTCGGAAACCGCCTTTTCTACACGGGCGGAGCAGGCGGCGCAGCTCATTCCCGTGACGTTAAATTGCTTCATTTTTATCCCTTCATTTCATTAGTTTTTGGATAGTCAGCAGTAAATCGTCGATAACGTCGTCCTTGCCGTTTCGTATATCCTCGGCAACACAGGTGCGGATATGCTCCGAAAGCAGCTCCTTGCTGAATGAATTCAGTGCTGCGTTTGCGGCTGTCACCTGAATGATTATGTCGGTGCAGTATGCGTCCTCTTCAACCATATTTTTTATTCCCCTGATCTGTCCTTCAATGCGGCTCAGTCTGTTTAAAAGCCGTTTATGCTCCTCTTCGGAACGGTGCTTTGTGCGCTTACAGCACTCACATTTTTCTTTGCTCATATCGTTTGCTCCTTTCGCTTGTCTGTATCTATTATATACCCCCTAGGGGTATTTGTCAAGACTAATGTTGAGTGTTTAGTGTTGAATTATAAATTTTCGCTAATATTTGCAGAAAAATAATGCGGCAGTGTCATCAAATAATTCAACTCTCAACATTTTTAAAAGGATTATTTGCATTTTTCGCCGACATATGCTATACTTATAGATGAACAAAATTTGCTCTATGAAAGGAATGTATAAAATGAAAACTATCGGAATAATTGCGGCAATGCCGTCTGAGGTAAAGGACATTCGTGAGGCTTTGGGTGAGCCTGAGATAAAGAAAATTGCGGGCTACGATTTCAACATCAACAAGCGGGGAGATGCTACCGTTGTAAACGTCTGCTGCGGTATAGGCAAGGTGAATTCCGCCGTCTGCGCACAGGTACTTATTGACAGCTTCAAGCCCGACTATCTTATCAACTGCGGTATTGCGGGGGGTATGTCTGCGGACGTTAAGGTGTGCGACATCGTTATCTCCAAGGACCTTATGCACCACGACCTGCTGCCCAGATTTCTTGCGGAATATCCCCCTTATCACAACACCTTTGAGGCTGATGAATATCTGATAAAGACGGCGGAAACGGTTTGCTCGGAGATGGGTTACAAGTCCCACATCGGGCGTATCGTTTCGGGTGAGCAGTTTATCTCCGATTCGGCTGTAAAGGCGCAGATAGTCAGCGAATTTTCGCCGCTGGCGGTGGATATGGAGTCCTCCGCAGTTGCCCATTGTGCGTATAGAAATTCCCAGCCCTTTGTAACTATCCGCTGCATTTCAGACAATGCCGACGATGAGGGCGAGATGACCTTTGACGAGTTTGAGAAGGTGGCTGCGAAGCGTGTTGCCGATGTTACGCTGAGGATCATTGATACAGTAAAGTAAATCGAAACCGCCCCGAACGGCAGAAACGCTGTGCGGGGCGGGGTGATATGCGGGGTGAGCTTATGGATATAACAGAGATGTTTATCAATACATATGCTGATGGAATATGGAAAGACAGCGAACTGCAAGGCTTCATTTTAGAAATTGAAAAGCGTTTTACCATAGAGTATGACAAATCGGCAGGCGAAGAATGGATACGGCTTTATTATAACAGCCGCTTGTTTGGCATGCTTCACACAAAAATAAAAATAGCATTTTGCACGGCGATAATCAGCAAAATAGATTTATCAAACAGCATTTCAGTTATAAAAGTATTTTCTTTTAATGATGCGGTTTACAGTATTGATATTAATGCTATTTCGGATAAATGTCCCGCATTACATTGGCATGCAGTCAAAGAAGCGGTTGACCCTTGTCATTTTAGCTTGATGGAGCTTTATTATGCTACGGTTTGATATTGGTGTGATGTTCGCTTCAGGATATAAAATTAGGGAACTGCTGAATTAATCAACATTTCTGCTTTTAATGCTGTTTGAGTGATGAATCTAAGTGGGTATTTTCTTAGTTTGTGAGAACCCTTCCCGCCTGTCGGCGGTGCAAAAAATCGCAAGGCGTGGACGCCCTGCGATTTTTTGCAAAGCACCGCACACGGAGTTGGTTTTCACGGCTTTTGATATGTTCGGAAGATAGATGCTTTACTGTTTCTTTGTGTGCGGTACTTTTTATACTGATTTGTTTGTGATTTTTGCTGTTAGAACTCTTTGGCTGTCGGTTTAGGGGATTTCGCCTCTGCGGAGGCGACAAGTGGCGCTGCCCCCTTGACCCCCGCCACCTTTGAAAAGGTGGACGAAACTTTTATATTTTTTGACGAAAACCGCTGCACACAGGAAGAAGTGTACGGCGGTTTTCTTGGGGGGTGAAAGGGGGATTATTTAACAGTTAATTGGAAGTGGCTTCTCCTAAGGTAAGCTCAAGGTCAAGCTCGCTGCCGTCCCTGTAAACGGTAATGGTGACGGTATCGCCTGCGGAGTGTTCGTCCTTGATGCTGTTCAGCTCGTCCATGGTCTTGACGGCTGTTCCCTCAATGCCTACGATAATATCCGCAAGCTTTACGCCTGCTTCATCGGCGGCAGATCCGGGTTCGATAAATCTTACCATAATTCCCTCGGGAATGTCGTAATAGCGGGCTGTGCGCTGGTTGATGTCCTCGCCCGTGATGCCGATAAGAGGTCTGCCCGTAACATAGCCCTTGTTGATAAGGTCGTCGATAATGGGCTTTGCTTCGTTAATGGGGATAGCGAAGCCGATTCCCTCTACCTGGCTGGAAACTATCTTGTTTGAGTTGATGCCTATTACCTGACCGAAGCTGTTGATAAGGGGTCCGCCGCTGTTGCCGGGGTTAATGGCGGCGTCGGTCTGGATAAGGCTCAGTGAGTCGTTGTCGGTGGTGATGGTCCTGTTCAGGGCGGAGATAATGCCGCAGGTGGTGGAGCCGTAAAGCTCAAAGCCCAGCGGATTTCCGATAGCTACTGCCAGCTCGCCTTCCTCCAGCTCGTCGCTGTTGCCGAATTCTGCGGGAACAAGGTCAACGTCCTTGGGGTCGATCTTCAGAACGGCGAGGTCGGTCTTGGTGTCCGCACCGATTATTTCGGCTTCATGCTCGCTCTGGTCGCTGAGGACAACGGTGACCTTCTTGGCGGTTATCTTTGTGCCGTATTCGCTGTTGACTACAACGTGGGCGTTGGTGATAATGTAGCCGTCCTCAGACATTACTATTCCCGTTCCCGTACCGATGGACGTTCCCGAGAGATAGGAAAATCCCGAATCAATGACAAACTCTGAGGATATTCCCACGACCGACGGCTTTACCTTTTTGACTATATCGGGGACGCTCATTTCACTGCCCTTATTGGCAAGCTCCAGCATGCTGTGATATGCTTCGCCCGATGCTGCGGTGGTAACGGCGGTATCGGGGGCAGCTGCGGCTTCCGTTTGTGCGGGTGTTGTTTCGTTTGCTTGTTCAACGATGGCTGTGTCGGCGGCTGCGTTTTTTTCGGTAACCAGCTTATATCCGCCGATAGAGCCTACGGAAACTACTGCTATCAGTGCGATAAGTCCCAGCACCTTTTCCTTATTGCCATGCTTTTTGGGCTTGCTGCTTTGGGGATTCAATTCGTCCTCGGGGTAATAGGATACCTCATTTGTATCGGGTTTTCTGAACTCATCATTGAACATATATATCATCCTTTCGGTAGTTGGTTTCTGTTTCATTCACTATATATTATTTTACCCCCAAATGTGATAATTTTATGATAACCAACGGTAAAAAATCCGAAAAATAGCTGACAACAGAGTTATAAGTGATGAGAGTTGAGAGTTGAATTAATGTACATAACCGATAAATTCAACTCTCAACTTTCATCACTCAACATTAAATTAAATTTCTACTTGAAATGTGCAGAATAATATGGTAGAATAGTACTATATTATTGTCGGAGGAATGTAGTATGTTTACAAATACACCTGATGTTAAACTCGGTATTGCTGCTGTTTCAAGAGATTGCTTCCCTAAATCTCTTTCCGAATCCAGAAGAATAGCTGTCTGCAATGCTTTTCGGGAAAAATACGGCGAGATATGCGAGTGTCCCGTTGTTGTGGAAAATGAAAAGGATATGCGCTCTGCCCTTGACTGGCTGAAAAAGGAGGGCTGCAATGCTCTGGTGGTTTATCTCGGAAACTTCGGCCCCGAAACTTCCGAAACTCTCCTTGCAAAATATTTCCACGGACCCGTTATGTTCGCAGCCGCTGCCGAGGAGGACTGCGGAAGCTGCCTGTGCGACAGCCGAGGCGACGCTTACTGCGGAATGCTCAACGCAAGCTACAATCTGTCCCTCAGAGGCGTTAGGGCTTACATACCCGAATATCCCGTGGGAACTGCCCATGAGGTCGCAGATATGATAGCTGAGTTTATCCCCGTTGCAAGGACGGTGATCGGTCTGAAGTCGCTGAAGGTCATCAGCTTCGGTCCCCGTCCGCAGGATTTCCTTGCCTGCAATGCGCCTATCAAGCAGCTTTATAATCTGGGTATCGAGATAGAGGAAAACTCCGAGCTTGACCTGTTTGCCGCTTTTAACGCTCATGCAAATGACCCCCGAATTGCCGAGGTGGCAGAGGATATGGCAAAGGAGCTGGGTGACGGAAACAAGATGCCCGGAATTCTCCCGAAGCTTGCTCAGTATGAGATAACTCTTCTTGACTGGATGGAGGAGCATAAGGGTTCAAGAAAATACGTTGTTTTCGCAAACAAGTGCTGGCCGTCATTCCAGACGCAGTTCGGCTTTGTTCCCTGCTTTGTGAACAGCCGTCTGGCGGCAAGAGGAATTCCCGTTGCCTGCGAGGTTGATATTTACGGTGCTGTCAGCGAATATATCGGTGCTTGTGTTTCCGATGATGCGGTCACTCTGCTTGACATCAACAATTCCGTTCCCGCAAACATTTATAATGAGGACATCAAGGGTAAGTTTGATTACACCGCAAAGGACGTATTTATGGGATTCCACTGCGGAAACACACCGTCCTGCAAGCTGGTTAAGTCCGAGATGAAATATCAGCTTATTATGCACAGAGGTCTGGAGCCTGACAAGGAGCCTGATATTACAAGAGGTACCCTTGAGGGCGATATTGCTGCGGGGGATATTACCTTCTTCCGTTTGCAGTCCACAGCCGAGGCGGGACTGAGAGGCTATGTTGCCGAGGGAGAGGTACTGCCCGTTGCAACACGTTCCTTCGGCTCCATAGGCGTTTTCGCTATCCCCGAAATGGGCAGGTTCTACCGTCATGTGCTTATTGAGGGACGCTATCCTCATCACGGTGCGGTGGCGTTCGGTCATTACGGCAAGGCTATCCACAGCGTTTTCCGTTATCTCGGTCTTGAAGATATCGGTTTCAATCAGCCTAAGGGTATGCTTTACAAGACGGAAAATCCCTTTGCATAATGGAAACGGTAAGAAAAAGGATAATATTTTCGGGAAGAGTCCAGGGCGTCGGCTTTCGGTGGAGATGCAGCGTTCTTGCGGATTCCCTGAGATTGACGGGGACTGTCCGCAACCTGTATGACGGCAGAGTTGAAGCCGAATTGCAGGGGGACGAACAGGCAATTTACGAGCTTATCTCCCGAATGAAGCAGCAGCGGTTTGTGGATATTACCGACTGCGATATAAAAAATATTCCCCTAAAGGACGAGAGGGGATTTACCATAATTGAATGAGGAGGTCATCACTTGAATTTAAAGGGAAAAAGCTTTCTGAAGCTGCTTGATTTTACTGCCGAGGAAATTACGGGCTTCATTGATCTGGCGGCGGAGCTGAAAGCCAAGAAAAAGGCGGGTATCGCTCACGATGTTTTAAAGGGCAAGAACATTGCTCTCATATTTGAAAAGACAAGCACAAGGACACGCTGCAGCTTTGAGGTGGCTGCCCGTGACCTGGGAATGGGTGTTACATATCTTGACCCAACCGGTTCGCAGATAGGCAAAAAGGAGAGCATTGCCGACACGGCGAGAGTTCTCGGCAGAATGTTTGAGGGTATCGAGTACCGCGGATTCGGTCAGGAGATCGTTGAGGAGCTGGCAAAATATGCGGGCGTTCCCGTCTGGAACGGTCTGACCGACGAGTATCACCCTACGCAGATACTGGCGGATTTCCTCACCATAAGAGAGCATTTCGGCAGGCTAAAGGGCATCAACTTCGTTTATATGGGCGATGCTCGGTTCAATATGGGCAATTCGCTGATGGTTGGCTGCGCTAAAATGGGAATGAATTTCACCGCTTGTGCGCCCAAGAAGTATTTCCCGAACGCCGAGCTGTCCGCAGAGTGCGAAAAGCTGGCGGCGGAGTCGGGCGGAAGCGTTCGGTTCTGCGAGGACGTTGCCGAGGCTGTGAAGAACGCCGATGTTATTTACACGGACGTGTGGGTTTCCATGGGTGAGCCTGTGGAGGTCTGGGAGGAGCGTATCAGCGACCTTTCTCCCTATCAGGTCAACAAGGCGGCTATGGATATGGCGGGGGAGAACTGCGTATTTATGCACTGTCTGCCTGCATATCACGACAGAAAAACTGCTGTCGGCAGGGAGATGTGCGACCGCTTCGGACGTGATGCTATGGAGGTAACGGACGAGGTGTTCGAGAGCGAGCGTTCTATCGTTTTCGATGAAGCGGAGAACCGTATGCACACCATCAAGGCGGTCATGGCTGCCACTCTTGGGGCGGAGTTTTAATATCCGACTAATTCAACCGCAGGTAGAGAACACGCAGATACGTCATTTGCGGGGACTCAACCTGCGGTATGTTTACATTTATGGGGAATTGTCCTATAATTGTCCATAGAAAGGAGGACTTCGGTATGGATCAGATAAAAACGGGAAAATTCATCGCATCTCTCCGAAAGGAACAGGGCTTCACTCAAGCCGAATTAGCAGAAAAGCTTGGGATAACCGACCGTGCCGTTTCCAAGTGGGAAACGGGAAAGTGTCTGCCCGATGCTGCCATAATGGTGGAGCTTTGCGAAATTCTCGGTATCAGCGTTAACGAACTCCTTACCGGAGAAAAAATTGCTATGGATAATTACAAGGAAATTGCGGAGAAAAATCTTGCGGAAAGCATTCGTCTGGAGAATGAGAAAAACCAAAAGCTGACCAAGACGGAAAATTTTATCGGCTGGTCAGGTGTAGTCGTGTCGCTTATTATGATAATGTGCGGCATTTTCGTTGCGGAGGTCAGCCCCATAGTTGCGATGATACTTATTTCGGCGGGCGGTGCCATAGTTCTTATCACGACCATCTATGCAACGCTGCTTGAATGCGACAACGGCTACTATGAATGTCAAAATTGCAAGCATAGATATGTTCCCACGAGAAAGGCGGTCATTCTGGCTGTTCATGTGGGGAGCGACCGTGTTATGAAATGCCCCGAATGCGGTCAGAAGGGCTGGCATAAGAAGGTCATGACGAAATAAGGGAGTGTCCCCTCTGCATTTTTTGCATAGAGGGGACTTTTTATGCAGAAATAATTGTATTTATACAGTTTATGATGAATATTATGCAAAATATTGTGAATATTTTTAGATAACCCTTGACATTTCCGCATATTGGTGTATAATAAAAATAGCGGTTGCCGAAATTGATTTTTTCGGCGGCAATTAAGGAAATTTAGGAGGAAATTCCAATGGCAAAAGAAGTTAAAAAGGTAGTTCTCGCATATTCGGGAGGTCTGGATACTTCCATTATTATTCCTTGGCTCAAGGAAAATTACAATAACTGTGAGGTAATCGCAGTTTCCGCAGACGTCGGACAGGGCACAGAGCTTGACGGTCTGGAGGAGAAGGCTAAGAAAACAGGCGCTTCCAAGCTGTATGTTGAGGATCTCAAGAAGGAATTCGTTGAGGACTTCATCTTCCCCACACTGAAGGCACAGGCTGTTTACGAGGGCAGATACCTGCTGGGTACTTCCTTTGCTCGTCCCGTTATCGCTAAGAGGATCGTTGAGATCGCTAAGGCTGAGGGCGCAGACGCTATCTGCCACGGCTGCACAGGAAAGGGCAATGACCAGGTTCGTTTTGAGCTGGCTATCAAGGCTTTCGCTCCCGATATGACCATCATCGCTCCCTGGAGAGAGTGGGATATCAAGTCCCGTGACGAGGAGATAGACTATGCAGAGGCTCACAACATTCCTCTGAAAATAAGCAGAGAAACAAACTATTCCAAGGATAAGAACCTGTGGCACCTTTCTCACGAGGGTATGGACCTTGAAAAGCCCTCCAACGAGCCTCAGTACAACAAGCCCGGTTTCTTAGAGCTTGGCGTTTCCCCCGAAATGGCTCCCGACAAGCCTACATATGTTACGATCCACTTTGAAAAGGGTATCCCCACCGCTCTGAACGGCGAGACCGTTGACGGCGTTACTCTGATAGAGAAGCTGAACAAGATCGGCGGCGAGAACGGTATCGGTATCACCGACATCGTTGAGAACCGTCTGGTTGGTATGAAGTCCAGAGGTGTGTACGAAACACCCGGCGGAACTATCCTTTACGCTGCTCACGAGGTTATGGAAACCATCACTCTTGACAAGAAGACCCAGCGCATGAAGCAGAAGCTGGCTATCGAGTTTGCAGATCTCGTATACAACGGCGAGTGGTTCACTCCTGTTCGTGAGGCTCTGTCCGCATTCGTTGACAAGACTCAGGAAACCGTTACAGGCGACGTTAAGCTGAAGCTTTACAAGGGCAACATCATCAACGCAGGTGTTACATCTCCCTACACCCTTTATGATGAGGAAGTTGCAACCTTCGATGCTGATGACGTTTACGACCAGTCCGATGCTCAGGGCTTTATCAATCTGTTCGGTCTGCCTACCGTTGTTAAGGCTAAGATGGACGCTAAGAGAAGCAAATAATTTTCGGTTTGTTCCGATTAACAGAATCGCCCCGCAGAGCTTTCTGCGGGGCGAATTTTGATATATACGATAAGAAAGGGGTGTTTGCTGTGGCTGACCTTGAATTTACAAGTTCACTTTCAAATGAGGAGATAGAGGAGAATTTCAGCGATATTGATTTTTTTACAAGCATTATATCAGGTCTTGAAGAGGCAATTGCTTATGAAAAGGGGTTAGGTGAAGCCAACACAGTTGTCAGGAAGTACGATTTTCCCGATGACAACAGCATTATCAAAGCTCAAAAATGATCCCTGCCGCCATTGCAACGGTTAGTATCAGCGAGAATATCATTCCGATAACGGAAATTACCTTCATTTTGTCAAATCCGTGCTTGTCGGCATTGCGAATGGAGAAAAACGCAACGATAAATCCGAAAACGGGCGGGAAGGACAGATAAGTCAGCATCAGTGAGGTGCTGTATGCACGGCTCATTTCTCCCGAATCTACCTCGACTATCTTTAGCTGTACTTCTTTGCCGCTTTCGTCAACGTCATCTTTCAGCAGGTAATCGGTGGTGCAGTCGAAAAGCTTGCTCATTGTGAGCATCTTTTCCGTTTCGGGATAGGTCAGGTCGGATTCCCATTTGGAAACCGACTGACGGGAAACGTTCAGCAGTTCGGCTAACTGCTCTTGTGTGTAGTTGTTTTCTTTTCTGAGTCTGGAAATTTTTTCACCAATTGTCATTATCGACACCTCCAAAATTTTTACGGGAACTTTCCTGTTCCGTTGTAATAATTTTACCATATCAGTGGAAAATGCCAATAAATCGTGGGTTTCCTTTTGTAAACTTTGGGTTGCAAAGGGTTATTCGTCCGTATTTTCGTCGGGCATATCCAGCGTCAGACGAATTTTCGATATACTCTGCTCATTGGCTTCGGTCACGCAGATGCTGAAAATCCCCGACTGAATTGTTTCGCCCTTTTCGGGGATATGCCCGAACAGCTCTATTACCCAGCCTCCAACGGAGTTTGCTTCACTTTCGATGAGATTTTCGGGTAAATCAAGCTCCTCCAGCATATCCGATGCGGAAAGCTCTGCGGAAATGTCGTAAACGTTGTCCGATACCTTTACTATTGTGGGAATGACCTCGTCGGCTTCGTCGTAAATTTCGCCTACAAGCTCCTCGATAATGTCCTCCAGCGTAACGATACCGCTGGTTCCGCCGTACTGGTCCTTGACTATCGCCATATGGACCTTGTTTTTCTGCATTTCCTTAAGCACCTCGGAAATGGGACGCATCTCCGAAACAAAAATAGTTTTCTGGATTATCCCCGAAATGGAACGGGGACTGTTTTCACCGTCGATAAGCATACGGAAAAAGTCACGCTCGTGGATAATTCCCACTATATTATCAATAGTATCCTCGTAAACGGGCAGACGGGAGTAACATTCGGTAAGAAAGACCTGCTTTATCTCCTCGATCTCGGCGTCCTTTTCAACGGCTATTACACGGACTCTCGGTATAAGTATCTCCTGGACGGAGGTTTCGTCAAATTCCAGGGCAGAGCGGACAAGCTCGCTTTCCTGCTCCTCCAGAACACCCTCGTCCTCGATCTCGTCGATAATGTACTTTAACTCGTCCTCGGTAACGCTGGGGTGCTCCTCGCTGCTTTTGATAAGCTTGCTCGTCAGCCTTTTCAGCTGCATAAACAGCCATGTTATGGGCTTTAAGATGAACATAAACGCCGACAGCAGGGGAGTGCTGGACAGCGCCATTTTTTCGGCGTTCTCCTTGGCGAAGGATTTGGGGAGTATCTCACCGAAAATGAGGACAAGCACCGTCATTGCGGCGGTGGATATTGCAACGCCCTTGTCGCCGAACAGCTGGGTGCAGATGACCGTTCCCAATGATGCCGAGAAGATGTTCACGATATTGTTTCCGACTAAGATGGTAGTAAGAACGTTGTCGAAGTTTTCAGCGATTTTCAGCGTTTTTTCCGCTTTTTTGTCGCCCTGATTGGCAAGATGCTTCAGTCTTATCTTATTGACCGAAGAAAACGCTGTTTCCGTCGATGAAAAAAACGCCGACAGAGCCATCAGGACGGCAATTATGACATAATTCAAGAAAATGACCTCCGTTAATTCTGTGCGATATACGCAATTTTAAGAAAATTCTGCCACTTATCAGGCAGGTATTTTCTAACATTCTATCACATTATCACCCTTTTTTAAAGCAAAACGAATAAAGATTTACGGTTTGTTAATATACGGATAACAGATGTATAGAGGAATGCCTTTAATTCCTATGGAAAATGTGTTAAAATAATATTGTACGTTTTCAGTTGCAATATAATAGTATATATCCCGAAAGGAAGCCCCCGATGATAGAAAAGCTTTTCAGAAAAATAATCTCAATATTCCCGAAGCCCATACAGAACCTGTATTACAAGCTGGAATCGGTCATTCTTTACGCATTTTTCGGTGCGCTGACGACTGTTGTGTCCTTTGCTTCGCAGTATCTGGCAAGCAGGGCGGGGTGTACGACTGCTGTATCTACCGTTATTTCCTGGATATGCGCTGTGACCTTTGCGTTTTTCGTCAACAAATTTTTCGTATTCAAGGAAAACAGCAAAAACGCTGCGGATATGCTCAAACAGGCGGGACAGTTCTACGCAGCAAGGCTTGTTTCGGGCGTATTTGAAGTCGTTTTCATGGTGGTCACCGTTGATAAGCTGGGACTTAGTGAAATGCTTATGAAGCTTATTGCGCAGATATTCATTCTTATTGCAAACTATCTGTTCAGCAAGCTGATAATTTTCAGAAAAAAGACGGACGATTCGGAGAAAGGAACAGCGGAAAAATGATTTGCGTTACAGGCGATATTCACGGGGACATTACCCGATTTAACAACAAAAATATCCGAAAGCTCCGCAAAAACGACGTTCTCATCGTCTGCGGCGATTTCGGATTTATCTGGGACGGTACCAAAAAGGAGCAGCGTATCCTCAAAAAGCTGGGGAAAAAGCGGTATTACATACTTTTTGCCGACGGCTGCCATGAAAATTTCGACCTGCTGAAGGAGTACCCCGTGAGCGAGTTCTGCGGCGGTAAGGTCAGAGTTATCAGCGGACGGCTTATGCACGCTGAGAGGGGCAGCATTTTCGACATTGACGGCAAAAAGGTGTTCATCTTCGGCGGCGGACAAAGTGCGGACATCGACATCAGAAGCTCTGCCAAAAAATGGTGGGAGGCTGAGCTTCCCGTGGGCGATGAGATAGCGGTGGGCGCAAGCAATCTGTCGGATATTGGAAATGAAGTTGACTATATCGTTACCCACGAGCCGCCCGGTTCATTAAAGGAGCTTCTGGGAGTTGACATTCGCCATGTCAGCGAGATGCACTCGTTTTTTGATGCGGTAAAGGAAAATTGCCGTTTTAAAATGTGGTTTTTCGGAAAATGCCATAAAAACAAGATGATACCGCCCAAATATAAGGCGTTATTTGATGAATGTGTCATTGTAGATAATCAAAAAAGCAAGTAAATTGTTAAATAAAAGTGCAGTTTGTTGTGCTTTGTCATATTTAGATGGAATTTTCTTCCAAAAATTTCCGAAAACCTCTTGATTTTTGGAAAAGCTTATGGTATAATATGGAAAAGATAAAAAATATGGAGGTTACAACAATGTTAAAGAAAATTAAGGTACTGATTGGCGATAATTCTGAGGAATTCGGTGTGCAGATAGCCGAGGCGCTGCGGACAAGGGGCTTTGCCGTTTCGACAAGACCGAAGGACGGTCTTGCCATCTTCGACGGCGTCAGGGAGGAAATGCCCGATGTTGTTCTGTGCGATGCGGTGCTGCCGAATTTTGATGCTGCCGAGCTTATCAGGCGTGTAAATGCAGGGGCGCTGAAAAAACCGTTTTTCATCGTGACTTCTGCCTATTCCAGCTTAGCGGTGGAAAGAGAGATCACCCGCAACACAAATGCGTACTTCATGCTCAAGCCCTTTGACAGCGAAACTCTCAGCGAGCGGATAATTTCCCTGACCGCTATCGGAAATATGCCGAAGGGTGTCCCCGCAAACGAAAATCTGGAGCTTATAGTCACCGAGATGATACATCAGATAGGTATTCCCGCTCATATCAAGGGCTATCATTACCTGCGGACGGCTATCCTGCTTTCGGTGGAAAACAAGGATATGCTGGAAAGTGTTACCAAGCTGCTTTATCCCACGGTGGCAAAGCAGTATGAAACCACGGCTTCAAGAGTTGAGCGTGCTATCCGTCATGCTATCGAGACCGCTTGGGACAGGGGCGACATCGACACCATCAACTCCCTGTTCGGCTACACGGTCAGTGTCGGCAAGGGAAAGCCCACAAATTCGGAGTTTATCGCACTTATCACCGACAAGCTGCGCCTTGAATATCGTCTTCGTCATCAGGAAAATCTTCTTTCGGAGAGAAATGCGGCTTCGATGTTTTGATAAGAATGATGTTTAATACTAATTTTCTACAAACTTATTGACATGTGTACCCCAGTGGTGAGTATTGAAAGTTGGATTTTCTCCGTTCTATTTTCTATTCTCTACATTTCTTTGCAACTTCTGTTGCTTTTGTGGCTCTCCCGCAGAGGGGAAACCTATATGGGCGGGGGACACAACAAACCCTAACGCAAAGCAGGGAGTTTCCCCCGCCCCTAACGGTTTCCCCTCTGCACTCCCCTTCCCTTTCACCCCACCCTCTTTACCCTGCTTTACATTTTTGTGGGGTGTTATAGTTTTTTGTTCTTTAGGGAAATAGTTCAAGAACTGTCAGAGAGGCTGTTTATTGGCAAATATAAAAATGATATAGATTATTATGGTTGTTTATCTACATATTGATAAAAGATTAGTTTAAATAAAATATCTATACCACATAAAAGGACGTTCAGCCCAAAAGCCGAACGTCCTTGATTTTTTGGTGAAAAAGCGATTATTAAAGCTTCCAAAGCTCCTCTGCGTACTGCTTAACGGTTCTGTCGGAGGAGAATTTTCCTGCGTTTGCGATGTTCATCCAGCACTTCTTGGAGAAATTCTCTCTCTGCTTGTAGTCGTAAAGCGCACGAAGCTTGGTGTCAACATAGCCCTCCAGGTCGGTGAGGAGGAAGTAGTTGTCGGGCTTGTGCCAGCTGGTGCCGTTGATAAGGGAGTTGTAAAGCTCGCCGAACATACCTGTGTCGCCGTCGTTGAAGGTGCCGTCAACCAGAGTGTTGATAACTCTCTTAACACGCTCGTTCTTGTAGTAGATCTTTTCCTTGGGACGGTAGGTCGCACGGACTCTGTCAAGCTCCTCGACTCTTGCACCGAAGATATACTCGTTCTGCCAGCCTGCTTCCTGAACTATCTCAACGTTTGCGCCGTCGAATGTGCCGAGGGTAACTGCGCCGTTGAGCATAAATTTCATATTGCCCGTACCCGAAGCTTCCAGACCTGCTGTGGAGATCTGCTCGGAAATATCTGCGGCGGGAATAAGCTTTTCTGCGTAGGAAACGTTATAGTTGGAAACGAAGATAACTCTCAGCTTATCCTTGGTGTCGGGGTCGTTGTTTACGAGATTTGCCACTTCGTTGATATACTTGATAATGCCCTTTGCTCTGCGGTATGCGGGAGCAGCCTTTGCGCCGAAGATGAATGCTGTGGGCTGGAGGTCGGGCAGCTTATTTTCCTTTATCTGGAAATAGAGGTCCATAATGGAGAATGCGTTCAGCAGCTGACGCTTATATTCATGCAGACGCTTTACCTGAATATCAAATACCCAGTCGGGGGACAGGTCGAAATGCTCCTTCTCCTTGATATAGTCGCAAAGCTGCTGCTTCTTTGTGCGCTTTATCTCCATAAATCTGCGGATAACGTCGCCGTCGTCAACGAACCTTTCGAGATTTTTCAGCTGAGAAAGGTCGGTTATCCAGCCGTTTCCGATCTTTTCGGTGATAAGTGCGGACAGCTCGGGGTTGCAGAGTCCCAGCCATCTTCTGGGGGTGATACCGTTGGTCTTGTTCTGGAATTTTTCGGGATAAAGCTCATACCATTCCTTGAGAGCGTCGGTCTTGAGGATATTGGTGTGCAGCTCCGCAACGCCGTTTACATAGGTGCCTGCGAAGATAGCCATTCTTGCCATATGGATAACGCTGCCGTCAACGATAAGTCTGCGGTTGATGCCGTTTTCGTCAACGCCCTTTGCGGCAAGCTCCTTTTTCAGGCGCTCGTTTATCATAAGGATTATCTCGTAAACGGTGGGGATAACGCTCTTGAACAGGGGGATAGACCACTTTTCCAGAGCCTCTGCCATTACGGTGTGATTGGTGTAGCTGCATGTCTTGGAGGCAATGTCGAATGCCTCGTTAAAGGACATTCCCTCCTTGAACATAAATATTCTGATAAGCTCGGGGATAGCCACGGTGGGGTGGGTATCGTTCAGCTGAACGGCATAGTTTTCCGCAAATTTCGAGAAATCGCTGCCGTGCTTTTTCTTGTACTTTCTGATAATATCCTGAATGGACGCAGAAACGAAGAAATACTGCTGTTTCAGGCGGAGTCTGCGTCCCTTTTCGGTGTTGTCGTTGGGATAGAGGACGTTGGTGATAGCCTCTGCCATTATCTCGTCATTGGACGCTTCAACGTAATTTTGATTATCGAACTCGCCGAACTTGAACTTGTCAAGCGCTTCTGCCTGCCAGAGTCTGAGAGTATTAACGGAACTCATTCCATAGCCGATAATAGGCGTGTCGTAGGGAACAGCCATTACAGCCTGGTCTGCAAATTCAACGAGAACAGCGTCATTATCCGCACGAATGCTCCAAGCGTCGCCGTGGGACAGCCAAACGTCGGCGGTTTCAGTCTGGAAGCCGTTGTAGATGCCCTGCTTGAACAGACCGTAGCGGTATCTGATACCATAGCCGTCCAGAGGGATACTGCAGGAAGCTGCGGAGTCAAGGAAGCATGCGGCAAGACGTCCCAGACCGCCGTTTCCGAGAGCGGCGTCCTCAATGTCCTCCAGAACGTTCAGGTCGATGCCGTTTTCCGAGAACACTTCCTTTGCGGTGTCAAGGAGATTTGCGCAGTAGAGGTTGTTGAACACTGCACGTCCCATCAGGAACTCTGCGGAGAGGTAGTATGCACGTCTGCCGCTTGCCTGACGCTCCTCGGTTTCGCACCACTTGGGCATAATGTCAGCCATAACAGCCCTTGCAACGGCGTTATGCAGCTGATAGGGAGCAGCCTCCTTGAGAGTCACCCTGTAATCGGTCATAAGATTTCCGCTTACTGCGGAGAGAAACTGTTCTTTGTTCATCATAAAGCTTATTCCTTTCAATTCCTTTCGGGGTTACAATTATAGTTATCTTTTACAGTTTATCACATTTTATGAAGTTACGCAAGAGAATTTGAGCATTTTTGCCTATTTGCACGGGATTTAACAGGAATTTTTATATGATTTGTACAAAGGCTATATAATGCGTTGGAAGATATTAATAGTTGGCAGACAAGAAATTAAATGTATCTGCATTTTGTATTGACATTGCGCCAAAATAGTGCTACAATGTATATACGAAAGGAGAGTGTTATCATGGCACAGACCAGTTTCAGCATAAGAATGGACGAGGATTTGAAGAAACAGTTCAGCATACTTTGCGACAGCATTGGCATGAATATGACCACGGCTTTCTGTATTTTCGCAAAAAAGGCAGTCAGCGAACAGCGGATTCCCTTTGAACTGACCGCTAACGACCCGTTTTACAGCGATGCCAATATGCGGCATCTCGAAAAGGTGATAGCCGACATTGAAAACGGAACGGCAAAGCTTACCGAACATGACCTTATTGAGGTAGATGACGAATGAAAATACTGTGGGACGAAGCTGCGTGGGAGGATTACCTGTATTGGCAGACACAGGACAAGAAAACCTTAAAACGAATAAATCAGCTGATACAGGACGCTCAAAGAAATCCATTTAACGGCATTGGAAAGCCTGAGCCGCTTAAAAACCACGATGGATATTGGAGCAGAAGAATTGACGAAACAAACCGCATTGTTTACAAGGTCATGGACGGAAATCTTGTAATTGCTGCGTGCAAGGGGCATTATGATGATAAATGATGAATAATACTAATTTCTAATCAAAGTATAGACAAAAAATCCGCACAAAACCCATATACGCAAGCTTTTATACGGATTTTTTGTCAACTTTATGATAGGAAATTAGTATAAAGCAATGTTTCCCGAACGTGCTGCTTCTGCTGATTTTGCCTTATTGACAATATTTTCCCTTTGCGGTATAATGAAGCATATCGGCTGTACAAAATCTGAATTTACGGAGAAAAAGAAATGAAAAAGTTTTATGAGGTATCAAAAAAACGCTGCTAATAATTGCGGGGATAGTGTGGATGATAGCGGGCTTTAACGTGGCAAGGCTTGGGATTTTGTCCTATGGTGTTATAGAAATACTTTGGTATATAATAATACTGTCGGCGGCGGTTTTCTCTGCGTTTGGTGCGATGTTCTATAAGATGACAAGAAAGCATATCAGGCGCATAAAGGGGCTATGAGGATGACTTTATACTAAGAACCAATTAAAAAGTGAATAAAAAATCAAGCAAAAACTTGCGCATATGGTTTTTGGACAGATTTTTTATCTACACTTTTATTGGTTATTAGTATTAAGCCCTTCTGGAATTTCTTTGACCTGAAAGCATACATTATTAGGCTGTTATGATGGGCTGAGGGCTTGCGGTGTGTTCCCGGACGTGTTTATTGCGTTTTTCTATACGGGGCTTGGCTGTGCTTTGTTTCTGGCGGGAGTTTTGTTTGTTGTAGAGTTTATACGGTATAATAGTGAAAATGCCGCTGTTTCCGAATAAAATCTTGCATAAATAAAATTTTTCTTGCAATCCATATAAAGATGTGTTATAATAGTATATGTATTATCTGCCGCATATAATTCGTTTCGGAAACAGGCGGCAAAACAGAAAAACGGAGGAGTAACAAAATGAAAACTTACGGTATTGTTTGTGAATACAACCCTTTCCATAACGGACACAAATATCAGATCGAAGAAACTAAGAAGCAGACCGGCGCAGACCACATCGTTGCTGTAATGAGCGGCAACTATGTTCAGAGGGGCGATGTTGCTATCATCGACAAGTTCAGGAGAGCAGAGATCGCTGTCCGGAACGGCGTTGATCTGGTAGTCGAGCTGCCTGTTGCCTACACTCTGACAAATGCTCAGACCTTTGCAAGGGCTTCCGTGTTTATGCTGAACGCTCTGGGCGTTGTGGACGGAATTTCCTTTGGCAGCGAGTGCGGCGACCTTGACCTGCTGAAAAATGCGGCTGTTGCGTCTGCGGCTGTTTCCGTTCCCGAAAAGGTAAAGCCTCTGCTGGACGAGGGCGAGTCCTATCCTTCGGCTGTTCAGAAGCTGGTAAATTCCGAGTACGGTCCTATGGTTGGCGAGGTGTTCAATTCTCCCAACAATATCCTTGCTGTGGAATATCTCAAGGCTATTGCAGATTTCAAAAAGGCTGACACCGCCGCAAGAGAAAAGGCTATCGAAGAAGCCAAGAGCAAGGGCGAGGAGATCGACGAGAGCAAGTTCCCCGAGGTCACCGAGCTGGAAGCATTCACCGTAAAGAGGACAGCAAGCCACGACAGCGACGAAACAGCTGAGGGCAAATTCGCAAGTGCTTCCGCTATCCGCAGAATGATCGAGGACGGCGAGGACTTTTCTGCTTACGTTCCCGCAGAAACTCTTGCCGCAATCAATGAGTACGACGACAAGGATCAGCTCTGCTATTTCGACAATCTGGAAAGAGAGCTGCTTTACAGAATGAGAACAGTTTCTCCTCAGGACCTTGCACAGCTGGCAGATGTTGATGACGGTCTTGTTAACAGAATGTTCCAGGTGGGCAGAGTTGCCGTTTCCCTGGAGGACCTTATAAACGGCGTAAAGACAAAGCGTTATCCCGAGGCAAGAGTAAGAAGACTTCTGCTCTGCGCTCTGCTGGGACTGCGCAAGAACGAGCTGCAGACACCCCCTCCCTTCGGCAGGATCCTCGCTCTCAACGAGAGAGGTACGGAGATACTTTCCGAGGCAAAGGGCAAGGCAAGAATGGTATTCGGCACTTCGCTGAAGGCTATTGCGGATATGGACAATCAGCTGTTCAAGCACTTTGCGGCTATGTCCTCTATCACTTCCGATGTTTACGGTCTGGCTTCCAGAGATATTCGTCCCTGCGGAGTTGATTTTACCGCAAAGGTCGGCGTACTGAAGAACATCTAAAATTTCGGCGGGCGGGAGAATTTACCGTCCGCCTTTTTTCGGAGGAATTTATGAACATACCCCAATTCAAGGGCGCAATTTTCGATATTGACGGGACGCTGCTGGACTCATTGCCCGTCTGGAATGAGGCGGACAGGATATTTCTTGCCGAGCACGGCATTGAGTATGACCCGCTTATTGCCGAGAAGATGAAGTCGCTGCATTTTGTAACGGCGGCGCAGTTTTTCATTGACGAATATCATATCAATATGCCGCTTGAGGACGTTATGCGCCGTATTTCCGAGATAGTCGGGGAGCGGTATATGAACAGCGTTCCCGCAAAAAGAGCGGTGCCGTCCCTGCTTTCGCGGCTTCGGGAGATGGGCGTGAAGATGTGCGCTGCCACCTCCAACAAGCACGACCTTGCCGAGGGTGCGCTGAAACGGCTGGGACTTTGGGAATACTTAGACTTCCTCATCACCTGCGACGAGATAGGCTGCGGCAAGGAAAATCCCGATATTTACATATATTGCGCCAAACGTCTGGGACTGTCCCCGTCGGAGATAATGGTTTTCGAGGACGCTGTCCACGGGGCGGAATGTGCGAAAAATGCGGGATTTTCCGTGACGGGAGTGTTCGACGAGGGCGCAGGGGAGGATTTTCACAAAATAGCGGGATTTGCCGACTACACGGTAAATTTCAACGGCGAGGAGGCGGTTTTCGGTGAAAAAGATACTTCTGGGAATGAGCGGCGGCGTTGACAGCTCGGCGGCGGCTTTGCTGCTGAAAAATGCGGGCTATGATGTTACGGGAGTTACCCTTAGGCTTTATGACAACGCCGATTTAGGCGAGGATCACAGCGGCAAGACCTGCTGTTCCCTGAAAGACGTGGAGGACGCCCGCAGCGCTGCATATAAAATAGGTATCGACCACCTGACCTTCAATTTCACAGACGATTTCCGCAGTCTGGTAATGAAAAGCTTCTGCGGCAGCTACAAGGACGGAAAAACGCCCAACCCCTGCATTGAGTGCAACAAGCATATCAAGTTCGGGAAAATGCTCCGCAGAGCCGAAGAACTGGGCTTTGACGGCGTTGCCACGGGACATTACGCCCGTGTTGAGCGGGACGAAAAAAGCGGCAGATTTCTTCTGAAACGTGCCGCCGATATTTCCAAGGACCAGACCTACGTTCTTTACAATCTTACGCAGTATCAGCTTGAGCGGGTCATATTTCCTTTGGGCGAGCTTTCCAAGCCTAAGGTTCGGGAAATTGCGGAAAATGCAGGGCTTGTCAATGCGAAAAAGCCCGACAGTCAGGACATCTGCTTTGTTCCCGACGGCGATTACGGCGGATTTATCACGAGGTTCACGGGCGAAAGCTTTCCCGAGGGGGATTTTCTGGACGTTTCGGGGAATGTCATCGGACGGCACAAGAATCAGATATTTTACACCATCGGGCAGCGTCGGGGGCTGGGCGTGACCTTCGGCAAGCCTATGTTCGTCTGCGGGAAAAATTCGGCGGAGAACACCGTTATCCTCGGAGAAAGCGGCGATCTAATGAAGCGGGAGGTCATTGCGGAAAATGTTAACCTCATCTCTGTCGAAAAGCTGACAGAGCCGTTTCGGGGTACCGCAAAGCTGCGATATTCCCAGAAGGACAGCCCCGTTACCGTTTTTCCCCTTGAGGACGGTAAGGTTCGGCTGCTGTTCGACGAGCCTCAGCGTGCGCCCGCTCCCGGTCAGGCGGCGGTCATTTATGACGGCGATTATGTGTTCGGCGGCGGCGAAATCGTTTAAGATAAATATTGGTAATTCTGACAAAAATCGAATAGTAAATTAGTATATATTTTTATGGAAATATCCCTGATTTCGCTTGACAAAATGGCAATTTTATGTTAAAATAACTAAAATGTTACATTACTATAAACAACATTGTATTAGCATAATCAATGGAGGTTTTCTATATGTCGAGAATAGGGAAAAGAATTTTGATGTTTGTTATCGGCTCCGCTCTGCTTATAACTGCAATTCTTGTATCGGGGTCTGCTATCAGCACAAATTATGTTGCCGAGAAGCTTCTTGCCAACGAGGCACGTTCGGCTATGTTCACTCTGCATAACAGCACCGATGAAATGGCTTCAAAACCCAAGCACCTTTATGCCGATCTGATGATGCAGAAGGGCTTTGCTAACGCTGTTATGGTGAAAAATGATACCGAAGTGGAGAAGATGTTCAACTCGGCTGTGGACAGTGAAGCACTGTTTGCTGCATTTTACGGAAGCGACGGCAGCCTTATCTGGAAGTCGGCGGGCTGCCCCGATAATATCTCATATGACAAAAACGCTGCAAACGGTCTTGTTTCGGACAGCGACAGGCTTTATTTCCGCTATACTTCGGCAATAATTTCGGGCGATTCCGAGGTGGGAGGCTGCGTTATCGGCTGTGATTTGAAGGACTATGCTACCCTTGACAATTCCCGTGAAAAGACAAACGGTCACTATACATATTTCAAAGATAATATCCGCTATGCAACTACCATTATCGGCGAGGACGGAAACCGTTTCGAGGGTACGGAAATGGATGAGGCAATTGCCGAGAAGGTAATCGGCACCGGTGAAACCTATATGGGTCAGGCTAATCTGATGGGACAGAAACACTATGTTGTGTATGAGCCTATGACAGACTTAAACGGTGCGATTGTCGGAGCATATTTCAGCGGTTTTTCAACCGCCGAGGCAGACAAAGCAGTAGTAGGTTCTGCTATCCGCTGGGCGATAATAGGACTTGTTATCTGTACAGCTGCCTGCATCATATGCTATCTAAGCATTAAGAGGCACATAATCGTCCCCACAAATTATATCGGCAAAATTGCTGATGAAATGAAAAACGGCGAGCTTAGCGCATCGGATCAGGAGATCAGGCTTTACAATGACGAGCTGGGCGATCTTGCCAAGAACATTGAAGCCACCAAGGCTGCTCTCAACAGCTATATCGAGGATATTTCAAGAGTTCTCGGCGCAATGGCAAGCGGCGATTTCACCGTAAGCCCCGATATTGAGTATGACGGAGATTTTGCCGCAATGAAGGATTCTATGGAGCATATCGGCAGAGAGCTTCGCAAGATAATCGGTAAGATAAATGTTTCCTCTGAACAGGTTTCGGCAAACTCGGCACAGTCGGCAAAGGGCTCTGAGGCTCTGGCTGAGGGCACAACACGACAGGCGGCGGCTATCCAGCAGCTTTCCGCTTCGCTGAATGATGTTTCAAATCACGTCAATGATACGGCTTCAAATGCGGATAATGCGAAGAAGCTGTCCGACAATGCTTCGGATATGATGTCCGCACAGCATGAATATATGAACCAGATGGTTGAGTCCATGAAGCGTATCGCCGATAAGTCTGCGGAAATAGAAAATGTTATCAAGACCATTGATGATATTGCGTTCCAGACAAATATCCTCGCACTTAACGCCGCTGTTGAGGCTGCAAGAGCGGGTGCGGCGGGCAAGGGCTTTGCTGTCGTTGCGGACGAGGTGAGAAACCTTGCGTCCAAATGCGCAGAGGCTGTTAAGGACACGTCTGTGCTTATAGAAGCTGCGGTTGCCGCTGTTTCCGATGGTGAGAAGATCGCCGGCAAGAATGCGGAAGCCCTTGACAGCGTTATTGGTACATTCGGCAAGACAACGGCTATGATAGCTGAGATCGCCACCTCCGCCGAGGAACAGGCTCTTGCTATCGACCAGATAACAAGCGGTATCGGAGATATTTCCGAGGTCGTTCAGCAGAACAGCGCAACCGCCGAGGAAATTGCGGCGTCCTGCGAGCAGCTCAACTCTCAGGCGGCTATGCTGAAGAATGAGGTAAAGGCGTTTAAGATTCGCTAAAAAATCGAAAGGATCAAATAAAATGGCGGAAAAGAAAAAATTCAGAATATCCTACAACTCCCCCGTGGTGCTGACTTTGGCAGTAATGTCGCTGGCTGCGCTGTTTCTGGGGAAGATAACAAACGGCTGGACAACGCAGCATCTGTTTTCCGTTTACAGAAGCTCCCTGCTTAACCCGCTGACCTATTTAAGGCTGTTTACGCATATTATCGGACACGCAAATTTACAGCATTTTGTGAGTAATTTTACCATAATCCTGCTGGTGGGACCGATGATAGAGGAAAAGTACGGCAGCGGAAATCTTGCCATAATGACCGCTCTGACCGCCCTTATTACGGGTATTCTCCACTCCATATTCTTCCCGAATATCATGCTGTGCGGTGCCAGTGGCATCTGCTTTATGCTGATAATGCTCAGCTCCTTCTCTACGGCGAAAAAGGAAAAGGGTATCCCGCTGACTATTATCCTTGTGGCGATCTTCTATTTGGGCGGCGAGATAGTCACCGCTCTGACCGTTCACGATAACATTTCCCAGTTCGGACATATTATCGGCGGTATCTGCGGCGGCGGCTTCGGCTATCTGCTGAAAAAGCCCGATAAGACAGATTATCGGACATATCTTTCGGAATAAAAATCGACCGTTCGTGTTTTCGGCACGAGCGGTCGTTGTTTTATTATACAATTTTTCCGTCAATCATGACCATAAGGGGTTCGGACATTATATCCAAAGGGTCGCCGCTCATAAGAACAAGGTCGGCGTCCGCACCCTTTTTTATGCAGCCGATTTGGTCGGACACGCCCAGCATTTCGGCGGGATTTACAGTTATGGCTCTGAGCGCTTCTTCACGGGGAAGTCCGTGCTTGACGCAGACGGCTGCGCTTGTCAGCAGATAGTCGATGGGTATCTCAGGATGGTCGGTGCAGATGGCGATCTTTACGCCGTTTTTGTAAAGCTCCGCAGCATTTTTCGGGGTGATGTTGCGAAGCTCGGGCTTGCCCCTGTCGCAGATGATAGGTCCCAGAACTGCGGATTCGCCGTCCTTTCCGAGAATTTCCGCACCTAAATGTCCCTCGGTGCAATGGATAAGCAGCCTTGACAGCGAAAACTCATTGCAGATACGGGTTGCGGTGAAAATATCGTCCAGACGGTGGCAGTGGAAATGTGCGGGGATTTCGCCCTTTAACAGCGGAATAAGCGCTTCGGAGCGGACGTCCAGCTCGGGCAGCTCGCCTTCCTCGGCGGCTTCGATGTCCTCTAAGTAGCGTTTTGCCTTTTTAAGGGCTTCACGGATAGCTGCGGCGGTTGACATTCGGGTGACGGGAAACTCGTCCCTGTCGGAATAACAGCCCTTGGGATTTTCGCCCAGAGCGAACTTTATTCCCGCTTTTTTTATAAGCATATCGTCCGCACGGATACCCGCAGTTTTCATCAAAATCATATCCCCGCCGATGGGATTGGTGCTGCCAAGTCCCGTAACAACGGCAGTCACGCCCGATTTCCGAGCGTCCTCGAAATAGCGGTCAAGGGGATTAACGCCGTCAATGGCTCTCAGGTGGGGCGTTACGGGGTCGGTGAACTCGTTAACGTCGTCGCCCTCCTCGCCCTCGCCGCTGCCGATAACGCCCATGTGGGTGTGTGCGTCGATAAGTCCGGGCATAAGAATCTTGCCCTCAGCGTTTATATCATTGTCGGAAATATCCGTGGGAACGCCCTCGGAAACCTCGGTAATAACGCCGTTTTCTATTTTCACATAGCCGTTTGGGATAAGAAAATCGTCCTCACGGCACATTGTCATAAGCTGTGCGTTGTAAATATACATAGGCTTCATCAGGAAAGTCCGCACTCGTCGTAATCTTTCCATCTTTCGTTGTAATTGCGGTTGTCAACGATACGGTAAACGATATATGCAACAGATGCCATCAGCAGGAAAAGTGCTGTCGCAACGGGAATAGCCGAGCGAAGGAATTCCTCTCTGTCAGCGTGACCTGCTACACCTTTTTTTACGATCTTTTCGGACATGGTTATTGCTCCTTTCAAAATGCTTTCACTCATTATAGCGCAATTTTGAAGATTAGTCAAGTGAGATTTCAGATATTCCCCAAAAATTCAGTCACCCGAACGCACATCTTCTTTCTCGCATCGGGGGAGAAGCCGTGTCCCTCATTTTCATAAATTTCCAATCGGCAGTCGGGGAATGAACTGCCCGCCTTTTTTGCGTAGGTCACATCAACAAGGTCGTCCGCATCTCCGTGGATAAGAAGCACGGGCTTGTCAAACCTGCTGATATGGGCATAGACATCATAACGGGGGACGCCGTCATAGAAGGTTCTCGACAGCTTCAGTCCCATAAAATCAAAGGGTTCGGTCATTGTTTCCGGGTCACGGCAGAGCCAGTCGTTGGGTATGCAGAAGGCGGGGTAAAGCAGCGCAATTCCCGCAATATCCTCCTTGACATCGGGGGCGGTCAGTGCAGAAATAAAGCCGCCCTGACTTTCGCCGTAGAGAAAAATTTTATCGGTGTCGGCAAAATCGCAGCTTTTTATCATTTCGATAACGGCTTTCAGGTCGTTTTGCTCGGTGATAACGCTCATTTCGGTTGATTTTCCGTCACTTCTTGAGATGTTGGAACCGCCGCAGAAATCGTAGCAGTATGCGGCAATGCCGTTTTCCGCAAGCCGCTCCGCCAGATCGAGAATATGCGAATGGGAAGAGTTATAGCCGTGGCTGAGAATGGCGGCAGGCACCCTTTTCCCGCCTGTTTCGGGCATATATAGAACGCCGAATATGCTGTTTTCGCCGTTTTTGCAGCATAGCTCCTTAACCGTATATGTCATACCGTACCTCGTTTCAAAGATTTCCCGAAAGGTTCATAACCACCGCACTTACCGCTATGGGACAGGTTTCGCAGCGGAGGATTCGCTTACCCAGCCAGATAAGCTGTGCGCCCGACTGTTCCGCAAGCTCCGCTTCGTCACGGTCAAAGCCGCCCTCGCTGCCCACCATCAGGGCAACGGATTTTTCGCCGTCTATCCCCGCATCGTTCAGCCGAATACCGCCGTTTTCATAGCAGAAAAGGCGTATTTCCGAACGCTTCATATCCTCCACCGCTTCACGGAATGTCATAGGCTCGGCAACTTCGGGGATAATGCCCCGTCCCGATTGCTTGGCGGCTTCCATGGCTATTTTTCTCAGACGCTCCGTGCGTTTTGTGCCGCTCTTTTCCGTGGGGGGCTTGGCAACGCATCTTTTGGACGTAAATGGGACAATTCTCGAAACGCCCAGCTCGGTGGCTTTTTGGACAATAAGCTCCAGCTTATCCGACTTGGGATATGCCTGATAGAGCGTGAGGAACACAGTCGGCTCGCTTTCGGTGGGACGCTTTTCCACTATGCCGCTGACCACCTCGCTGCCGTTCATTTCCTCGATCTTGCAGATATATTCAAAGCCGCCGCTGCAAAATGTGATCTCATCGCCTATTTTCATTCGCAGGGAATAGCCGATATGACGTGCGTCCTCGCCTGTGGTGATGATCTTGTCGCCGTTTACCTCGGCGGTGAAAAATCTCGGCATCAGATAACCTCTTTCAGAATTATGTAAGCGACCGTTGCAAGGGACCTTGCTTCAACATAGTTGTGGTCAACGAAATAGTCGCCCTTTTCAAGGTCACGCTTTATCTCGGAGACCCGCTCAAAGCCCTTGACGGCTTCCGCAATGTCGGGGATAACGAAGTACGCCTTCTGCATAATGTGGCGAATTTCCGTGCGTATTCCCGTGGGGATAGGCTGTGCTGTTTCGGAAACCTTATAATCATAGCTTGACGGTGCGTCCTTGTATTTTTCGGGGTTTTCCGCAAGCTTTCTTACAATGTCCTCTGCCGCCTGATGTGCAAATACCAGAGCTTCCAGCAGGGAATTGCTGGCAAGGCGGTTGTTTCCGTGGACACCTGTGTGTGAACATTCGCCCACGGCGTAGAGGTCGTCGATAGAGGTTTCAGCCTTGGTATTTACGTTGATACCGCCCATCAGATAGTGCTGACAGGGGTAGATGGGAATAGGCTCCTTGGTCATATCATAGCCGTATTCAAGGCATTTTTCGTATATCATGGGGAAGCGGTTTTTCAGGAAATCGCTGTCCTTATGGGAAATATCAAGGTAAAATTCGTCCGAATCAAGCCGTTTGCCCTCGGTAACGATTGCGTGGGAAACCACATCTCTGGGTGCAAGCTCCAGACGCTCGTCGTAATTCTGCATAAAACGCTCTTTGTTCTTGTTGAGAAGATATGCGCCCTCGCCCCTGACCGCTTCGGAGATAAGGAAACATTCTCTTGTGTGCTTGTCGTTGAATGCGGTGGGGTGGAACTGTATCAGGCTGAGATTTTTGATGACCGCACCCATTTCGTATGCGAATGCAATGCCGTCACCCGTTGCGATAGCGGAGTTTGTGGTAAAATCGTAAACTCGTCCGATACCGCCTGTTGCAAGTATCATAAATTTTCCGTCGGCAATATGGTGAACGCCGTCCTTAAGAATATCGCAGGAGAATCCGCCGTCTACCTTTTTAACGTCGCAAAGCAGGGCATTCTCGGCAATGGTGACATTGGGGAGCTTCTTCACGGCATCGGCAAGGCGGGCGGTTATTTCGTAGCCCGTGCTGTCCTTGTGGTGGAAAATTCTGTGGCGGGAGTGACCGCCTTCGAGGGTGCGGTGAAGTTCGCCGTCGGCTGTTCTGTCGAAGTCAACGCCGAGGTCAATGAGGTGTCCTATCTCCTGTGCCGCTTCGGTAACAAGCACCTTAAGGCTGTCGGGATTGTTCTTGAAGCCGCCTGCCACAAGGGTGTCATTGGTGTGCAGCTGAATGTTATCATCGTCAACGGGCTTGTAAACTCCCGCAATTCCGCCCTGTGCAAGAGCGGAATTGCAGAGCATAAGCTCTCTTTTGGTGATAATAAGTATCTTCAGGCTTTGGGGAAGGCTGAGTGCCGAATAAAGTCCGCCTGCGCCCGTGCCTGCTATAATAACGTCATATTTGCCGTCCATAAATAAATCATTCCTTTATTTTTGCGGTTTTTCCGCATAAATGTTCAAGATTTTATTATACCACGGATTTACTAAAATGTCACCTATTTTTTGTGGATATTTTTAGATTTCGGAAACATATCTGTAATTTAAAATCGCCCCGCATAATAGCGGGACGATAGCTGCTGATGAACGCTTGGGTTATGAGTTCTCCTTTTGCCCGAATAATCGGTGGAGGTCACAACATTTCTGTTTCTGTCGGTAACGGAGGTAAGCTGGCTATTGTTATTGTTAGCAACGATAAATATAATGTATCAACAAAATTCATGGATTAATTTATATTGTCGTTTTGCTTCAACAAATAAGTCTTCACATAAAACTCTCATATTATCCTTTACAACACTATCATCAATTTCCTTAATCAAGCTGTAAAATTCTGAACAATCTAAGTTTGTTCCTACTTGATCGGCATACTCTCCACACAAAATTACACATTTTCTCAATTCAATTTGTCCTAAAATATATCGCCAGTAATAATACCCTAAAACAACATAAGGAATTGAGATTTCATTATATTTTGTGTAATCTTCTAATGCAGCCAAATGTGATAATATCTCCATTACTTTTTCAAAATCTTTAACATATAACAAATCATATAATTCATAATGATATTTATTGCTTGCTGTTAGCACATTGATAATCCATTCATTTAAGTCTGTTAATGTCCAAAATTCACTTATTAAAGCTGCTCTTATGTAACTAAAAATTGTCATATATTAGCCCCTTCTTATCAAATTCCTGTACAATAGGTGCGGTGTATTAGGAAAATACTGATTAATGTGTGTTCCCCCGCCTTCGGCGGGGGAACACACATCCGAATACGTCACTCAGGCAACAAGAAAATCAAAAATGCCGATTTATTCGGTAGTTCCTTAGAATTTAAGAGTTCTCCTTAATTATCCTCTCTGTTTCGGAGATAGTCAGCTCGGCAGTATCGGCAATATATTCAACGGGCATACCCTTTTTGAACAGCTTGATTATCATTTTGATTTTTTCTTCAGTTCTGCCTTCAGCTCTGCCCTCAGCTCTGCCCTCAGCTCTGCCTTTTGCCACGCCTTGCGCTATTCCCTGTGAAATATATAGAGTACTGATGTCACACATACCGTTTACCTCCTTATCAAATTCCTGTACAATGTACGGTGTTTTTGAATTTAAGAGTTCTCCTTAATGATCTTCTCTGTTTCGGAGATAGTCAGCTCGGCAGTATCAGCAATATCTTCAACGGGCATACCCTTTTTGAACAGCTTGATTATCATTTTGATTTTTTCTTCAGTTCTGCCTTCAGCTCTGCCCTCAGCTCTTCCCTCAGCTCTTCCCTCAGCTCTTCCCTCAGCTCTTCCCTCAGCTCTGCCTTTTGCCACGCCTTGCGCTATTCCCTGTGAAATATATAGAGTACTGATGTCACACATACCGTTTACCTCCTTATCAAATTCCTGTACAATTGGTACGCCGAATTCTTCGTGGGCGATCTTTTTCTTCTCATAGGGCGTCAGATTTGCCACAAGCAGCGAATAAAGCATTCGTATTATGCCGCCGCATTCCTTCGTCTGAGAATCCCCCAGATACACCATAATTATATTCATCAGGTCATAATACCGTTTATCCTCCTCGGTGTCGGTATAATTCCCGATAAGATTTTCACGGCTCATTTTGTAAAGTGAGATGGTATTCCTGTGCTTTGCGTCGGGTGATGTGCATATCCATATGGAATAGACCTTCTGTATCTTGTCAAAATCCGAGCCTGTGAATACGCTGTTGTACTGTGCGGAGATAAGCCTTGCGCAGTAATATTCCGCACGTTTTATCAGGTGATATTTTTTGATCTCATTCTGAATTTCAATGTTGATGATTAGCGCTATTGTCTGATCCTGCGGTGTGCGGGCGGTGAATTTTATGTCGTAAAAGCGCTGTCCTTCGTTAATGGAATTATCTTCTGTGGTTTCATTTTCCACGATGGGCGGAATGTCCATATCAACGGTCGTTTTTGAGATCTCACGCTTTCCGATAAGCTTCATTACGGTGTTTATGTCGCAGTCTTTGTATTCCGGCACCACCGATTTTAGAATATACGCAGTGATATATCTTGAAGCGAGAAGCTTTTTGCAGCTTCTGTCAAGACGGGCTTTCAGCTTATCGGAATTGGACGCATCAATGGCGTTTCCTTCATAGGTCTGCATCGGCTGTCACTTACTCACTATTTTTATTATACCATATTCTCCGAGGAAAATCAATAGGCGTTTGCAGACATATCAGCGTCAGTTGAGCGGGTCAAAAACAGGCTTTTCGGGCTGAGGGATCCTTATAAGCTCGGAACTGTCCAGATTTTCGTGATACATATTTGCGGCGTAAATGCGGCAGCCTGCATATGTCTTGTAATAGTAAATGCCGTTGTCGGCGTCCATGCAGGCGGCGTAGGTGGTCATATAATCCTTGCCGCTTTCGGGGACAATACTTCCGTTTACAACAGCAGCAGCGTCCAGAATGTGGAAGAACTGCGCAACACCGTCCTCGGGACGGCATTTGGAGTACAGCTTCAGGAATGATGTCCGCACAAACCTTGATGCGGGAGAGGAGTCGCCCGGAAGTCCGTAGCTGCCCAGTCCCTTGCCGAAGGGTTTTACTCCTGCGTCCTCGGCGAAACGGTTTTGCTTGTCGTCGGGGGTGAGGTTCAGGTACTGTCCCAGATTTGTGAGGTGGAAATCAAAGGTGGGGTTGTTGGTCATAACGCCCACGGGATTTTTGTAAATGTGCATGCCGCTTTCGGTATTTTCCAGCACGATGGAGCGGTTTTTGTCGGCGATATGCCAATGGAGGGTGGCTGCGGGAATCTTGTCGTTAAAGGGCATATCCACGATATTCGAGGACAAAAGCAGCTTTTCCGCCTCGTCAACGTCTGCGCACTGACCGAGTATCCAGGGGATAAGCTCAAAGGGTGCAATGTTTTTCTTGTCGGGGGCGTCCGTGTCCGAGTATTTCGCATATCCGGGGAAATTCAGTCCCGCAATGCAAAGTCCTTTTTCGTTTGCGCCGTCTGCGTAAAGGGGAAAACCGTCCGCTTCGGAGGACATTCCGATAATAGCGTAGTGGCTGTTCAGCTCGCCCGATTTGCGGAATTTGAAGGGGAAATTTCTTGGGGTGATGATGATATGCTCGCCAAAGTTATAGTCAATGTCCATATTTCTGCCGAAGTAGAAATTATCGGCGGTGAGGGTAAGGCTTGTACACATAATTTTAGCTTCCTTTCGTGTTTGTTTTAGTGTTTTCCAATCATAGTATACACTATAATTATGGGGAATTAATAATACGACTTGTGAAAATTTGATGAAAACTGAACTTTTTCGCTTGATTAAATTAAAAAAATATGCTATAATTATAAAATAACCTATAATCAACAAAATTTAAAAACATAAGAAGAAAGGAAAGTGATCGAATGCCATTTAATTACAGTTTTTCTCATATCACGCCGCTTGTTGAGGAGCTGGCAAACCTTTGTGTGGAAAATAATAACATTGATGCGGAACTGTACACCCGTTATGACGTTAAGCGAGGTCTGCGAGATGTCAACGGAAAGGGCGTATTAACGGGACTTACGGAGATCTCCGAGATAATTTCGTCAAAAAATATCGACGGGAAAAGTATTCCCTGCGAGGGTGAACTTTATTACAGAGGCGTTAACATAAACGACCTTGTGGGCGGATTTGTGAAGGATAAGCGCTTTGGCTTCGAGGAAGCGACCTATCTTCTGCTGTTCGGAAAGCTGCCCGATAAGAAGCAGCTGGAGGAATTTTCGGGGCTTATCTCCGATTTCAGAAAGCTGCCTACCACATTTGTGCGGGATATTATGATGAAATCTCCCAGCAACGACATTATGAACAGCCTTGCAAGGGGCGTTCTTACTCTTTATGCTTATGATGATGCGCCAAATGACATTTCCATACCGAACGTTCTGCGGCAGTGCATTGAGCTGATCGCGCTGTTCCCGCTGCTGGCGGTCTACGGTTATCAGGCGAAAAGCTACTATCTTGACAAGGAGAGCCTGTTTATCCATCAGCCGAAGCCAGAGCTGTCAACGGCTGAGAATATTCTGCATCTGCTCCGTCCCGACAGCGAATACACCGAGCTTGAAGCAAAGATACTTGACCTTGCGCTGGTGCTCCATGCCGAACACGGCGGCGGTAACAACTCCACCTTCACCACACACGTTGTAACATCTTCGGGAACGGACACCTACTCTGCAATAGCGGCGGCTCTGGGTTCGCTGAAGGGTCCCAAGCACGGCGGTGCGAATATCAAGGTCGTTCAGATGTTTGACGACATCAAGGCGAACGTTTCCGACTGGAACGATGACGATATGATAAAGGACTATCTGCTGAAGCTGCTCCACAAGGAGGCATTCGACAAGGCGGGACTTATCTACGGTATGGGACACGCTGTTTACTCCATTTCCGACCCGAGAGCGAATTTGTTCAAGCAGTTCGTCGAAAAGCTTTCGGTGGAGAAGCACAAGGAGAAGGAATACGGCTTGTACTCTGCCGTTGAGCGTCTTGCCAAGGAGGTCATTGCGCAGGAACGCCGCATTTACAAGGGTGTCAGCGCGAATATCGACTTTTACAGCGGCTTTGTTTACAATATGCTCAATCTGCCGCTGGAGCTGTACACTCCGCTTTTTGCCATTGCGAGGATCTCGGGCTGGTCAGCACACCGCATTGAGGAGCTTATCAACTGCGGAAAGATAATCCGTCCCGCTTATATGGGCGTTCAGTCGCATGTTGACTATGTTCCTCTTTCCGAGAGATAAAAATAACGGCGTTTCCGTGCCTTTTGGGGTGCGGGAACGCCGTTCTTTTGTCTTTTTAAAGTATCTGTCCGACCAAATAGGAATTTAGTGTTGAGTGTTGAAAGTTGAGAGTTGAATTAAATGTAGGATTGTCAGGTGGGCGTTCTCCATACGAGGGCAAACTAAAAAATCTACATTTCACGTTAAACTCAACACTCATCACTTAACATTCAACACTAAAATTACAACGCACATTTCATACCATC
Organism: Oscillospiraceae bacterium; assembly: GCA_017828975.1. Taxonomy (GTDB): domain Bacteria; phylum Bacillota; class Clostridia; order Oscillospirales; family Ruminococcaceae; genus UMGS1889. Next base: position 5,182 of record JAGAJN010000032.1, on the reverse strand, counting down.
AGCGGGAATAACGGTATTCGGGAATATCTCCTGCGCTATCTCCGCATAGTCAAAGGGATTGTCCATAGACGGGCTGAAATGGGTCAGCCAAAGCTCCTTTGAGCCCGAATCTGCCGCCACCGCCGCCGACTGAGCGAACAGCATATGCCCCTTTTCATGAGCCTTGCCGTCCGAGCCGTTGTCGCCGTACATTCCCTCGCATACCAGAAGGTCGGATCTTTCGGCAAATTCGGTCATTTTGGGGAAATACTGCGTATCGGTCATATAGGTTATCTTTATGGGGTCACGGGCGGCGTCGGTCACCATATCACAGGTTATCTTCCGTCCGTCAAGCTCTATCTCGCCGCCCTTGTGCAGCACCGACCAAAGCTGCTTGGGTATGCCCATAGCCTCCGCTTTTTCGGGGGAAAACACAGGTCTGCGGTGCATTGTGAAGGAATATCCCAGACAGGGCATAGTGTGGCGCAGGGGGAGGACGTTCACGTCAAAGCCGTTCCATTCGGCATGGGCTTCCTCGTCAATGTCCAGCTCCTTAACGTGCAGCGCAAAGGGGACAAAGGGGCAGATGCTGCACAGGTTTCCGATAATATAGTGGGTGCCGATGGGGGCGTAGATGGTCACAGGCTCTGTTCTGCCGTGGTTTCCCATAGTCAGCAGAAGCCCGGGCAGCCCCGCAATATGGTCTGCGTGGACGTGGGTTATGAAGATCGCTTCTATCTTGGACAGCTTGCAGCCGCTTTCAGCAAGGGCGATCTGTGTGCCCTCGCCGCAGTCGATGAGTGCAGCTTTTCCGTTGTATTCTATCCACAGACAGGTCAGCCACCTGTCCTTTAGCGGGATCGTGCCGCCTGTTCCGGGAAGGCAGACGTTTATCATTGCAAAACCCCCTGACACAAAATGTTACTCACTTACTTACTCCATTATATAACGAAATTGCAAGAAAAGATAACATATTTTCTGACTTTTCTGTTGCTGATTTGTTAAATGGAAAAATGTTCATTTCAGGAGATTTTTTGGAGAACAGGCGAAACTTTTTGTTTCGGTGAAAAACAGGTAAAATCAATGTGCAAAACGCTGTAAATATAGCTTAATTTGCGTTAAACGGCTGTTAAATCTCACAAATCGGATTTTTTTGCGAAAAAACTCTTGACTTTTCTCTTGAAATGTAGTAAGATATAAAAGTCGTCAGACGGCAGGTAAGCCGAAAGACAACAAGATGGAAGCTTAGCTCAGCTGGGAGAGCATCTGCCTTACAAGCAGAGGGTCATAGGTTCGAGCCCTATAGTTTCCACCAAACCGAATGCAAAAGTGTTCGGTTTTGGCCTGGTAGTTCAGCTGGTTAGAACGCCGCCCTGTCACGGCGGAGGTCGTGGGTTCGAGTCCCATCCAGGTCGCCATTAATCGTTTTTGCAATAGTGAAAGCGATTATGCCTCTGTAGCTCAGTCGGTAGAGCAGGGGACTGAAAATCCCCGTGTCGATGGTTCGATTCCGTCCGGAGGCACCATATTGAGCATGGCAATAGTTGTGCTCTTTATATGCGGATTTAGCTCATCTGGTAGAGCGCCACCTTGCCAAGGTGGAGGTAGCGGGTTCGAGCCCCGTAATCCGCTCCACAAAAAACTCCCGAAGCCAAACGGTTTCGGGATTTTTATTTAGTGTTAAATGTTGAGTGATGAATGATGAATTAAAATAATAACTCCACTTAACAAATTAAATTCAACACTCAACATTATTAAGCAGTTTGTCGAACAGCTCCGCAAAGTAAAATCTCACCTCATACTCGCTGTGATTTTCCAGAATGTACAATTCCTCGTCGGTGAAATAGCCCTCGCTTTCCTCCGCAAGTCCCTCAAAATCCATGGCTGCGGGCAGACACAGGGACGGGAACATCACACACCACCAGTTTTTCCCATTTGCGTCCCCGATGGTGATACGCAGGGCGCTGTATTCTCCCGACGGCATAACAATGTTCCCGTAGGTGCGGTCGTCGAAATACATCTCGCATATCTCCGCCGAAACGCCGCAGTCACAGCCGTTTTCCCGAAGTGTGCGCTCTGCCGTTTCCACGATTTGCGGCATATTTTCGGCGGCAGCGGCTTCTGCTTCCGACTTGCTTTGGCAGTCCCCGAAAAGCTCGGGAACTTCCGAAAGAACTGCGTCACGGACCTTCAGCTTCAGCGCCTGGTCCGATTCGCTGTCGGAATTTGCAAGGATATGCAGCCTGAACACGCTGTCCTCAAGGCTCCGTCTGCTTTCGGCAAAGGAGGACACGGAGGTAAGTATAAGTGTGACTGCGAAGCCTATGAGCATCGCAAGTGTCAATGTATCCGCAGAGTTTATAAGCCGTCTTAGTTTCATATCGAACAGTCCTTTCTTAGTGTTTGAAGGGATTATCGCCGCTCTGACGGAAACTATTCATTTTGAAATGTAAACATTCTGTGAAACGCTTGACATTTGCAGAGAAATAGAGTATAATGTTTAATTGTTGGGACAAAACAATATATATGCTGTTTTAGCTCAGTTGGTAGAGCACATCCTTGGTAAGGATGAGGTCGTCAGTTCAAGTCTGATAAACAGCTCCAATTTTAGGCTCTGCGGTTGGCGCATCCTGTAATTGATTGGGAATGCCGCAAGGCATTTTCACATACCGCCTCTCCGATTCTGCATAAGGGGAGGCGGTTTTTTTTAGTGTTTAGTGCTGAATGTTGAGTGTAGAATTTTTTGCGGAGATTTGAAAAATGCTGATTGCTTAATGGGAATACACGAAAAAGAGCATTTCACCGTATCAGCGGCGGAATGCTCTTTGTTTTTTATCTGCTTACGATAAGATTAAGCGGGTCATCGGTTGCAAGTGTGGCAGCTTGTGTCGTGGTTTCGGAGGGTGCGGGCGGCTCGGTAGTGACGGGAGGCGTTGGCTCGGTCACGTCGGATACCGTAAGATCGGGGGGATTTACGGCAACATATACAACAAGCTCCTCGCCCTTCTCAATGTCGAGAGTTTCACCCGGCTCCCTGCTGGTGCGGATAACATAGCCCTCCAGCACATCGACCGTTTCCTCCTGCTCCTCGGTATACTTGATACCTGCGGCGGCAAGCATGGTGAAATAGTCCTTCTTGGGCACTCCCACATAATCCGGGACAGCTGCATATTTCGAGCCAAGGCTGATGACCAGCTTCAGCTCCGTATTTTTCGTGTAATTAGAGCCCTTTTCGATGGACTGCGAGATGATTATCCCCTTCGGTATCGCTTCATTATAGACATATTCGGGGACAAATATCAGATTGTCCTTATAGGTTTCGGAATTTTTCAGGGTGTCGTAGACCTTTCCCACGAAGTCGTTCATTATATATATAGTGGACGGCTGAGCGGGTGTGGAGGCGGCGACGGTCGGTTCGGTGACGGGAGGTTCCGTCAGCACGGGCATAGTCGTATCGCTGCCGATGACAGTGACTGTTCCCGCACCCGACTGCATACCGAACCTGCTGTTGTCGTCAAGAGTGATAAGCAGTGCTATCATCAGTCCGAGAATGACCGCTGCGCCTACTATGCCGATGATTATCAGGGGCGCTTTGCCCATATCACGCTTGGCGGGGGACTCATTTCGGCTGCTGTATTTCAGACTGTCCCTGTTGAAGGTGATGGTCGCAGAGGTGTTCCCAAGCTTGTTTGACTGAGAGAACTCGGGCTGCTCAAAAAGTCCCGTAACAAGCTCTGTGACCGTCTGTATGCGCATTTCGCCCGACATATTAAGACCGCTCATTATGACCTTGGAAACGTTTTTCGGCACATTGGGGTCAAGTCCCGCAGGCTCGATAAGGTTGTCATTGGTCTTGCGGCTGGGCGCTTCGGGGGGGACAACGCCCGTCAACATTCTGTAAAGCACGGCGGAAACGCTGTAAACGTCCGTCCAGGTGCCTTGCCAGTTGTTTGATGAATACTGTTCGGGTGCGGCATAGCCCGAATATATCTCGGCTGCCAGCCCTGTATTGGCGGTTCGGGCATCGGCAATGGAAAATCCCGTAAGCTTCAGCTCGCCCCGTTCGCTCATTATGATATTTTCGGGAGAAATTCCCCTATGGACAAGTCCCGCATTATGCACAAGGGACAGGGTAGTGAAGATGGGCGGGAAGATCTTCTTGACTTCCTCCCAGCTAAGCGCCCCCGCATTGTCCTGGAGATATTCCATAAGTGTGATGCCCTTGACGTAAACCAGCACGGCATAAGCGGTGTTGTTCGCCTGGAACACCTCGGTGCAGCTGACTATATGATTGAGTGTCCGCATCTTGGTGAGCATTTTGTTAAGCTCGATAAACTCGGACATATAGGTCTTATAGGGCGCAACGCTTTCCTTGTTGGGGATAATTTCGGGGTTGTCACGCTCTCTTGTGCAGAGGGTATCGGGCATATACTCCCTGATTATCACCTTATTTTCGGTATAGGTGTCATATGCTATATAGTCGGCGCCCTCGCCGTTATATTTAAGAAGCTTTCCTATCAGATACCGTTCGCAGAGCATATATCTCGGCGGCAGATATGACGGCAGATACGGGGTATGCTCGTTATATCCGCACAGCATACAGTTTTCAGCGCCGTCCGCTCGGGGTTCCATACAGCCGGGGCAAAGGTTAGCAGTATCGCCGTTCAAGCTTATTCCTCCTTGGTTCAGATTTATAATTATAATAACAGCCTGCCACGGATATGTCAACATAAAAAGCCAAACTGTAACCGTGACGGCATAATTTGTATTTCTTTTGTAACCTCAGAATATAATCTGACATTAAATTATAACACATTATTATGTCTAAGTCAAGAAAAAATGCGATAAATTTAAATTTTAGTGTTGAGTGTTGAAAGTTGAGAGTTGAATTGAACATAGAATTGTTAGGTGGGTATTTCCTCAATATTCAACACTAATACTAATTTTCTATCAGCATATAGACTATTTTTGCAAGCATATTTCTATGGTGAGTATTGTGTAATTTGCATTTTTTGCTACACATTCTTTTCTCTCAACCCCTTTGTGACTTTTGTTTCTTTTGTGGCTCTACCGCAAAGGGGGAAACTATATGGGCGGGGGACACAACAAACCCTAACGCAAAGCAGGGAGTTTCCCCCGCCCCTAACGTTTCCCCCTTTGCAATCCCCTTTCCTTTCACCCCACCCTCTTTACCCTGCTTTAC
>JAGAJN010000006.1 GCA_017828975.1 Oscillospiraceae bacterium | reverse complement strand
GCCTGACCGGGCGACGCCCGAAATGGAACAAATATCCATTTCGCTACGCTCCATGGATATTTGTTCCATTTCGGAGAGCTGATTCCAAAGCAATTTTGGATTTTGGGTAGAAAATGTGTCAAGGGATATTGACAATATCATTTGATATGTTGCTGACAAAGCTGAAACTTAAAAAAATAGTGCGTATCTGCGGGACGAGATGCGTCCCCTACAATGGTTTGTTGGATTTACTGAAAAATTTCACTTTCCACTTTTCACTCTTCACATTAAAAATAACCGCTGTTTCGGACAAGAAAATTGAAATTTATGTAAAATCGCTAAAGTAATCTCATTTCCTGCCAATATAATATAAGATGAAGTGTGACCGTTTTGAAAAAAGCCCCTGTGAACAAAGGAAGTGTTTCGATGACCATCAATAATTTCTCAGGCTCAGACCCGCTCATTAACCGCAGCAAAAGGAATACCACAAAGCTTCAGAAATCTATTGAAAAGCTTGCAAGCGGATACAGGATAAACAACGCTGCCGATGATGCGGCGGGGCTTGCTGTGTCCGAAAAAATGCGCACTATCATTGCGGGACTTCAGCAGGGCGTAAAAAATATTGATGACGGCATCAGCTACCTCCATTCTCAGGACGGCTCCGCACAGGAGATACACAACATTCTTCACAGGCTGGAGCAGCTGGCTGTTCAGGCTGCAAACGGCACCTATACCGATGTTGACAGAGATGCCATCGACTGCGAATATCAGCAGCTTATCGACGAGATAGGTCACATTACCGATACACATAATTTCAACGAGCTTCCCCTTTTTGAGAAGCATATGAAATCCTACGGGCTGAACGAAGGCGTCGTTGTCCACGACAAGCCAATTGAGATAACCGGCTCAAACACTCCCGCAGTTATCGGATATACCATTGACGGCAAGCAGCAGGAATTTTCCATTGACATTCCTTACGGCACTTATGACCCTGCCGAGCTTGCGGATATGATAGATACAATACTCTTTGAAAAGGCACCAAATCTTATAATCGGTCTTAACGAGCAAAATCAGTTCACCATGCAGACAGAGCCGGGACGTCTTGACTATATCGGCGGTCCCGGGGCAAGCCTTTTCTATGATTCAAAAATAGGCTCGGCGGACGGTCATCTGCTGGGCGTTACAATGTTCACGACAGATGAAGCAAAGCTGGAAATATTCAGCGGCGAAAACGATGTTATGTCCTTCCGTCTGGGCGATGACGATACTGTTCATTCCATCACCCTCGACCCCGGAAGATACACCAGATTGGAGCTTATCGACCACATCAACAGCAAGCTTGAAGCATCGGGAATCCCCGGGAATGTCCGTGCAGTTGCCGAAACGAACAAGGAAGGCGGCAAGATAATCGGTCTTGCCAGCACGGAAACCATTACGGGACTTACGGGAAATTTCCTGAAAATGGACAACAAGACCTCTCCCATTTATGATATTGCAAATTACGGTTACACCGACAATAAAGCGTCCGTTCTGTCGGGCAAAAGGGTACTCCTTGCCAACACGGAAATTGTTAGGGGACGCAACGACTATTTCACCCTTGACCTGAAATGGTACGCAGACGACGGCTCACAGGACAGCCGCAGGGTAACAGTAAAGCTTCTCGATGACGGAGAAAACGAAAGAGTGTACGGCGCACCCACCGACATTGCGGCAAGAATAAACGAGCAGCTGGACGGTCTGCCCTTTAAGGCGGAGATAAACACATCGGGCTGCATTGAGATAAAGTCCGAGCAGTTCGGTGACAAGTGCAGCGTGGACCTGGTGGAAAGTCAGGCTCCCAGCCAATATATGGTCTACGACCTTTTTGATGCGGGAAATCTCAACAAGCTCAATCCCTCCGTGACTGCTTCAAAATTTCAGTCAGCCTACCTCACCTCAAAGAAGGACCTTGATCCAAGCATTGTCATACCGCCCGACGAAAATGAGCTTGTGTTCAACATCACTGCCGACGGCGGGAACAAAACGCTTAACATCACCATTCCCGCAGGCACATACGGCGCATCGGCTCTGGAAACCGTGCTAAACAGCGAAATAGCCGCTTCCGCCCCCGACCTTGCGGGAAAGCTTCAATTTACCGTGGGAAAGAACATCACCCTGTCCGCCGTTAAATATGACGGAGCGGACATAAGCGGGATAACTGCGTCCTCATCGGCTTCGGGCTATGACAGGCTTATCGGCGGAGTTTATTACAATGACAGCTATTCAATATCAAACGGCTCGGAAAAGACCTATGTCACCGAAACGGGTACCATGCCCTCGGGAAAGCCCGCTGTTACCTCAACTGCGGGAAATTCGGTAAATGTGGTCAGCTACCGAAACGATACCACCTCGTCAAGCCAGCAGCAGGGCAGCTACCTTAGCTACAACAAGGCTGTTGTCACCTTTGAAAACGGCAGGGAGATCTATAACGACCCCAGCGAGTCCATAGTCGGAGATGAATACACCGACACCTTCCCCGCATCAATGACCATGAAGGACGTTCTTACGCAGTTTACCGCTGCAAATAAATCTCTTCGGGACATTAACCTTGCCTTTTCCGTAACGGACAAATCAGGCTCGAAAACCTTTAACATAACTGTGCCGAAAGGCTCCACAGCGTCCCAGGCTGTCAGCTTCATCAACAGCAAGCTGGGCGGCAGCGCAACTGCAAGGGCTGACGGAAACAGCCTTATCATCACAACAACAGCCGAGGGTGACGGCGTTTCCATAACCCCCGCAGCCTGCGATATGGCGTATACGGCAAGCAAGTCCTCCCTTGCTTCAAATGCGGACGCCGTTATCGACATTGAGCATAACAGAGTGTACATTCCCTCAAAGCTGACCATTCCAAAAGCCAACACGCAGATACCCTTTACCGTTGACTCGACCAATGACAAATTTATCTTCAAGGCAGGTCAGACCGATTACAATCTGACGCTTACCCATAAGGAGTATTCAAGCATCTCCGAAATTGCTTCGGAGCTTAACAGGCTTATTGCCGAAAAAGACGGCGGAACACCAAAAACCACCGTGACCGTCAGCGGAAATGCCCTTGTTTTCAAGGGACCCTATGCCGAATCGGGGAACATTACCGTCAGCCCGTCAAGCACCTGCAATATCCACATGACAAAGGTAGTTGCCGCCACAGCGGGAAATCCCAACTATAACCCCGCAACAGGCAAGATCGAAAATCCCGCAACGCTTACCGCAGCAGGCTTCAGCTCGCATTTTCCCATGACGGTGACTTCGGCAAACAATTCGGTGACCTTCCGATACACATCTCCCGCAAACGGCACAAAAAATGTGTCCCTCATTATCCCCGACGGGACATATTCCACACCCGCAGAGGTCACCGCAAAGCTCAGCGAAGCCATCAACGCCGACCCCGACCTTTGCGACGAAATTTCCGTTAGCTATTCCTCAAGCGGACTTACCTTCAAGACCAAAAAGGGCGGCGACGGCTATTCCCTTACCGACCTTGGGGGAACTGCGGGCATTGACAAATACATCTCAAAGGCAAGCGTCGGCAGCGGCGGAACTGTTGACCCGTCCACAAACAAGGTGCTTTATCCCGGAAGGATAACAAACAGCAATTTCGGCACGCTTTTTTTGGGCAAGGGCATTGAGATAACAAGCTCAAACAAGCACGTCGCCCTCGTTGTCGGGGGAAATACGGCGGAATTCGACCTGACCGAGGGCAGCTATTCGGGAACGGCGGGAATGAACGCTATCCTTTCTCAGCTGCAAAACGGCATGAGCGGAAAGGGGCTTACGGTTTCGCTGAGCGGCTCTCAGCTGGTCATGACCACCGATGACAAGGGAAATTCCGCTACCATCTCCATGAGTCCCGCAAACACATCTCCCGTGTTCAAGCGGGCAGTATCGGTCAGCAAGGAAACCACCGTCAAAAGGACGGACGTCCGCTGCACTATCAGCGGCAGAACAAATATCGGCACCATGACCATCTCAGACTATGACAACAAAATGTCCTTTGACTATGCCACAACAGTCGGCGGAAATCCCGTTTCGGGCAAGGCTGAAATTTCCGTTCCACCGGGGACATATACGGCAGATACGCTTGCTGCGGCGCTGCAAAGCTCCATCGACACTCTTCTCGGGGCAAATGAGCTGGAGGTGTTCGTTTCGGGCGGACGCATCGGCATAAGAGGCGCCTCGCCCTCCGATTCACGGTCTATAAGCAATTTCAGCGGACGGCTTTTCGATAAGGTATTTCAGGACGCAAGCTACAACAGCATAAAGGTCCACACGGAAACCCCCGGAACAACTATGGGCAGCAAGCTGTCCTACATCGTCGGCAGAAACAGCCTTGAGCCGCAAACCGCCGATGAGCTGGAGTCGGGCAAGAACGTCACCATCTACACGGGGCTTAACGACACAGTTATTTTCGACCTGAATTACGACGGCGACATATCAAAGATAGAATTCACCATACCTGCGGGAGATTACGACAGGCAGGAGCTTGCGGATATTATCGAACAGAAGGGTCGGGAACAGTTTGCAGGAATTACCGACAAGGATGGCAAGCACTTCCCCGCTGACTTTTTCAACGTTTCCGTGGGACTTTCCGAGCTAGGCGTTCCCGAAAATAATACGGGTATTTCCAGCTCCGACAAGCTGGTGTTCTGGTGCAAGCTGCCCGACGACGGACGAAACGAAAAGATTACGGCAATAGTTGACGGTGTCAGAGGAAACGCCGCTTACAGGATTTTCTATGATGCCTCAAAGTCGCCCCAGCCCTCCATGTTTATGGGCAAGCCCGACCTTTCCGACGGTATTGTTATAAACAGCAGCAACGACACCTTCGGATTTGAGCTGGACAATGTTCCGTACAGCCTGAATATCCCCCACGGCGCATACACCTTAGACGAGCTGGCGGACACTCTCAACAGAAGCTTCGAGGATATGGGCTCTGTTGTAAGAACAGGTCACAGAAACGGACATCTTATGTTCTACACAGCTAAGAACGGCGATTATGTTTTCAACAAATTTACCGGGACGGCTGCCGATGCCCTTGTTTACGGCGGCGTTGACCGTGAGGACGATGACGAGATAGGTATCCATACGGGAAGGCGGACGGACAGCTATATCATCTACGAAAAGACACGCCTTGACGAGCATCTCATGCGCATAAACACCACGGGCGTAACTACGGTGGAAAGAGCCTTGAAGGCAATCGACAGGCTGGCGTATGCGGAGGAATACCTTTCAAGAGCAAGAGCCGTTTCGGGCGCAAACGAGAACCGTTCCCTCCATTCCCGCACCAACAGCGAGGTCTATATCGAAAATCTCACCGCCTCCGAGTCACGGATAAGAGATGCGGATATTCCGAAGCAGTATGCCGAGTACACAAAGCATCAGCTGCTTGATGAAACAAATCGGGCTATGGTTTCCAAAATGAAGGAAAAACAGTCGTCGGTTTTGAATCTGCTGGCATAAATCCGACAAACATACAATAACACAGAACAGCCGAGCTAAAATCATCAGCTCGGCTGTTCTGTTTTATTATGGGGGTTACATCTTACTTTCTGACTTTTCTGCGGACAGCAAATGCAGCGATAACAAAATCCTTCACCATAAACCTGTCAAAGCGATTCTTCACCTCTTCAAGAGATACTTTTTCGCCATCGGAATATAATCTTAGCTGTGTCCTGCTCCAATGAAGGATATATATTCGGAAAAATATGAAACAGTTCATATAAATCGGGAGATGTCAGCAGATCAATATTATTGCTTTTCAGTTCATAACAAAAAGCCTTATATTGTTCGGCTTCATCATCCAGCCTCTGTATACGGCAGAAACAGATCTTTCAAAATGCTTGTTAAGCTTAAGTACACCCTCATTGAACCATTTATCATACGAAAACAAAACTATATCAAAAAGCCCTGTTTCGGCGGCAGCATAATACTCTGCTTCCAGTTCTTGGTCTACCTTATTATCTGAAAAATAGCTTGACGGGAAAACCAGTGTATTCATTCTATTCACTCCATATTATTGCAAACATTTATCATTATTATCTTCTCAGAGTATCAAGGCTGTCAAAGCCCTCAACAGCACCGGTGAAGGTATTGCGGAAGTTTACAAAACCGTTATTGAGATTCACACGTTCAAAGCCCGAATTGTCAAGTTCGGCAAGCAGGTCGGCATTCTTTATGTTGTCAGCAATTCTGCGAACATTCACGGCATTTTTGTCACCACTTACTGTAATAGTTGCCTTATCGCCAATTATCCGTCCTGAGAAACGGCTGGAATTATCCCCCGATAACACAGCTGCTACCTTTAACGCCGTATCAGCGTCCATATTTATATAACGCTTATCCGAGATAGACCGATAGTCAGCATTTCCAATAATGCGGGTATCTGAATTTTTTTGGGGCATAAGCTCACCTACAATGGCGGCTGCTCTCTCGCTGTCAGAATTATGCACAGTTACAACATTTTTGTAGTTGCTGAGTGTTGCCGAAAACATAATCCCTTCGGCGGTAAGCCTGTCCATAACCGCATTTACGACCGCTGCGGACAGATTGATATAATGGCGTTCCTGCGGAGGTATTTCCTTGTAAAATTCCTTGTTGATATATTCGGTCATAGCTGCTGCTCCTTTCAATGCTCAAGAATAATGGTTTCAGCACGGACAACAGGATAACATTTCATCTTTCCGTCCTCGTCTGCCTTAATTGTAACTCTGCTGCCCGAAACTATAACCTTATCTCCGATCTTGTAACGGGCGGGAAAATCGCTGTATCCCCAGGCGGCAACCTTTACGGGAATACTCTTGCCGTATGTGCGCACTGTGAAAACATACCTTGAATAGTTTTCTGCACTTTCCGCAACCGGAGCATTTATGATCTCGCCCTGAATATGTACCTTGTTTGTACCAGTCATCACTACCAACCTTTCTGTAAATCGTGCGATTTAAAATTATTTCTTTTTGTTTTCGCACTAAATATATTGACTTTTTTCTAATTATCGCATATAATATTATTGTAAGGAAATCTGAAAAGGAGGAATACCTATGATTATTACGGCTACCGAATTTAAAACCAATTTTGGAAAATATCTTGAGCTTATTACCCAGATACAAGAGGATATATTTATCACCAAAAACGGAAAAACCATAGCAAAAATGAGCAATCCTCAGATCAGCGCTGTTGACTCCATAAGCGGTATTTTATCGGGATATGATATTGATAAATCTTCTCTGAGAGAGGAGCGTTTTCTGAAATATGAAAGTAATGATTGATACCAATATCATTATTGATGTTCTAACCGAACGTGAGCCATATTTTCAAGAGTCACATAAAGTTTTGTCCCTCTGCGAAAGCAAAAAAATTATTGGATATGTTACCGCTTCGACAATTACAGACATTTTTTACGTTGTCCGCAAATACACTCACAATACTGAGCTCGCCTACAAATGTCTTGGAAATATGCTGGATATTGTAAAAATTCTTCCCGTAACCAACGATAATGTTGTCGCTGCTTTTATTGCCAAAGCGAAGGATTTTGAAGACAGATTGTTAGCAGAATGTGCAATAGCTAACAACTGTGCCTACATTATCACCCGAAATACCAATGATTTTTCCGAGTTTGGTGTTCCCCTGCTTACTCCGACAGAAGCAATAGAAAAATTCGATAAATGATTCAGTAGATTTCCTCTATGGAAGTCCTACATTTTTACACCCAAAATCTCCGCAGCATCGGGAATAGACATCTTCTCTGTAACTGCTTCAATAAACGCTGTCACTTCTGCATAAGAAAGCTTATTTTTCGCACATACGCTGTCAAGAATACGAACTTCCTCATCGTGAAGATATTTCTCACACTTTGCGATCTCTGTACGAATACCCTTCGTTCTCTTCTCTGCGGCTGTCTGTGCTTCGACCGATTTGTCAAGCTTTTCTCGGAGAGCCATCAGTTTTTCTGCGACCTTCTCACTTTTGTTTACGGGCTTTTTACCGCTTTGGGTATATATACCATATCTTGATTCATTATCTCTATAATCTTTTCTATGCCGCTCCGGGCGGTAGTCACATTACTCATATATAGACCTCCTGAAACAAAAACGCCCTGACTTACATCAGGACGCTTGGAAAAAAATTTTGGCTATTATAAACAAAAAATCCCGCATACTTTTTACAGTATACGGGATCAAAATAATAATTTTCGGGTTGAAACCTCGCAAAGCACGCTGTTATTGGCTTTATGTGCAATCACTCACACAATACTCACACAAATGTGTTTTACGACACATTACGACAGGGTCGTTTTGAATTACTCACACAAAACGTAACCGTCAAACCCTCCCCCGTCCATAAACAACCCAGCCCTCCGCCGACCAAATCAGCGGAGGGCATTAATCTTCCCAATCATTCATTCCAAGGCATAACCGGTTCATCGTAGGTCAGCAGCCTGTAAAAATAATCCTC